>NZ_AYWC01000005.1:0-356893 GCF_000502615.1 Mesorhizobium sp. LNJC405B00 | reverse complement strand
TGTCATCGCAGTGTAGAATCACACCCGATTCCGCAGGGCAATACCTATCTTAGCGCCTATGCCGTTCACGGGGAGAAGGTCCCGGCAGGGGGATGAGGGGCAGCGCCGACGTTCATAGGCTCACTCAGAGTCCCAACCGAGCCCGCAACTCTTCCGCACTGTTGATCACGACAGCGCCCTTCGGTCCTGCCATCGGCGCTTCCGGCCAGAAGATCGTCCGCATCCCCGCAGCCAGGCCTGATGTGGCGCCGGTAACGCTGTCGTCGACGGCCACCGCGTCTGAAGGATCGACGCCGGCCAGCCATGCGGCGCGCAGGAACGGCTCGGGATGCGGCTTGCCTTCGCGCACGTCGTTTCGGCTGATCGTGCGCATGCCGGGATAGATCAGGCCGACGGCACTCAGATTTGCATCGACGATCACCCGGTCGGAATTGGACACCACCGCCTGCTGCACGCCGAGCGCGCGCAACTCGTTGAACAGTTCGATCGCGCCGGGGCGCGGCTTCAGCGTCTCGGCCATCGGGATGTAGTGATCGTATTTGCGCACGATCCAGTCGTCGAAGGGCAGGTCGAGGCCGAACTCGCTGCGCAGCATCTCGTAGACCGGTGCGGCGGCGACGCCCAGCACCCGCTCATGCAGGTCGGCCGGCGGCGTGATACCGACGCTGCGCAGCGCCGCCACCAAGGCCGCCTCATGCAGCGGCTCGCTGTCGACCAGCGTGCCGTCCATATCCCAGAAAACCGCTTTCGGCGTCATGCGAGGCTCCTTTTGCCGATCCCCTTAAAGCGTTTGTATCAGGAGATAAACCGCCGAGCCCGTCCGCTGGCGATTTTCGCTTGGTTGGTTGCCGCGCGGCGGCCGGATCGAAGCAGCAAGCAATTGCCCTGCCGATAGACAATTGCGCGCCGACACATTCCCTGCAAGACTATTGACGCTTCGCCCAAGGGCGGGCAAAGGGGCAGGGCTGGAGGCACATTTTGAATTCGCGGCAAGACGGCGGCAGCAGCAGGCTGGACGAGGCAGCGCGCGCCGGCTGGCTTTATTATGTTGCCGGCAACACCCAGGACCAGATCGCCGCCACGCTCGGCATTTCCCGGCAGACGGCGCAGCGGCTGGTGTCGCTGGCGGTGTCGGAGGGGCTGATCAAGGTTCGCGTCGATCACCCGATCGCCAATTGCCTTGATCTCGCAGCTAGACTGAAGTCACGCTTCGCGCTCGACCTCGTCGAAGTGGTGCCGAGCGATCCAACCTCATCCTCGACCACGATCGGCATTGCCGAGGCGGCTGCGGCCGAGATCGAGCGGCGGCTGCGGTCACCGACGCCCATCGTCTTGGCCATCGGCACCGGCCGCACGCTGAAGGCGGCGATCGAGCAATTGCCGCCGATGGAATGCTCGCAGCACAAGGTTGTGTCCTTGACCGGCAACATCTCGCCCGACGGTTCGGCCGCCTTCTACAACGTCATCTTCACCATGGCCGACCGGGTCAAGGCGCGCTCGTTCCCGATGCCGCTGCCGGTCATCGCCTCGTCGCCGGAAGAGCGCGAGATGCTGCTTGCCCAGCCGATGATCCAACCGACGCTGGCGCTGGCCGCGGAAGCCGACGTGACCTTTGTCGGCATCGGCGATCTCGGCCCGAAGGCGCCGCTCTACGAGGACGGTTTTATCTCGGAAAGCGAGTTGAAGGCGTTGCAAAAGGCTGGCGGCGTCGCCGAGATCGTCGGCTGGGTGTTCGATCGGGAAGGCCGCATGATCGAGGGCATCACCAACGACCGGGTATCGTCGGCAGCCTTGCCGTCACGCGAAAAGTCGCTGGTCATTGCGCTCGCCATGGGCGAGCGTAAGTTGCCGGGCATCCTGGCCGCTGTGAACCGCCGGCTGGTCAATGGCCTCATCACCGACGAGCGGACCGCCACGGCTTTGCTCGACGGTTCCTGATAGATTAAGCGGCCCATCGATAAAATCCAACACGTTTATTTGCAGCGCCCGGACGGGTCGTTGCCGTCGAGAAAACCCATGTCGCGCTGCAAATGCGGCGACAGCTCCCGGACGTCGACGTAGCCGCGCCGGCGGTGCACAAGCAGGGAAAATTCATGCACCAGCAGGGAAAACCAGCTCTGCGCCGGGGTCGAATCGAGCTTTTGCTGTACCGTGGTCATGATCTTCAGCCTCCGCTATGCTTGAACTTGATTGATCGTTGACACCAGATATCGGCCTGATTGCCTCTTGCCGCCAATCAAACGTCGATCACGACCCATAAGGAGGGCTTATGCCCGATCTCAAGGCACCACAGCTCGCCCAGTTGCCGCCGCTGCAGGCCATCAGGGTGTTCGAAGCCGTCGCGCGGCATCTCTCCTTCACCAAGGCCGCGCAGGAACTCGGCATGACGCAGGCCGCCGCCAGCTATCAGATCAAGCTTCTGGAAGAGCGCATCGGTTCGCCGCTGTTCCTGCGCCAGCCGCGCCAGATCGTGCTGACCGAACCCGGCCAGCGCCTGGCGCCCGCCGTCAGCGAGGCGTTCAGCCTGCTCTCAAGCGCCTATTCCGCCGCGCGTGGGGGCGCCGATGGTGTGCTGTGCGTCTCGACGCTGCTGACCTTTGCCTCGAACTGGCTGGCGCAGCACCTCGGCTCCTTCCAGGTCGCGCATCCGTCGCTGGCGGTGCGCGTCGATACCTCGAACAGGGTGATCGATTTTGCCCGCGAGGACATGGACATCGCTATCCGCTCCGGCAGCGGCAAGTGGCCTGGAGTGGAGACCCATCTTTTGTTCAAGGCCGATTTCACCCCGGTGCTGAGCCCGGCACTCGCTGCCACCATAGGTGGCGTCCACGAACCCGCCGACCTGTTCAAGCTGCCCATTCTCGATCCCGGCGACATCTGGTGGCGGGAATGGTTCGCCCTTGCCGGCGTCCCCGCCGACGAACTTGCCAGGCGCACCGGCACCAGCATGGGCGCGCAGGCCTATGAGGCGAACGCGGCCATCGCCGGCCATGGTGTGGCGATCCTGACCACCGCATTGTTCAAGACCGAGCTCGCCGCCGGCCGCCTGATCCAGCCCTTCGACCTGGTCGGCGACGACGGCCACGCCTATTGGCTGGTCTACCCGACGGCGCGTCGCAACGTGCCGAAGATAAAAGCCTTCCGGGACTGGATCCTGGCCGAGATCGCCTGCGCCTGAAGGCGAGCGATTCGCGGATTGATTTCCGAGATGCAAAGCGAGCCATGGATCCGCGACGAATGCTCGCTTTCGCGGACAAACAGCTGCGATCGGGCCACCCGGTTAACCAAGCTTGACAAAAACGCTGTCGATATCACTCGCCCGGCATAGGCTTGTGCTTGTGACGACCCAATTGAGCAGGATCAATCGTCTGCAGATTGAAACAGGGTCGATCAGTCGGCTGATGAAAGTCTATCGCGTCGAAGAAATCGAAAACAACACCGTGCGCACGACGCAGGTGATCGAAGCATTTACGCCGTTTCAAGCTGCCGTGAAGGCAATCGGCCGGGAGGTTAGGCTGCGCAAGGACGAGCCCAGCTGGATCCAGGTGACGGAAGTGCTGACCAGAGCCAAGCAAACACGCGACGGCAGGGTTTTCGAATATTCCGTCGGAAGCTACCCGTCCCACGGCTGACGGGCTGGGCCCTATCGCTCCCTTGGCGCCACGATTGGGTTGCGATGGGTCGGCATCAACCCGCTCTCACATCCCGTGCAAACAGCTTCCCAAGTCCATTCAATATCCTCTACGCGCGCAACGTCGCGCACCTGCCCCGTGTGCTGCGCTGCAGCATCGAATCCGGCTTGACATAATTAACGCCAAGTGAGTAATTGCCCATTACCAAGGCAAATGCTCATCTTGGTTCATGGGAGGAATTTGATGAAACTGCGCACGCTCACTTTGGGCCTGTTGTCGGCCAGCGCCTTCGCTTTCGCCGCGCATGCCGAATCCATCACCATCGCCACCGTCAACAATGGCGACATGGTCCGCATGCAGAAGCTGACCGACGACTTCACCAAGGCTAACCCCGACGTCACGCTCAACTGGGTCACGCTCGAAGAGAACGTGCTGCGCGAGCGCGTCACCACCGACATTGCCACCAAGGGTGGCCAGTATGACGTTATGACCATCGGCACCTACGAGGTTCCGATCTGGGCCAAGCAGAACTGGCTGTTGCCGCTCGACAAGCTCGGCGACGACTATGACGCAAAGGACATCATCCCGGCCATCGCCGGCGGCCTGTCGGTCGACGGCAAGCTCTATGCCGCGCCCTTCTACGGCGAAAGCTCCTTCGTCATGTACCGCAAGGACTTGATCGAGAAGGCCGGGCTGAAGATGCCCGACGCCCCGACCTGGGACTTCATCAAGCAGGCCGCCGACAAGATGACCGACCGCGCCAATGGCGTGAACGGCGTTTGCCTGCGCGGCAAGGCCGGCTGGGGCGAGAACATGGCCTTCCTCACCGCCATGTCGAACTCCTTCGGCGCCCGCTGGTTCGACGAGAACTGGAAGCCGCAATTCGACCAGCCGGAATGGAAGAACACACTGCAGTTCTATGTCGACCTGATGAAGGCCGACGGTCCCGAGGGCGCCTCGTCCAACGGCTTCAACGAAAACCTGGCGCTGTTCCAGCAGGGCAAGTGCGGCATGTGGATCGACGCCACCGTCGCCGCCTCCTTCGTCTCCGACCCGAAGAACTCGACCGTCGCGGACAAGGTCGGCTACGCACTGGCCCCCGACAATGGTCTGGGCAAGCGCGGCAACTGGCTGTGGGCCTGGTCGCTGGCCATCCCGGCCGGCACGCAGAAGGGAGACGCCGCACAGAAGTTCGTCTCCTGGGCGACCAGCAAGCACTACGCAGAACTGGTTGCTTCGAAGGAAGGCTGGGCCAACGTTCCTCCGGGCACGCGCTCCTCGCTCTATGCCAATGCCGAGTATCAGAAGGCGGCTCCGTTCGCCAAGATGACGCTGGACTCGATCAATGCCGCCGACCCGACGCATCCGACCGTCAAGCCGGTGCCCTATGTCGGTGTGCAGTTCGTCGCCATTCCTGAGTTCCAGGGCCTCGGCACAACCGTTGGCCAGCTGTTCTCGGCGGCGCTCGCCGGCCAGACCAGCGTAGACGACGCGCTCAAGCAGGCGCAGGACGCCGCCACCGCGACCATGACCGAAGGCGGTTATATCAAGTAAGGCTCCTCCCGGTGCCGAATGCCGGCCGCCTCCTTGGCCGGCAACGGCCGCCCGAATCCCAGTTCGGGCGGCCCCTTTCACACACCTGAAAATTTGGCTGACCTTGAAGGGTGACCGTCATGGCTACTCAGCAGACCCGTTCGCTTGCCCGCTTTATGTTGGCGCCATCCGTGGTGCTGCTGTTCGTCTGGATGATCGTGCCGCTGGCACTCACGATCTGGTTCTCCTTCCAGCAGTACAATCCGCTCAATCCGATCCGCGACGGGTTTGTCTGGTTCTCGAATTACTCGCTGTTCTATTCCAACCCGGCATTCCTGCAGTCGATCCTCAACACGCTGGTCCTGGTGGGCAGCGTGCTGCTGATCACCGTCATCGGCGGCATCATGCTGGCGCTGTTGATCGATCAGCCGATGTGGGGACAGGGGATCGTCCGCATCCTCGTCATCTCTCCGTTCTTCGTCATGCCGCCGGTGGCTGCACTTGTCTGGAAGAACATGATCATGCACCCGCAATACGGCGTCTTTGCCGACATTGCGCGCTTCTTCGGGGCTCAACCGATCGACTGGTTCGGGCAGCATCCGATGCTTGCCATCATCATCATCGTCGCCTGGCAATGGCTGCCCTTCGCAACGCTGATCCTGCTGACCGCATTGCAGTCGCTCGACGGCGAGCAGAAGGAAGCCGCCGAGATGGACGGCGCCGGCTTGGTCAGCCGCTTCATCTATCTGACGCTGCCGCACATGTCGCGCGCCATCACCGTCGTCATCCTGATCCAGACCATCTTCCTGCTGTCGGTCTATGCCGAAATCCTGGTCACCACCAATGGCGGACCCGGCTATGCCTCCACCAACCTGCCCTTCCTCGTCTACCAGAAGGCATTGCTGGAGTTCAAAATCGGCCAGGCATCGGCCGGCGGTGTCATCGCCGTCATTCTCGCCAACATCGTCGCCTTCTTCGCCATGCGCGCGGTCGGCAAGAACCTGGACAAGTAAGGGAGGATACGATGGCACGTGCAGTCACCACCCAACACAAGGTCATTGCGACAGGCGCCGCCTGGATCGTCGCGCTGCTGATCTTCTTCCCGATCCTCTACACGATCATCACCTCGTTCAAGTCGGAGCAGGAGGCCATCCAGGGCTTCGCGCTGATCCCGTCGGGGACGTTCGAGAGCTATACCGAGGTCCAGGCGCAGAGCGGCTACTTCAAGTTCTTCTTCAACTCGGTGCTGCTCTCGGTCGGCTCGACCATCCTGGCCCTGATAGTCGCGGTTCCGGCCGCCTGGTCGATGGCCTTCTCGCCGGGCAAGTGGACCAAGGACATCCTGATGTGGATGCTCTCGACCAAGATGATGCCGGCGGTTGCCGTGCTGTTCCCGATCTACCTCATCTTCCGCGATGCCGGACTGCTCGACAGCCGCATCGGCCTGATGATCATGCTGATGCTGATCAACCTGCCCATCGTGATCTGGATGCTCTACACCTACTTCCGCGAAATCCCCGGCGAGATCCTGGAAGCGGCACGCATGGACGGCGCCACCTTGTGGGGCGAGATCGTCTATGTGCTGACCCCCATGGCCGTGCCGGGCATCGCATCGACCATGCTGCTCAACATCATCCTGGCGTGGAACGAAGCGTTCTGGACCATCCGCCTGACCACCACCGAGGCAGCGCCGCTGACGGCCTTCATCAGTTCGTTCTCGAGCCCGCAAGGCCTGTTCTGGGCCAAGCTTTCGGCGGCCTCGACGCTGGCCATCGCCCCCATCCTGATCATGGGCTGGTTCAGCCAGAAGCAGCTGGTGCGCGGCCTGACATTCGGCGCGGTAAAATAACGGACGTTGCCTGAAGCAATCCGGCCAAATAACCCCTCGGGGAGGAAACCATGGGAAACATCACGCTCAAGAACGTCTCCAAGCATTTCGGATCGACGGTCATCATTCCAGGCCTCGACCTGGTCATCGAGAATGGCGAGTTCGTCGTCTTCGTCGGGCCGTCGGGTTGCGGCAAGTCCACGTTGCTGCGCCTCATTGCCGGGCTCGAGGACACCAGCGGGGGCACCATCAACATCGATGGCCGTGACGTCACCGGCGAGGCGCCGGCCAAGCGCAAGCTGGCCATGGTATTCCAGTCCTATGCGCTCTATCCGCATATGACGGTGGCCAAGAACATCGGCTTCCCGCTGAAGATGGCGGGCGAGGATGTGGCGACGATCGACAAGAAGGTGAAGGACGCGGCCCGGGTCCTCAACCTCACCAACTATCTCGAACGCCGGCCCGGCCAGCTCTCCGGCGGCCAGCGGCAACGCGTCGCCATCGGCCGCGCCATCGTGCGCCAGCCCTCGGCATTCCTGTTCGACGAGCCGCTGTCCAACCTCGATGCCGCACTGCGCGGCACCATGCGGCTCGAAATCAGCGAGCTGCACCATCAGCTCAAGACGACGATGGTCTACGTCACCCACGACCAGATCGAAGCCATGACCATGGCCGACAAGATCGTCGTGCTCAACGCCGGCAACATCGAACAGGTCGGCTCGCCGATGGAACTCTACAAGTCGCCGAAGAACCTGTTCGTGGCGGGCTTCATCGGTTCGCCGAAAATGAACCTGATCGAAGGTGCGCCGGCGGCCAAATACAACGCCAAGACCATCGGCATCCGTCCCGAGCATATGGGGATATCGACCACGGCGGGTGACTGGAAAGCCCTTGTCGGCGTCGCCGAGCATCTGGGCTCCGACACCTTCCTGCATGTCCAGGCCGACGGCGTCGGTCCGCTGACGGTACGCGCCGATGGCGAACTGGCCGTACGCCATGGCGACACCATCTATTTGACGCCGGACAAGGTCCGCATGCATCGCTTCGGCCCCGACGGAAAGGCGCTGACGCAGTGAGACTGAAAGGCAAATCGGCGCTGATCACCGGATCCGCGCGCGGCATCGGCAGGGCTTTTGCCGAAGCCTATACGCGCGAGGGTGCCACGGTGGCCATTGCCGACATCAATCTGGCGGCTGCCGAAAAGACGGCCGCCGAGATTGGCGCCAACGCCTATCCGGTCAGGCTCGACGTCAGCGACCTTGCTTCGATCCAGGCGGCGGTCAAGGCGGTCGAAACAAAGACCGGCGGCCTCGACATACTGATCAACAATGCTGCCTTGTTCGACCTGGCGCCGATCGTCGAGATCACCGAAGCGAGCTATGACAAATTGTTCTCCGTCAACGTCGCCGGCACTTTGTTCATGCTGCAGGCAGCGGCGCGTTCGATGATCGCAAGGGGCAAGGGCGGCAAGATCATCAACATCGCCAGCCAGGCAGGACGGCGCGGCGAGCCGCTGGTCGCCGTCTATTGCGCCACCAAGGCCGCGGTGATTTCGCTGACCCAGTCCGCCGGGCTCGACCTGATCAAGCACCGCATTAACGTCAATGGCATCGCGCCCGGCGTCGTCGACAGCGATATGTGGGATGAGGTCGATGCGCTGTTTGCCAAATATGAGAACCGGCCGAAGGGCGAGAAGAAGCGGCTGGTCGGCGAGGGCGTGCCCTATGGCCGCATGGGCAAGCCGGAGGACCTGACCGGCATGGCGGTCTTCCTGGCCAGCGACGACGCCGAATACATCGTCGCCCAGACCTACAATGTCGATGGCGGCCAATGGATGAGTTGATGGGCCGGGATCACGAAGGCCGCAGCCCGGCCAAAAGGGTAGAAAAATGACCGTGAAACTCTCCTCCTCGATCCTCTCGGAACTCCCCGCCAAGGTCGCCGGTCCCAGATATGATCGCTCCAGGCTCAAACCCGGTATCGTCCATTTCGGCGTCGGCAATTTCCATCGCTCGCATCAGGCGGTCTACCTCGACGATCTCTTCAATGCAGGCATCGGCCATGACTGGGCGCTGGTCGGCGCCGGGGTCTTCGAGGGCGAAAAAATCGGCCGTTCCAAGCTGCAGGAGCAGGACTGGCTGACCACCGTGGTCGAGCAGGATTCCGACCATATGAGCGCCCGCGTCACCGGCGTTATGATCGACTTCCTGACGCCCGGCGATGCCGATGCCATCATCGACCAGCTCGCCGATCCGGCGATCAAGATCGTCTCGCTGACCATCACGGAAGGCGGTTATTTCATCGATCCGGCCTCCGGCAAGTTCAACCCGACCCACCCCGACATCGTCGCCGACGCACAGGCAGGCACGACGCCGAAGACGGTGTTCGGCCTCATCCTTGCGGGCCTGATGCGCCGCCGGGCCGACGGCATCGTGCCGTTCACCGTCATGTCCTGCGACAACATCCCTCATAATGGCCATGTCACCTCGGATGGCGTCATTGGGCTGGCCCGGCTGATCGACGAGGATCTGGCGAACTGGGTCAGCGACAATGTCGCCTTTCCCAACGGCATGGTCGACCGCATCACGCCCGCCACCTCCGACCGCGAGCGCGGTATTCTCGCCTCGGAGTTCGGCCTCGAGGACAACTGGCCGGTGTTCTGCGAGCCGTTCAAGCAATGGGTGCTGGAAGACCGTTTCACCGACGGCCGCCCGCCGCTGGAAAAGGTCGGTGTGCAATTCGTGAGGGATGTCGCGCCCTATGAGCTGATGAAGATCCGCATCCTCAATGGCGGTCATGCCACGATCGCTTATCCCGCAGGGTTGATGGACATCCATTTCGTCCATGAGGCGATGCAGGAGCCGCTGGTGCGCGGCTTCCTCGCCAAGCTCGAGCATGACGAGATCATCCCGACCGTGCCGCCGGTGCCGGACACCGTGCTGGAGGATTATTACCAGCTCATCGAGCACCGCTTTTCCAACCCCAAGATCGGCGACACCATCCGCCGGCTTTGCCTCGACGGTTCCAACCGGCAGCCGAAATTCATCATCCCGACCATCGCCGACCGGCTGAAAGCCGGGAAGAGCGTTGCGGGTCTCGCGCTGGAATCGGCGCTGTGGTGCCGCTATTGCTTCGGCACCACCGACAGCGGCGCCGACATCGAAGCCAACGATCCCAGCTGGGACCGGCTGCAGGCAACCGCCAAGGCGGCGAAGGATGCGCCCGACGCCTGGCTTGCGATGGAGGACATCTATGGCGATGTCGGCCGCTCGGCGGCGTTCGCCGAGGCCTTTGCCCATGCGCTCAACGTCTTGTGGGCGAATGGCACGCGCGCGACGCTGACGCGCTACATCTCCGGCAAGCTCTGACGCCAGCCGCAATGACGCCCGAACTGGTCATCTTCGACTGTGACGGCGTGCTGGTCGACAGCGAGGCGCTGTCGGTTTCGGCTCTGCTCGGCATGATCTCTGCCGCCGGGGGCTCGGTCAGCGAAGATACCGCCTACGAGCATTTCTTAGGCAAGAGCATGAAGAGCGTGCGCGAGATACTTCTTCGCGATTTCACCATCGACATCACCGACGTGCATCTGACCGACATGCGCGTCGAACTGATGCGCAAATTCCGCGAGGAGCTGAAGCCGATTCCCGGCATCAGCGACATCCTGCCGAGGCTGGGCGTGCCCTGCTGCGTCGCGTCCTCCGGCACGCTCGACCGGATACGCTACGCGCTCGACGTCACCGGTCTGCTCGGCCTGCTCGAGCCGCATCTGTTCAGCGCCGCCATGGTCGCGCGCGGCAAGCCGGCGCCGGATCTTTTTCTCCATGCCGCCGCCGCCATGGGCGCGCATCCCGGTAATTGCATCGTAATCGAGGACAGCCCTGCCGGCATCGCGGCGGCGCGTGCGGCCGGCATGCGCGTCTTTGCTTTCACCGGCGGTTCGCACGCCGGCAACCCGGCCTTGAAAGCGCGGCTTGCGTCGAGTGAACCGGACTTTATATTCGCGGACATGCTGCAATTGCCCGATCTGATTGCAGGCTAGAGCATGATGCCGAAAAGTGTGAATCGGTTTTCGGAACGACATCATGCTCTACTTCTTTGATTTAGAGACGGATTCAGATTTCGGGTCGAACAGACCTGAAATCATCCGGCTCTAGGGAGCGAGAGTAAAAGCATCTTGACGAAAAGCTTCGTTTGCGCGGTCGATGTCGGCACCGGGAGCGCCCGCGCGGGCATTCTCGATACGTCAGGCACCTTGCTCGGCCGCGCCGAGCATCCGATCGTCATGAACCAGCCGAAGGCCGATCACGCCGAGCACAATTCGCAGGATATCTGGTCGGCGGTCTGCATCGCGGTGCGTGCCGCGCGCGAAAAGGCCGGTGTGTCAGCCGACGATATTGTCGGCATGTCGTTCGACGCCACCTGCTCGCTGGTGGTGCTGGACAGGAATGCCGGCCAGCTCAGCGTCTCGGTGACGGGCGAACGGCGCTGGGACACCATCGTCTGGCTCGACCATCGCGCCATCGCCGAGGCAGATGAATGCACCGATAGCGGCCACGCCGTACTCGACTATATCGGTGGCGTCATGTCGCCGGAAATGGCGACGCCGAAGCTGATGTGGCTGAAGGGCAATCTGCCGGGAACTTGGCATGAAGCCGGCTACCTATTCGACCTCACCGATTTCCTGACCTGGAAGGCGACCGGGTCGCTGGCGCGCTCGCAATGCACGCTGACCGCCAAATGGACCTATCTGGCGCATGAGGAAACCGGCTGGCGCCGTGACTTCTTCGACAGGGTCGGGCTTGGCGATCTGTTCGAACACGGCAGCCTGCCGGAGAAGGCAAGTGCTGTCGGCGCAGACATCGGCACGCTCACCCCTGAAGCGGCGGCGGAGTTGGGCTTGAGCGAAAACTGTCGGGTCGGCGCCGGCGTCATCGATGCCTATGCCGGCGCGCTTGGCGTGCTCGGCGGCTTTGCTGGCGACGAGCAGAATATCGGCCGCCATCTGGCATTGATCGCCGGCACCTCGTCCTGCGTCATGGCCATGTCGCCCGATCCGCAGCCTTTCGCCGGCGTCTGGGGTCCATACTATGGCGCCGCACTGCCAAAGCTCTGGCTGTCGGAAGGCGGCCAGTCGGCTACCGGGGCTTTGCTCGACCACATCATCCGCTGGCATGGCGCCGGCGGCGAGCCGGATGCGGCCATGCATGCCAAGATCGCCAGGCGCGTCGCTGAACTGCGCAGCACCGAAGGCGACAAGCTGGCGGCGAGGTTGCATGTGCTGCCGGATTTCCACGGCAACCGCTCGCCGCTTGCCGACCCGCATGCCGTCGGCGTGGTCAGCGGGCTGACGCTGGATTCCTCCTTCGACAGTCTGTGCAAGCTGTATTGGCGCACCGCCGTCGGCATCGCGCTCGGCGTGCGCCATGTGCTGGAGGCGCTGAACGAGAACGGCTATCTCATCGACACGCTGCATGTCACCGGCGGCCACACCAAGAACCCGTTGCTGATGGAGCTTTATGCCGACGCGACCGGCTGCGCGGTAATCGAGCCGCTGGCCGACGAAGCCGTTCTGCTCGGCACCGGCATGGTCGCCGCCACCGCGGCCGGTCTGTTCCCGGACCTGAATGCCGCTTGCGTCGCCATGCAGCAAGGCGGCAGGGCGCGCACCTCGAACCCGGCCGCGTCAGGCCGCTTCGACCGCGACTACAGGATTTTCCTCGAAATGCACCGCCAGCGGCAGGAGCTCGACGCCATCAGCTAGAGCAATTCCACGAAAAATGTGAAACGGTTTTCCGTCCGGAATTGCGTACCAAATCTAGGCCTCCTCTCGCCGGCGCAAGGATGCGCCGGTCGCCGAGTCGAACAGATGCACGCTCTCCTCCTCGAATGTGTAGCGCACAGGCGCGCGCAACGCCGGGCATTCGCGGGCCGATACCAATGCGCCGACCTCCTTGCCGCCGCAGGCGAACGTCACCAGCGCGTCATTGCCATGGAACTCGATGAGGTCGGCGGTGCCTTGCAGAAGATTGATGCTCTGAGCGCCGGCGGTCTTCAGGTCCGGCGGTCGGATTCCAAGCACGGCGCGCTGGACGCCGCGTAGATCGAAGCCCGAGCCTTCTATGGAGAAGCTCGAGCCGCCGTCTGTCAGCGTCCAGCGTTCGTCCTTCCGCCCGACGGCCACGTCGATGAAATTCATGTTCGGCGTACCGATGAAGCCGGCGACGAACAGATTGCCCGGCTGGCGATAGATCTCCGCAGGCGAGCCGATCTGTTCGATAACGCCATCCCTGAGCAGCACGATCCGGTCGGCCAGCGTCATCGCTTCCAACTGATCGTGGGTGACATAGACGGTGGTGGTCTTCAGCGACTGATGCAGCCGGGCGATCTCGACCCGCATGTGGTTGCGCAGTTTGGCATCTAGATTGGACAGCGGCTCGTCGAACAGGAACACTTTCGGCGTCTTGATCATGGCGCGCGCAATCGCCACGCGCTGCTGCTGGCCGCCGGAAAGTTCGGTCGGCTTGCGGGCGAGGTAAGGTTCGAGGCCGAGCGTCGTTGCCACCGCCTCGACCCGCTTCCGGATCTCGGCCGGGGGCACTTTCTGTCGCTTGAGCCCAAAGGCGATGTTGTCGAAGATCGTCATATGCGGGTAGAGCGCATAGTTCTGGAAAACCATGGCAATGCCGCGCTCGCCGGGCTCGAGATCGTTGACCACTTTGCCGCCGATCGACACTTCCCCGCCGCTGATATCCTCCAGTCCGGCCAGCATCCTGAGCAAGGTCGACTTGCCGCAGCCGGACGGGCCGAGGAATACGACGAATTCGTGCTCCTCGATCGAGAGATTGAGGTCGCGGATGACGGTGGTGGCGCCGTAAGCCTTGTCGACATGGGAGCAAACGATCGCGGACATGGTCAGCCCTTCTCGCCGGTAAGAAGGATTTGCAGCTTGACGTCTTGCGGCTTGCCTTGCGCCGCCCGCTCGAAGGCCTCGATGCTGTCCGAGAAATCATAAGTGCCGGTGATCAGCGGCTTGAGGTCGACCTTCCCCGAGGCGATCAGCTGCAGCGCGCGGTCGAAGATGTTGGCGTAACGGAACACCGTCTCGATGCGCACTTCCTTGGAGATCGCCGCCGGAACGTTGAGGCTGACCGGTTCGACCGGCAGTCCGACCAGCACCACCGCGCCGCCCGGCCGCGCGACATCGAACAGGTCGGCGAATGCCTTCGGGCTGCCGCTCGCCTCGAACACGATATCCGCGCCCCAATTGTCGGTCGCGGCGGAGACTGCGTCGACCAGCGATTGCTCACCTATATTGACCGGCACGATGCCGGGATATTGCGCGGCAATCTTGAGCTTGGGTGCGGAAAAATCGGAGATCAGCACCTTCGAGCAGCCGCCGGCCAGCGCCGCCAGCGCGATCATGATGCCGATCGGGCCGCAGCCGACGACGACGGCGACGTCGCCAGGCACGATGCGGGCGCGGCTCGCCGCCTGCATGCCGATGGCAAAGGGTTCGACCATCGCGCCTTCGGCGAAGGTGACATTGTCCGGCAGTCTGTAGGTGAAGGCGGCCGGGTGCACGGCATAGGGCGCCAGCACGCCATGCACAGGCGGCGTCGCCCAGAAGGAGACGTCAGGGTCGACATTGTAGATGCCGAGCCTGGTCGCGCGCGACGACAGGTTCGGCACGCCCGGCTCCATGCAGACGCGGTCGCCGACCTTCAGCGTGCCGACATTGGCGCCGATCTCGACGATCGTTCCCGCGGCTTCGTGGCCGAGCACCATCGGGGCCCGCACGACATAGCTGCCGATGGCGCCATGGGTGTAATAGTGCACGTCGCTGCCGCAGACGCCGACCGTGTGGATGGCGATCTTGACATCGCCCGGTCCGACGTCGAGCGGCAGCGCGATCTCGCGCAGCGACAGTTCGCCTTTTTTCTCAAGCACCAGTGCCCGCATAGGTAAGTCCTCGCATCAAGTCTTTTTTTGCCGGAAAACGGAATTCAGGAAGCCGCTGAGCACGCCGAGGAACAGCAGCGGCGGTAGCGACAACAGCACGACCGAGGCGTTGAGGATTCCCCACGGCACGTTCATGCCTTGCTGTGAAAGTTCGGAAGCGACGATCGGCAATGTCTTGGCGTTGGAACTGGACAGCATCAGCGCGATCAGGAATTCGTTCCACACCAGCACGAAGCTGAAGGCGACGGCGCCGATCAGCGAGCGCGCCGCTACCGGCAGCGCAATGCGCCAGAACACCGAGTAAGCGCCGTAGCCGTCGACGAAAGCGGCTTCCTCGATTTCCTTCGGCACGGCCTGGAAGGCGGGAATGGCGAGCCACATGATCACCGAGATGGTGAGCAGCGAATAGGTGACGATCAGCGCCGGCAAGGTGTCGTAGAGCCCGATCTGCAGCCAGATCACCATCAGCGGAATGGCGACTGCCACCGGGGGCAGGAAGCGCAGCGACAACACGAAGAACTGGATGTCGCCAGCGAAGCGATTGGGATAGCGCGCCACCGCATAGGCTGCCGGAAGGCCGAGCATGACGCCGATCAGCACGGCGACGCCGCAGGAAATGACCGAGTTAAAGAGACCGGTCATTACGCTGTCGCGGCCGATGATGTAGCTGATATTGTCGAAGGTCGGGGTAAACACCAGGCGCGGCACGCGGGTGATGATGTCGACATTGCTCTTCAGCGAATTGACCGCCGTCCAGGCGAGCGGAAACACCGCCATGAAGCCGGCGAAGGCCAGGATGATCTTGCCGATGAGGCGGCCCGGTCTCATGCGATACGGCCTCATGCCTGCACCCGCTTCCACAGCATGGTGAAGGTGATGACAGTCGCGATCATCATCAGCACCGCCATGGCCGAGGCATAGGACACCTTGCCGGATTCGATGAAGCCTTGCGAGAAGGCGTACATGTCGAGCGTCTCGGTCGCCACGCCCGGCCCGCCGCGCGTCATCACATAAATCAGGTCGAAGGAGCGCAGCGATTCGATCATCTTGACGAACATCAGGCTGATCAGCGGCGCCTTCAGCATAGGCAAGGTCACATAGGCATGGATCTGCCAGCGTTTGGCGTGGTCGAGCCGCGCCGCTTCGATCGGCTGCGGCGGCAAGGTCTCCAGAAGCTTCAGCACGATGACCGCGAAGAACAGTCCCCACTGCCAGACATCGACCGAGGCGACGGCAAACAGGGCCGTCGACGGCTTCGACAGCGGGTCGAAGATCAACCCGCCGGTGATCAGCCTGTAGGGATAGGTGGCGATGCCGTAGAGCGGATGATAGGCAAACTTCCACACGAAGGCCGCCGAGACACGCGGCAACAGCACCGGGATGATGAACAGCAGGCAGTAGATGTTGCGCAGCCGCGGCGACGCTACTTCGAACATCAGCACGCCGAGCCCGATCGCCACCATCATCGTCGCCACCACGGTGACGATTTCCCACTTCACCGAAACCCAGACCGCGTTGAGGAAACGCCGGTCGGCGAACAGGTCGATGAAGTTCGACAGCCAGACCCAGGAATAGTTCGACGAGCTCAGCTCGCGATTCTGCAGCGCAATGACGATGGCGTACAGCGTCGGCACCATCGACAGCACCAGAAGAATGGCGAGCGTCGGAACCAGAAACGTCACGGGCAGGGAAGAGCGTCGGCGCATTGCCTATCCTCGGGCTGTGCCTTTTTGGGGAGAACCCGCGGCGCACAGGTCCCGGCATCCGGTCGAATGCCGTGGACCGCGCGGCGGGCGGGAGGATTACTTCTTCTTCACCAGCTCGTTGGCGTAGGCCTCGAGTTCGTCGAGGCCGCCCTTGACGTCGGTGCGCGTGCCGGTGACCAGCTCTTCCAGGATGATGCCCCAGCGGTCGCCGAGATCCGGCCAGCGCGGATCCTGCCAGAAGTTCACCGCCGTCACCTTGCCGGTATCGGCAAGCGCCTGGCCGAGATCGGCGCCATAGATGTCGGCGAACTCCTTGCTGGACAGCACGCTGGTGCGGTTGAGCTCGCCGAATTGGTGCGCGTCGAGCCGGCGCTTCTCGTTCTCCTTCGACGTCGCCCAGGCGATGAACAGGCCGGCGCATTGCTTCGCGGCGTCATCGGCATTGGCCTTGGCGGCGATGGCGAGGCCGTGGCCGTAGCCGCCGCCGGTCAGTGGCGAGGGCGGCGGCAGGAAGCCGATCTTGCCGACCACTTGCGAGGTCTTCGGGTCGACCGCCATGCCCGACAGCGGCGTCGATTCGACCAAGATGGCAACCTGGCCCGACAGGAAGGCGCCGGTCGATTCATCCCAGCTGCCGGTCTGCGTGCCGGGCGCTGAATCCTTGAACAGTTTAAGATAGGTCTCGGTCGCTTTGACCGCGGCCTCGGAGTTGAAAGCCGGCTTGTCACCGTCGAACCATTTTCCGCCATAGGCCTTGAAGAACGGCATCCAGCGCCAGACATTGGCGCCCGAGCCACGCGCGCCGCGCAGCGCGATGCCGTACATGCCCTTGTCGGGATCGGTCAGCTTCGGCACGTCGGCGATCAACTCGTCCAGCGTCTTCGGCGGCTGGATGCCGGCGGCTTCCAGAATGTCCTTGCGGTAGACCATCAGGTCGCCGCCGCCGGTCAGCGGCGCGAACCACACCTTGCCGTCATAGGTGGCGACCTTCTGCCGGCCCGGGTCGAAATCGGCGTAGTCGTAGTCAGCCGGGTAATAGTCGGTGAGCGGCACGATCCATTTCGACGAGGCGAACAGCGCGACATTGGCTTCGTCGACATAGTAGACGTTGTAGTTGCCGACCGTGGACGCATCGGCGCGCGACTTTGCCCGGCGGTCGTTCTCGTTGAGATAGTCGATCTGGAAGCTGGCGCCGGCCAGTTTCTGGAACTCGTCCTTGGACGCTTCCAGCAGCGTCAGCCCGTCACGCGGTTGCGCCAGCACCTTGACCGGCGCCGAGCAGACCGGCGCCGCCAGCGCCATGGTCGAGAGGGTCGTGGTAAGCATGAAAGCTGCGCTTATGCTCGCAGCGAGCCGAATTGGTTTCATTGATTTTCTCCTCCAGGAACAGTCGCAGGAAGCGGAAGTCTTCGGTTGCGCGATCCTCGCCATCGCCCGAGCGACAAGCCACCCATCGCCAAAATGAGGAGTTGCTAAAGGCCGCGCTAGAAGCCCCGTTGCAGCAGACCTGTACTTTTATGCATTGTGCGCTGCAAAATCCGGCCCGCCTGCACGGCCTCTGTCACATGAGTACCGATGGAGTGAGGAAGGCCGGTTTTCAGGCGCGCATCGTCATCCGCTGCTTCGACAGCTTGCGGTAGGATGACGGCGTCATCCGGTGCTTGCGCAGGAAGGCGCGGTTGAAGTTGGAGATGTTCATGTAGCCGACCTGGAAGCAGATGTCGGTGATCGGAATATCGGTGTCCGCCAGCAGCTTGCAGGCTTGCCAGAGCCGGAGCTTGGCGATGTGGTCGCTGAAACTGTTGCCGGTGTTCTTCTGGAAGAAGCGCGAAAACGTGCTTTCGCTCATCCCCGCCAGCTCCGCCGCCTCCGGCAGCTTCAGGTCCTCGGCGAAATGCTGGAAGAGATAGGTCAGCGTGCGCTGGATGATGTCCAGCGAGGTTGCGTCGAGCGCGGGTGAGAAATCCGGCGAGGACAAAAGCTCGTATTCGTCTGTCCTGGCCAGCAGATCGACCAGTTCGAGGAAGAGGCAAAACCGGGCGAGCCCGTGCACCGTGCCCATCCGTTCCATCAGCGCGGCGCCGTCGAGCGCGGCGCGGCCATGGAAGACGATGCCACGCAGCGATCGCTCCAGGAACGGTTCCAGTTCGCGCAGCTCCGGCAGCAGTCCCGCCGAGCCGCGCAGCCGCTGCGGATCGAATTGCAGCACGATGTCGCGTCCTTCGATCAGCTCGCCGGGTTGCACCGATGTCACCCAGTCATGCGGCAGCCCGCCGCCGACGATGCTCAGGTAGCCCGGCCCGAATTCGCCGATGTGATCGCCGACCAGCGCGACCCCGGAAGACTTCCTCAGGAGATGGATCTCGTATTCCGGATGAAAATTCCAGACATTGCGCTCCCAGGGATAGTCGTCGAGCCGCCACAGGAAACTGTCGCTCGCCTCGGTGACGATGTGCTCGAAAGCCGGCACCGTGCGAGGGATCGCGGCCGTGTTCTTTCTGCGCCTGAATGCCATCGTCTGCTCTCCGGGGCGTATGAGGAAGCGACTGGTTTCGGGTAATCCGTAGCAGTCTGTCGCCCGCAAGTGAACGATGTCTGCCTCAGCGAGTTCAACGCCGGCTCTCGATGATCTCGATGAAGCGGGCGAACAGCCCGGCCTGGGATTTGATGCCGAGTTTGCGGTGGATGTTGCGGCGGTGAACCTTCACCGTTCCCGGCACGATACGCATGGCTCTCGCTATCGACTCGGTGGAATGCCCCTGCAGCACCAGATCGACGACATGCTTTTCGCGCGGGGTCAGCGACAGGCTTTCCCAAATGTGGGCGCGGTCGAACTCGTTGACGGCGGCGCTCGTCTCGCCCTGCTCCGCTTCGTCCTGCTCCTCGGCCGAAAGTGCGGGCCAGCGCAACCGGGCGAAACCGATCACCGCCGGCGCCATGTCGCGCAGCAGCCTGGCATGGGCGGTGCCGAAGGGCCCCGAGGCGTGCAATCGCATCAGCGACAGCACCAGCGCATCCTTGCCGGGCAGCGGCACGAAGAAGCCGACCTCCTCGGCCAGCCTTGTCTGGCTATAGTAGGTGCGAAAATACTCGCTGGCATAGAAGCGGTCGGGCGCCAGTTCGCGCATGCGCCAGAACCCCTCCTTGCGCTCCACCGCCGCGTGATGAAATGGGTCGAGCAGATAGGGTCCTTCCTGATAGAGCGTGACGAAGACATGGCTCTCGGCCGGCGAGAAGGTTTCGAACAGCAGCGGCGGTCGCGAGGCGCCGCGGTAACCGAAGATCACGCAGTGGTCGAAGCCGACATGCTGGCTCAACCAGCCGACCATTGCCTTGCCGAACAGGTCGCCGCTCGTCTCCCGTGTCGCCGCGACAAGGGCTGCGAGCCGGCTGTATTCGTCGCTGCGGGACGCACTCAATCTATACCCCCTCAAACGAGAAAATAGATCAGATATACCACCAGCGAGGTATATACTAGACGCCATTGGCTCTGGTAGCGTCCTGGAATAGCCCTGTTGCTGGAGCCAGCACTTTGACCGCAGTGCCCGACATCGAGTTTCGCGGCGTCACCAAGCGCTATGGCGCTGTGACCGCCGTCAGCGGCATTGATCTCGCTGTGCCCCCCTCCGCCTTTGTCGCCCTTCTCGGACCGTCCGGCTGCGGCAAGACCACATGCCTGCGCATGATCGGCGGCTTCGAGCAGCCGAGCGAAGGCCAGGTGTTCATCCGTGGCCGGGACATGGCCGGAACGCCGCCCTATCGTCGGCCGGTCAACATGGTGTTCCAGCAATACGCGCTGTTTCCGCATCTCGATGTCGAAGCCAATGTGTCCTACGGGCTGCGCCAGGCACGGCCGCGCCTGTCGTCGCGGGAAATCGGCCGGCGCGCCGGCGAGGCGCTCGAAATGGTGCGGCTCGCCGGCTATGGCCGCCGCAAGATCCACGAACTCTCCGGCGGCCAGCAGCAGCGCGTCGCGCTGGCGCGCGCACTGGTCAACAAGCCGGCCGTGCTGTTGCTCGACGAGCCGCTGGCGGCCCTCGACAAGAAACTGCGCACCGACATGCAGATCGAGTTGCAGAACCTGCAGCGCGAGATCGGCATCACCTTCGTGCTGGTCACCCACGACCAGGAGGAGGCGCTGTCGATGAGCGATTTCGTCTGCGTCATGAATGGCGGCCGCATCGTACAGCTCGGCCAGCCGAGCGAGATCTATGACGAGCCGGCCGACCTGTTCGTCGCCGACTTCGTCGGCAAGACCAATCTGTTGAGCGGCAAGGTTGCCGGGCATACAGGCGATCTGGTCAATGTGACGCTGGCGGACGGAACCGTCATTGCCGCGCGCAAACGAACCGCCTTGCAGCAGGGCGAGACCGTTTCGGTCAGCCTGCGTCCGGAATCGCTCAGCCTCGGCGCCACGGAAGGCAGCCCGTTCAAGGGCATCGTGCGCAACCGGATTTTCCTGGGCTCGACCGCGGAATACGCCATCGAGGTCCAGGGCATCGGAACGTTGCTGGCCAAGGCCGACCATGTGATCGGCCATGGCAATCTCTTCAAGCCGGGTGAACCCGTCGCCATCGGCTTTGCCTCCGGGACGCCGCTGGCGTTTCCGGAGACCAAGAACAACGGGACCAACCAGAGGGTAGCAAAAAATGTCGAAATCATATCGTGACGGACTGCCGATTAGCCCTGAGAACTTCGTCGACCAGCTGATGCGCCTGAAGCGCGGCTCGATCGGCCGCCGCGATTTCATCGGCCTCACCGGCCTGGGCATCGCAACCGCGGTGATGGCGCGCGAGCTCGGCATCATGCCGACGCCGGCCTTCGCCGCCGAAAACCTCGGCGACCGCATGTCGATCGCCACCTGGCCGAACTATCACGACCCGCAGACCTTCGAGAATTTCAAGAAGGACACCGGCGTCGCCGTCGAGGTCAACGTCTTCGGCTCCAATGAGGAGATGCTTGCCAAGCTGCAGGCCGGCGCCTCGGGCTGGAGCCTGTTCGTGCCGACCAACTACACGATCTCGACCTACAAGAAACTCGGCATCATCGATCCGCTCGACATGGCCAAGCTGCCGAATTTCGACGGCTCCCAGGAGGACCCGCGCTTCACCTCGGAAGGCACGATCGACGGCACGACCTGCGCGGTGCCGAAGAACTGGGGCACCACGGGCTTTGCCGTCAACACCAAGAAGCTGGCCAAGCCGATGACCAGCTGGAAGGAATTCTGGGACGTCGCCATGGCTGAGGGTGATGGCCGCACCATGGTGCATGACTACCAGCTGACCACCATCGGCAACGCGCTGAAATATTACGGCTATTCCTTCAACTCGCTGAAGCAGGACGAACTCGCCAAGGCCGAGGAACTGCTGCTCAAGGTCAAGCCGCATCTGTTCGCGGTCTCTTCGGACTACCAGCCGGGCATGCGGGCGGGCGACGCCTGGATGACCATGTGCTGGACGAATGATGGCGCACAGCTGCATCGCGATATTCCAGAGATCGCCTATGTCTTGGGCAAGGAGGGCGGCGAAATCTGGACCGATTTCTACGCCATCCCGAAGGACGCGCCGAACAAGCCGGCCGGCTATGCCTTGCTCAATTATCTGATGACCCCGGAGGTTGCTGTGAAGGAGCATCTCGCCAATGGCGCGCCCTCGACCGACGCGCGGGTCAACAAACTGCTGCCCAAGGAAGTGCTCGACAATCCGATCCTTTACCCGGCGGCCGACCTGTTGACACCGCTGGAGTTTGGTGCGGCGGCGACGCTGACCGACCCCGGCCGCGCCGAACTGATGGCGCGCTTCAAGTCGGCTTGAGGCTGGCCTGACGCAAACGGAAAACCAGCGGGCCTAGGTCCGCCGGCATCGGGGCGGTTTAATGCACGGCAACAGATTTCGGCACAATTTTCTGACAGCGCTGCTGCTCGCACCGGCCACGGCGTGGCTGGTGGTGTTCCTGGTGTTGCCGTTCATCGCCATTGCCGTATTCAGCGTCGGCGAGCGGGCGCCGGAGGGCGGCTATCAGGCCGCCTTCACGCTGGCGCAGTATGCCAATCTTCCGGCGCGGGCGACTGCTTTCTGGAACACGATGATGCTGGCGCCGGTGGGCGCGCTTGCCTGCCTGCTCGTCGCCTACCCGGTTGCCTACTACCTCGCCCTGAAGGCGCCGCAACGCTGGCGACTGATCCTGCTTGCGCTCGTCGTCATTCCCTTTTGGACCAGCCTTTTGATGCGCACCTATGCCTGGATGTACATTCTGGGCGGACGCGGCATTCCCGCACTGCTGGCCTTTGTCGGCATCGAGGATGTCAGGTTGATCAACACGCCGGGCGCCGTGCTGCTCGGCATCGTCTATGGCTATTTGCCCCTCATGATCCTGCCGATCTATGTCAGTCTCGAGCGGCTCGACCGAAGGCTGCTGGAGGCCTCCGCCGATCTCGGCGCGACGCCGCTCTCGACCTTTCTGGGTGTCACCCTGAAGCTGTCGCTGCCGGGCGTGATGACAGGTTTCTCGCTGGTCATGATCCTGCTGCTTGGCGAATACCTGATCCCGACCCTGCTTGGCGGCGGCAAGGTGTTCTTCATCGGCAACGCGCTGGTCGACCTGTTCCTGCAGTCGCGCAACTGGCCGTTCGGATCGGCCATCGCCATCACGCTGGTGGCGGTTTCGGTGGTGGTGCTGATCGCGGCAAACCGCATTTCGACACGGGTGTCGGGCGCCCGCAGGGTGGATCTGATCTGATGCGCGCCTTCGTCACAGCCGTCTTCGCCTTCCTCTATCTGCCGATCGCGTTGGTCGTGCTGTTTTCCTTCAACGCCGGCCGCCATGCCAGCGAGTTCACCGGCTTTTCGGTGCAGTGGTACGGCACGGCGCTGTCGAACCCGTTCCTGGTCGAGGCGTTGAAGAACAGCCTGTTCATCGCCACCACCAGCGCCCTTCTGGCGGCGGTGTGCGGCACGGCAGCCGCACTCGGCCTGGCGCGGGTCGGGCTCAGAACCCGCGCCGTCTTCGACGCGCTGATGGGTGCCGCGATCGTCGTTCCCGGCGTCGTCATCGGCATCTCGACGCTCGTCGCGCTGGTCCAGCTGTTTGGCGTGCTCAACCCGTTCCTCGCCTCGATCTGGCCAAACGACCAGCCGCCGCGCCTGTCGCTCGGCTATGGATCGATCATCGCCGCCCACGGCCTGTTTTCGATGGCGTTGGTGACGATGATCGTCGGCACGCGTCTCGCCAGCCTCGACCGCAACATGGTCGAGGCCTCGAGCGATCTCTACGCCACGCCGCTGACGACGTTTCGCTCGATCGTGCTGCCGCAGATCATGCCGGCGGTGATCGCCGGCTTCCTGCTCGCCTTCACCTTCTCCTTCGACGATTTCATCGTCGCCTTCTTCGTCGCCGGCGCGCAGACGACGCTGCCGATCTATGTCTTCGCCTCGATCCGGCGCGGCGTGACGCCGGAAATCAACGCCATCGCCACCATCGTGCTCGTCGCCTCGGTTCTTCTGGTGGTGCTTGCCCAATGGCAGCTGCGCCAGCGCCAGCCGTCAAACTGAACAAGCCATCCAGCTGAAAGACAAATTCATGCTCCTCAAAGACCGCATCGCCGTGGTGACGGGCGCCGGTTCCGGCATCGGCCGCGCCGGCGCCATGATCATGGCCAGGGAAGGCGCGCTGGTGGTCATCGCCGACCGGGATAAGACCAGCGGCGAGGCGACAGCGGCGAGTATCCGCGCGGCTGGCGGGCAGGCCGAGGCCATTGTCACCGACGTCTCTGACGACGCGGCGGTAGGGCAGCTCATCACAGGCACTCTCGGCAAAAATGGCCGCATCGACATTCTGCACAATCACGCCGGCATCCAGGTCGGCGGCACGCTGACCGAGGTCGAAGTCGATGGTATGGATGCGTCCTGGCGCATCAATGTACGGGCGCAGTTCCTGGCCGCGCGGCTGGTCATGCCGGCAATGGTCGCGCAAGGCGGCGGCGTCATCCTCAACACGGCCTCGAATTCCGGCGTGTTCTACGATCGCGAAATGATCGCCTATGCCACCTCCAAACATGCGGTTGTGGCGATGACCAGGCAGATGTCGCTCGACTATGCCCGGCACAATGTGCGCGTCAACGCGCTCTGCCCCGGTTGGGTCGACACGCCCTTCAACGAGCCGTTCATCGCCCAGATGGGCGGACGCGAGGCGATCGAGACCTATGTCCGCACCAAGATTCCGATGGGCCGCTGGGCGAGCGCCGAAGAGATCGCCGAAGCGATCCTGTTCCTCGTCTCCGACCGCTCATCCTTCATGACCGGCCAGGCACTGGTGATCGACGGCGGCGAAAGCATCGGCTGATCTAGAGCAATTCCAGGAAAAGTGTGTAACGGTTTTCCGTCCGGAATTGCGTAAAACAAATAAGGGCAGCCGGATAGGAGGGTTCCCGCCTCTGGCTCAATCGCCGGCTGCCCGTCCTCCCTTGCCTTCATGCCGCATTTCGTCCAATAGAACGACGCAAACGCTGCGAAACCGAAGGTTTTGCCGTTTGGAAGTGCGGCTTCCGGCCTCGTTGCCGACGCGCCGCAATCGGAAAGAGCAGGACAATGTCTGCGATCGAAGCCGGCGCTCGTGCGCCGGAAAATCTTTGGCGTCAGGAAATCAGGGCGACGCTGGCGCTGGCCTGGCCGATGGTGCTGACCAATCTCGGCCAGACCGCGATGACCGCCACCGACGTCATGATGATGGGGCGTCTGGGCGCGGACACGCTGGCCAGCGGCGCGCTTGGCGCCAATCTCTATTTCATGCCGCTGATCTTCGGCCTCGGCCTGATGCTGGCGACCTCGCCGATGATCGCCACCGAGCTTGGCCGCCGGCGCTATTCGGTGCGCGATTTGCGCCGTACCGTGCGCCAGGGCCTGTGGCTGGCGATCCTGATCTCGATCCCGATCTGGATCGTGCTGTGGCATGGCGAGGCCATTCTGCTGGCCATGGGCCAGGAGCCGGCGCTCGCCCACCAGGCCGGCATCTATCTGCGCTGGCTGGAATGGGCGGTGCTGCCGTTCTACGGCTATATCGTGCTGCGCTCGTTCATCTCGGCGCTGGAGCGGCCAGGCTGGGCGTTGGTCATCGTTTTCGTCGCCGTTGCCTGCAACGCCTTTTTCAACTGGGTGTTCATGTTCGGCAATCTCGGCGTCACCTCGATGGGCATTGCCGGTTCGGGGCTGGCGACGACGCTGTCGAGCACGCTGATGTTCTGCGGCCTGGCAGCCGTAGTGATGCTGGAGAAGAAATTCCGCCGCTACCGCCTGTTCGGCCGCTTCTGGCGCTCCGACTGGCCGCGTTTCAAGGGTCTGCTGCGGCTCGGCATGCCGATCGCCGGCATCCTCGCTTTCGAGGTTACGATCTTCAACGCGGCGGCCCTGCTGATGGGCCTGATCGATGCGGATTCACTGGCCGCGCACGCTATCGCCATCCAGATCGCCTCGATCTCCTTCATGGTGCCGCTCGGCCTCAACCAGGCGGTCACCGTGCGTGTCGGGCTGGCGCATGGCGCAGGCAATCCGGCAGGCGTTTCGCGCGCCGGCTGGACCGCCTTCGTCATCGGCGTCTCGTCCATGGCGCTGATGGCGCTGGTGATGGTGCTGTGGCCGCATCTGTTGATCGGCGCCTTCATCGACATGACCGCCCCGGCCAACGCCAGGGTGATCGCGCTGGCCGTGTCGTTCCTGGCCTTTGCCGCGTTGTTCCAGATCTTCGACGGCGCGCAGGCTGTTGCCGCCGGCATGCTGCGCGGCCTGCACGACACCAAGGTGCCGATGATCTATGCCGCGATCGGCTATTGGGGCATCGGCCTGCCGCTCGGCGTGCTGCTCGCCTTCCATTTCGGCCTGCACGGCGTCGGCATCTGGATCGGCCTTGCGTCGGGTCTGGCCGTCGTGGCGGTGCTGCTGCTCGCGCGCTGGCTGCGGCGGGATAGGATCGCGCCGCCGCTCGTCTTCAGCCATTAAAAGCAAAACGGCCGCCGGGTTCGGCGGCCGTTCTCGTTTGGCCTGGGTCCGCTCAGCTCCCGTCCGACGACATCGCGCCGAGCAGCCTGCGTATATCGCCGAACCTGGCGATCGAGCCGAACACCAGTGCCGCCACCGCGACGAAGAACACCGACACCGAAGCCATGGTCGGTGTGTAGCCGTAGCGCAGCGCGTTGAAGATCTTGATGGGCAGCGTCTCGGTGGTGAAGCCGATCGTCATGTAGGCGACGATGTATTCGTTGAGCGACAAGACGAAGGCGAAGGCGTATCCCGAGACGAGGTAGGGCAGGATCAACGGCAGCACCACGGTTTTCAGCACTGTGCGGTCATCGGCGCCCATGGTCGCCGCGGCCTCGACCAGCGAGCGGTCGATCGAGGCAAAGCCGAGCGACAGCGTCACCAGCGGCAGCGTCACGAAGAAGATGGCGTGGCTGATTATGGCGGTGAAGAACTGGCCGAACTGCCCGACCGTCGCCCAGAAGGAGAGGAAGCCGAGCGCGGTGATGACCGGCGGCAGGATGAAGGGGGCAAGCCCCAGCACCTGGAAGATGTTCGCCCATGGCGCGATGCGCCGCCACAGGAACCAAGCCAGGGGCAGCGCGACCGCCACGGCAATGGCCGCCGAGCAGACGGCCAGCGTCACCGAATGGATCAGCGCCAGCCGCCATTCCGGATCGGTGAAGATCTGAGCGTACCAGGCGAGCGAGAAACCGACCGGCGGGAAGGAGAGCTCCTGCCGCGAATTCACCGACACGCCGGCGACGACGATCAGCGGCGCCGCCAGGAACAGCGCGACGATGGTGAAATAGACACGGCGCAGCAAGGTCGCGGTCATAGGGCGTTCTCCCTTCGTCCGACGAGCAGCGTCAGTCCGACCAGCGCCAGCGAGATCAGCACCAGGAACACCGCCATTGCGGCCGCGAACGGCATGTTGGACTGGTAGATCGCCTGGTCGGTGATCAGCACCGACAGCGTCCAGTGTTGCGGGCGTCCCAGAATCTGCGGTAGCAGATAGGAGCCGAGCGCAAAGACGAAGACCATGATCAGCGTCGCCACGATGGTGTTGCGCAGCGCCGGCGCGACGACGTTGAAGAAGGCCCGGATAGGCGAGGCGCCGAGCGTGCGCGCGGCCTCTAACAGAGTCGGATCGAGGCGGACCAAAGCGGGGTAAAGCACCAGGATCGTATAGGGCAGCGCCTGGTAAACCATGCCGGTCAGCACCGCGCCGAAGGTCGGCAGCAGCGCCACCGGCTTGTCCATCAGCCCGATCGCCACGAACAGATTGGTGATGCCCGCCGTGCGCGAAAACAGCGTCGACCAGGCAAAGCCGATGATGACTTCCGACAGCGACAGCACCGACAGCAGGCCGACCAGCCATAGCGTCTGCACGCGGCGCGGCCGGCGGGTCAGGAGGTAGGTGAAGGGGAAGGCGATGGCCACGCAGCAGACGGCGACCAGCACCGCCAGCATCAGTGAAAAGCCGAGCACGCCGCCGAAGAATACCGACAGGAAGCGGGCGTAATTGTCGAACACGAAATCCGGCGTGTAGAAACCGGACGGATTGCGCTTGAAGAAGCTCACGGCGATCATCGTCGAGAACGGCACGACGAAGAAGACGATCAGCATCAGCGCCGGAAAGAACAGCGGCGTGTAGTCGGCTAGCGACTTCGGAGCCTCGCGTCTCATGCGCCGAGCACCACGCAGCTGCCGGGCGGCAGCGTTACGCCGACCTTGGCGCCGACCGGCACGTCATGCCGTTCGCGCGGCGTGGTCACGGCAATGATGCTGGTGCCGCCGACATCGACGAAGGTCTCGATGGTGCCGCCGAGATCGCGAACGAAACTCACCTCGCCGGTAATGGCCGAGCCGCCGGGGCTGCCGAGATGCACATCCTCGGGGCGGACCGATACAGACGCTTTAGTCTGACCCGCCGGCATGGCAAGACCTGGAATGGCTGTGCCCAGAATGGTGGTGCGCCCGGTGCTGTCGATCTCGGCCGGCAGCAGATTGGTGATGCCGATGAAGTCGGCGACGAAGGCGTCGGCCGGCTTGCGGTAGATCTCGATCGGCGGCGCCGCCTGCAGGATCCTGCCGTGGCCCATGACGACGACGAGGTCGGCCATGGTCATGGCTTCGCGCTGGTCGTGGGTGACGACGATGGTGGTGATGCCCAACCGCTGCTGCAACTGGCGCAGTTCCACCTGCATGGCCTCGCGCAGTTTGGCGTCGAGCGCCGACAGCGGCTCGTCGAGCAGGAACAGTTTCGGCGACAGCGCCAAGGCCCGTGCAATTGCCACGCGCTGGCGCTGACCGCCCGACAGTTTGGCCACCGGGCGGTCGGCAAAGCCGGTCAGATGGATGAGGCCTAGCAACTCGTCGACGCGCTTCTTCTGCTCCTCCTTCGAGGCGCCGCGAATGCGCAGCGCATAGGCGATGTTGTCGCCGACAGAGAGATGCGGAAACAGCGCCAGCGACTGGAACACCATGCCGAGATTGCGCTTGTGCGTCGGCAAAGGCGTGATGTCCTCGCCGTCGAGCACGATGGCGCCGCTGGTCGGCTCCTCCAGTCCGGCAATCATGCGCAGCAGCGTGGTCTTGCCGCAGCCCGATGGGCCGAGCAGACACACGAACGTGCCATGCGGCACGTTGAGCTGGACATTGTCGACGGCGGCGAAGTTGCCGAATTTTTTGGTGACGGCGTTGATATCTAGTCCGGACATGCTCATCCCTCTCAGGCTGTGCGCTGGAGCAATTCCAGGAAATGGCCGCCGGAGGAAATCCGGCGGCCGATCAGTTTTCAAGCGGAACGGGCGGCTCAGCCGACGATCAGCTCGGTCCACTTCTGGTTGATCCAGTCGGCCTTCGACGTATAGAGGTCATAGCGCGGGATGATCGGATCGATATCCGACGACACCGCGGCGAACTCTTCCGGCTTGAGGTCGAGCACCTCTTTCTTCAGCGTCGGCGTGGTGCCGACCTTGCGCGACATCAGACCCTGCATCGACGGCTGGCTCATATAGTCGATGAATGCATGCGCCTCGTCGACCTTGGTCGAGGCGCGCGACAGCACCCAATTGCCGGAGTCCTGGATGCCGCCTTCCTTCGGGAAGGTCGAGCGGACATGGAAGCCGTCGGCGACCGCGAGGCCGGTGACGTCGTGATAATACTGGCCCATCGGGATCTCGCCCGACTTCAGCGCCTGCTCGAACTGCGCCTCGTCGCGATACCACAGCCGGACATTCGGCTTGAGCTCGGCGAGCTTTTCGAACGCCTTGTTCAGTCCGTCCTCGGTGTCGAGCGCATTGGTGCCGCCCATGAAGGTCTTGGCTGTCACTTCGAGCAGGAACGAGTTCGAGGCAAGTGCCAGAAGGCCAAGCTTGTCCTCATTGGCCTTGTCCCACAGCGTCTCCCATGAGGTCGGCGCATCTTTGTAGACATCGGTGTTGGAGACCAGCGTGATCCACCAGGCGACGGCGCCGATGCCGGCAACGCGACCATCCGGATATTTGTTGACGAAGCGCGGCAACAAATCGTTGTAGTGCTTGAACTTCGACGTATCGAGCGGCGTCCACAATTCGGTCGACTGGCCCTTCAGCGTCGAGGTCTGCGACATCATCGAAAGGTCCGCCGGGGCTTGGCCGGCCTTGGACGCCTGTTCGAGCTGCACCAGCCAGGCTTCGCCGGTCGGCTCGGCGACCGACTCGACCGCAATGCCGGTCGCCTTGGTAAAGTCGGGGAAGACGTGCTCGTCGAAGGATTTCTTGAAGTAGCCGCCATAGACGCCGACCTTCAGCGACTTGTCCTGCGCGCGCAGGATCGACGGCATGGCGAGCACGCCGGCTGTAGCGAGGCCCGCACCAAGCACGCCGCGCCGTGTCAGGGATTTTCCAATCAGTCTGTTCATCTGGTTTCTCCTCAGTTGATGCCGTTCTATTCCGGCAGGTTCCCTTCACGCACTGTCGCCGCCTGGCGTCAGTGGGCCGCCGCTCGTTGTTCGAGCGTACGGGCGTATTGCGTCAGTGGAAAGCACATGACGAAGAAGATCAGCGCCACCAGCCCGTAGACCTTGAACGGTTCGAAGGTGGCGTTGTTGATGGCGTTGGAGGTTCTGACCAGCTCCTCGAAGCCGATGATCGAGGTCAGCGCCGTCGATTTGATCAACTGCACCAGGAAGCCGACGATCGGCGCCCTTGTGATCGAGAACGCCTGCGGCAGGATGATCAGCCTGAGCTCCTGCAGACGGTGCAGCCCAAGGCTGGCGCCGGCGTCCCACTGCCCGCGCGGCAGCGCATCGACGCCGCTGCGCCAGATCTCGGCCAGATAGGCGCTGGCGAAGAAGGTCAGGCCGAGCACCGCTGCCGTCCATGGCTCGATGCGCAGGCCGAGCATCGGCAGGCCGAAGAACATTAGGAACAGCTGCATCAACAGCGGCGTTCCCTGGAACAGGGCGATGTAGCCGGAAGCGACCCGCTGGCTCCATTTATTCTCTGCGGTCCTGAAGAACAGCACGATCAGCCCGACCAGCGCCCCGCCGACGAAGGCGGCCAGTGACAACAGCACCGTCCAGCGGGCGGCGAGCAGCAGATTGCGAACGATGTCCCAGAAGGTGAATTCGATCATGTGACACCTGCCCCCAATACGCGGCGCCCGCCTGTGACCAGCAGCCGGCGCAAGGCCATGGACAGGACGAGGTAGACCAGGGTCACGACGAAATAGGTTTCGAAGGACCGGAAGGTGCGGGCTTGCAGCATGTCGGCCTCATAGGTCAGCTCGCGCACGGCGATCTGCGACACCACGGCCGATTCCAGCATCATGATGACGATCTGGCTGGTCAGCGCCGGGTAGATCACCTTGAGCGCCTGCGGCAGCACGATCTTGACAAACACCTGGCGTGGCCGAAGCCCGAGTGCCAAGGCGGCTTCCGTCTGTCCGCCGGGCACGGCATCGAGGCCGGCGCCGACGATTTCAATCGTGTAGGCCGCCATGTTGAGCGTCATTGCCAGCATGGCGGCCAGGATCGGATCGAGCCTTATGCCGAGGCTGGGCAGGCCGAAGAAGATGAAGAACAGCTGCACCAGGAACGGCGTGTTGCGCATCACCTCGACATAGACCGCGATGGCGCGCTTCACGAATACCGGGCCGTTGCGCCGGCCGGCAGCGCCCAGGATGCTGAGCAGCGTGCCCACGAGCGTGGTCACGACGATCAACAGGATCGTCGTGGCCGCGCCGCGCGCGATGTCGCCCACAGCACCTGGGAGCCAGGCAAAGGCCACGAGAACTCAATCCTTGAGGTTGTCGGGATTGAGCGGCGTCTTCAGCCAGGCCTTCGAGCTCTCGTCGAGCTTGCCGTCGGCCAGCATCTTGGCAACCGCATCATTGACCGCCGTCTTCAGCCGGTCCTCTTTCTTGTTGAGGCCGATATGCGAAGGCGAGGTCAAAAGCTGGAACTTCTGCTCCGGCTTCAGCGCGTCCTGCTTGGCCAGCACCTGCGCGCCGACATCATTGCCGACCACCATCAGCTGCGTCTGGCCGGAGATGAAGGCTTGGATGACGGAGTTGTAGTTGTCGAAGCGCTTGATGTCGGCCGATGCCGGCGCCGCCTCGGTCAGCGACGTATCCTCCAGCGTGCCGCGATTTACGGCGATCGACTTGTCGGCAAGGTCTTCCTTGCCTTTGACGGAGAGCGCCGCCGGACCGATGACGGCGATGTAATAGGGCGCGTAGGCGGCGGCGAAATCGATCACCTCCTCGCGCTCCTTGGAATAGCCGACGCTCATCAGGATATCGACGCGCTTGTCGGTGAGATACGGGATGCGGTTCTGGCCGGTGACGCTGACCAGATTGAGCTTCACCTTGAGTGAATCGGCGATCGCCTGCGCGACGTCGACGTCATAGCCCTTGATGCTCATATCGGCGCTGGCCGAGGAGAAGGGCGGAAAGTCGGAGAAGATGCCGACATTGATGGCGCCGGCCTTGGTGATGTCGTCGACGGCGTCGGCATTGGCCGGGGAGGCGAAGCCGAGGCCGGCGAGCATCAGCGCGGCGGCGATGGTTGATTTCATTTGGATTGTCATTGGTATTCCCCTTCTGGAAGCTTGTTTGTTTTGGAAACGGCCGCCGGCTCCAGCGCGGCGGCCGCCTTTGCATGTGAAATCCGTCAGGCCCCCTTGCCGGTGATCGCCGGGCTGAACACCATCAGGCTCAGGATCTCGAACAGGACCTGGGCGCCGACATGGGCGGTGTTGGTGGTCGCGTCATATTGCGGCGCCACCTCGACGACGTCGCCGCCGACAATGTTGAGGCCTTTCAAGCCGCGCAGCAGTTCGAGCACCTCGCGCGTCGTCAGGCCGCCGATCTCCGGCGTGCCGGTGCCTGGAGCGAAGGCCGGATCGACACTGTCGACGTCGAAGGAAATGTAGGTCGGGCCGTCGCCGACGATTTTGCGCGCCCTCTCGATGATGGCGGGGATGCCGAGACCCGTCACCTCTTCGGCATGCACGACCGTCATGCCGGATTCGTAGGTGAACTCCCACAGATATTCGGCCGAGCCGCGGATGCCGATCTGGATGGTGCGGGTGGGGTCGAGGACGCCGTCCAGCACCGCGTTGCGGAACGGGCCGCCATGGTGGAACTTGGTCATGTCGAACAGCCCGCTTGTGTCGCAATGGGCATCGATGTGGATCATGCCGACCGGCGCCTTCTTGCCGACCGCCTTCAGGATCGGATGGCTGATCGAGTGGTCGCCGCCGACCGAAAGCGGCAGCACGCCGGCATCGACGATCTGGTTGGTGCGGCGCTCGATGTCTTCGTGGCTGATCTCCAGCCGGTAACGGCTGCGGAACGGCGTATCGCCGATGTCGGCGACGCGAAGCTCATGCGTCGGCGCGCATTCCAGCACATGATTGTAGGGGCCTATGCGCTCGATGGCGCGCAGCGCCCTGGGTCCAAAGCGCGAGCCGGGCCGGTTGGTGACGCCGAGATCCATCGGCACGCCGATGATCGCCACCTGCAAATCGCCGAAATCGGGATTGTCGGCTGCGATTTCGCGATAGGGCGCGGCGAGGAAGGTGGGGATGCCGGCGTAGGGCGCGAGTCGGGTGCCGCTCTTGGAGAAGATCTTGTCGGCGACCTTGCGGAACTTCGGGTCGAACATCTCGCCGCCATGGCTCTCGCCATACTTGCGGCGCAAGGCTTCCAGCTTGCCTCTGTCATAACCCATGTCGGTCTCCTCCTGCGGGCTGATGCATGCGGCCGTGGCGACATCTGCGAACTGACCATCATCCGGCCGGGTCGCTGTCCCGCTGGCTGCCTGTAGATTTCACGTCATTGATGCTGTTGACCTGCCAAAGTGTCCGGCAGCCGCATTGAAAAATCAATTGATATTGTTACGGTGCTGATTGTGAGAAAATCTCACAGAGTATCCGGTTGCTCATGGCCAAGCGTCTGCCCCCCTTGAATCCCTTGCGCGCCTTCGAGGCGACGGCGCGGCATGCCTCGCTGACCAAGGCGGCGAGTGAGCTCAACGTCACCCACGGCGCAATCAGCCACCAGATCAAGGCGCTCGAGCAATCACTCGGCGTAAAACTGTTCGAACGCACCGGACAGCGGGTAAAGCTCACCCCGCACGGCGCCGAATTGCTGCCGGCGGTCTCGACCGCCTTCGACGGCATCGCCGCCGCCACCCAGCGCATGACCAGGCCAGCCAGCGCCGGTACGCTGTCGGTCTCCTGCGTGCCGGCGCTGCTGCTTCTGTGGATGACGCCGCGGCTCGGCAGCTTCATGGCGCAATATCCTGATATCAGGTTGACGCTGATCCCGTCCAACGACCCCAAGGACATCCGCGCCCCACAGGTCGATGTCTGCGTGCTCTATGGCGACGGCAGCTGGACCGATTGCTGGATGCGCAAATGGTCGGGCCTCGAACTGTTCCCGGTGGTCAGCCCGACGCTGATCAACAACCGGCCGCTCCGCATCTGCCGGGATCTTGCTGGCCATGTCATCCTGCATGGCGATGATGGCCGCGAATGGCACACCTGGCTGGCCGCCGCCGATGGGCTCGACCTCGAACGTGGCCGCCGCCACCATCTCGGCGACGCCCGCACCGCGATCGAAGCCGCGGTGCACGGCCACGGCGTCGCGCTCGGCGATTCCGTCACCGCCAGCATGCTGCTCGCCAGGGGCCTGCTGGTGGCGCCGTTCAGCCTGTCGGTGCCGGCGGTCGACGATTTCTATGTCGTCTGCCGCAACGAGATGCGTTCGGCGCCGATCGTGCAATTGTTCGTCGACTGGCTGTTTGCCGAAAAGGAACAAGCCGACAGCCGCGCCGACGCGCCGGTGGCCGGCCGCATCGGCAGCCGCCGGAAGCGTCCGGCGCTGCGGGTGGTGGGCGCCAAGAGTTGAGGCTGGACCGGAGCGACTGCTTTTTGTCGGGCCAGCCCGGAAAGCGGGAGGCGCTTTCAAAAATTCAATGCTAATAAGCTCTTGCCGGGCAATTCCAGGAAAACTGTGCGGCGGTTTCCCGTCCGGAATTGCGTAAGAAGGACGTGAGCAGCGAAGGCGACGGCAGGACATGGCAAGAACTGATATAGCGCGGCGCGTCTACAACCACACCTGGAAGCTGGACCCGATCGTCCGCAGCCTGCTCGACACCGATTTCTACAAGCTTCTGATGCTGCAGATGATCTGGGGCATGTACCCCAAGGTCGACGCCACCTTTTCACTGATCAACCGCACTACCTCGGTGCGGCTTGCCGACGACATCGACGAAGGCGAATTGCGCGACCAGCTCGACCATGCCCGCACGCTGCGCTTCTCCAAGAAGGAGATGATCTGGCTTGGCGGTAACAATTTCTATGGCCGCAAGCAGATCTTCGAGCCGGAATTCCTCGCCTGGCTGGAAGGTTTTCGGCTGCCCGACTACGAGCTCTCCAAGCGCGACGGTCAGTACGAGCTCTCCTTCAGCGGTCCCTGGATGTACACCACCCTGTGGGAAATCCCGGCGCTGGCGATCATCAATGAGCTTCGTTCCCGCGCCGCCATGCGCGCCTTCGGTCCCTTCGCGCTTGACGTGCTCTATGCACGCGCCAAGGGGAAGATGTGGGCCAAGACCGAACGCTTGAAGGCGCTGCCCGGCATCCGCATCTCCGATTTCGGCACCCGCCGCCGCCATTCCTTCCTGTGGCAGCGCTGGTGCGTCGAGGCGCTCAAGGAAGGCATTGGCGAAGCCTTCACCGGCACCTCGAACGTGCTGCTGGCGATGGACAACGACCTCGAAGCGCTCGGCACCAACGCGCATGAATTGCCGATGGTTTTTGCCGCCCTCGCCAAGTCGGAAAAGGAATTGAAGGAATCACCCTACAAGGTGCTGCAGGACTGGCAGCGCTATTACGGCGGCAACCTGCTGATCGTGCTGCCCGACGCTTTCGGCACCGCATCCTTCCTGCGCGACGCCCCGGACTGGGTCGCCGACTGGACCGGCTTCCGCCCCGACAGCGCGCCGCCGATCGAAGGCGGCGAAAAAATCATCGACTGGTGGCGCGAGAAGGGCAAGGACCCCAGGCAGAAGCTGCTGATCTTCTCCGACGGTCTCGAGGTCGAAACCATCGAGGAGACCTACAGGCACTTCAAGGGCAAGGTGCGCATGTCCTTCGGCTGGGGCACCAACCTCACCAACGATTTCGAAGGCTGCGCGCCGACCGAAACCAACAGCCTGGATGCGATATCGCTCGTCTGCAAGGTGACGGAGGCCAATGGCCGGCCGGCGGTGAAGCTGTCGGACAATCCGGCGAAAGCGACGGGCGACAAGAAGGAGATCGAGCGCTATCTCCGGATTTTTGGGGCGAAGGATCGCGTGGAGCAGCTGGTCAAGGTTTGAGGGTCGGCGGGTGCCTTGCTGGACGAAATGGAAATCGCGATAGCGTGAGTTCCCGCCCACCCCCCTCTGTCCTGCCGGACATCTCCCCCGCAAGGGGGGAGATTACCCCGTCATCTCCGCCTTCGCTAATCTCCGACGTTGCAAAGGCAGCGCCGGCAGGGCAACTGCCAATCTCCCCCCTTGAGGGGGAGATGTCCGGCAGGACAGAGGGGGGCGTCGTAGAGCGCGGCTGTCACCGGCCAACCCTTATCACCACCACCCTCACACTCCTCCCCACCCCCGCCCTCGCGCACGCCTCCGACCGCGGTCACGTCCTCCTCCTGCCGACCGGCTACTACATCGCCGGCGGCGCGCTTGCCGTCGCGGTAAGCTTCCTCGTTCTCGCCCTGCTGCCACCCGCAACCCTCCACCGCTTCTGGCGCCGCCGCCTGCCGCTCTTCCCATTCGCCGACCCCCCTCGCACAATCATCAGCCTCATCTCCTTTGCCGGCTTCGCAACGCTCAACGCCGCCGGCCTGTTCGGCAGCCGCGATCCGCTCTCCAATCCGCTGCCGCTAACCATCTGGACGCTGCTCTGGGTCGGCCTTGCCATCGCGCAAGGCCTGTTCGGCGATCTCTGGTCGTGGCTGAACCCATGGTATGGCCCGTGGCGGATCGTAAGCCGCCTGTCCGAGCTTCGTGGCGGTGAGGGACAGGAATCGCGTTTGCCTTCATGGCTCGGCTGCTGGCCAGCCGTTATCCTGTTCTTCGCCTTCGCCTGGTTCGAGCTGATCGACCCGGCGCCCGACGACCCGGCGCGGCTGGCCTATGCCGCCGGCCTCTACTGGTTGCTTACCTTCATCGCCATGCTCGCCTTCGGCTACCGCGATTGGAGCCGGCGCGGCGAATTCCTGACGATGTTCTTCGCCATGGTGGCGCGCTTCGCCCTTGTCGAGCGCGATGAACACGGGCGGCTCGCTCTCTGCTGGCCGGGCTCAAAACTGCTCGGCGCAGCGCCCCTGCCGGCAAGCGGCATCGCTTTCCTGCTGCTCAGCCTGTCATCGGTGTCCTTCGACGGCCTGTCGAAAACCTTCTTCTGGCTCGGCCTGTTCGGCATCAACCCGCTGGAATATCCCGGCCGCACCGCGCTCATCGGCATAAGCAGCTTTGGCCTCGTGCTGACCTTCGTCCTGCTCGCGGCGGCATTCCTGCTGGCCGTCATACTCGGCCAGCGCCTTGCCGGCAGCCGACATTCCCACGGAGAGGCCGCCGGGCTGCTGGTCTGGTCGATCGTACCGATCGCGCTCGCCTATCATGTCGCGCACTATCTGACGGCGCTGCTGGTCGACGGCCAGTATGCGATTGCCGCTTTGTCCGACCCGTTCGCGCTGGGATGGAACCTGTTCGGCGCCGCCGACATGCAGATCGAGGCCGGCATCGTCGCCGGGGCCCACTCCGCCTGGTGGCTGTGGAACCTGCAGGCCGGCATCATCATCGCCGGGCACATGCTGGCGGTGCTCGTTGCCCATGGACTGGCCTGGCGACTGCACCAGGTGCCATCGCGCGCCGCCCTCAGCCAGTTGCCGCTCACCATGCTGATGATTGCCTACACGATCTTCGGCCTGTGGTTGCTTGCCACGCCGACGGCCGGATGAGACAAGCTGATCCACATGCCTTTGCGGAAAGCCCGCTTGCAAGCTCTGTGCTTTGGTGATTTAGTTTGTACACATGCAATTTCTGCCCCTCCTGCAAGGGAGTGGCCTTGCCTCGTTACAGACAGTCAAAACTCAAAAACAGGGGAACTGCCGTGACTGACAAGAATGGGTTTTTCGATCTCTCCAAATCCACCCTTAGCCGCCGCACCGCGCTGAAAGGTCTCGCCGCCGGCGCCGGGCTGACGCTCGCGCCCGGCTTCGTCCGCTACAGCCAGGCGCAGAGTTCGGCGCCAATCAAGATCGGCTTCCAGTCGCACCGCACCGGCATCGGCGCCGCCTATGGCCGCTGGTATGAAAAGACCAGTGCCGCCGCGGTCAAGGCGATCAACGACGCCGGCGGCATCAATGGCCGACCTGTCGAACTGGTGATCGAGGATGACGGCACCGATCCCGGCCGTGGCGCCGAGGTGGTCGGCAAGTTCGCCACCCAGCACAAGACCGACATCGTCTTCGGCACGCTGTTCTCGCATGTGGTGATCGGCTCGGCGCCGGCCGCCGGCGAAAACAAGATCCCGTATTTCGTCGTCAGCGAAGGCCACCACGTCGCTTCGACCAAGCTCAACCGCTACGTCTTCCAGCCTGGCATCACCGATGTGAAGAGCCAGATCCAGTCGATGGCGCCGTGGATCGCGGCCAATGCCGGCAAGAAGGTGACGCAGATCTTCCCGGATTTCGCCTTCGGCTACGACCATCGCGACTACCTGCCGCCGGCGCTGAAGGCGCAAGGCGCCGAGGTCATCGCCCAGATCGCCATCCCGCCGACAGAGTCGTCTTTCACGAAATACTTCCCGCAGATACCCGCCGAGACCGAAGTCATCTACCACGTGATGGTCGGCCCGGCCGTGCTCACCTTCGTCAAGGAACTCGGCGAGTTCTACGGCTCCAACCGGCCGCAACTGTTCGGCTTCATCGATTCGCTCGAAGCCACCGACATCAACAGCCCCGGCCTCGAATTTTTGGACGGCAGCCATTTCTGGGAAGGTTCGCCGCGCTATGCGCAGGCCAATGACTCGGCCGCCCAGAAAGCCTACCGCGCCGCTGTCGGCATCGACGACAATGGGGCTGCCGTCGGCGACCCCAAGGACGTCTCCACCGCCGCCCACATGTTCGGCTGCTGGGAGACGCTCTATGTCGTTAAGAAGGCGATGGAAGATGCCGGCTACAAGGGCCCGGAAGACCGCGCCAAGCTGGTCGAGGCGACCGAGGCTCTGACCGAATTCGCCGAAGGCCCGGAGCATCCGCAAGGCCCCAAGACCTTCAACGGCAAGATCCACCAGTGTTTTGGCATCCAGAACATCTCCAAGGTCGAAGGCGGCAAGATGAAGGTCGTCCACAAGACCAAGATCGAGGACGGGCTTTACGAGGCCGAAGGGGATTATACGACGCAGGCGCTGTGAGGCGCCTTACCCTCCCCCTTGTGGGGAGGGTCGGCACGCAAGCTTCGCACTTTTGCGAAGCTTGCGAGACGGGGTGGGGGTCGCGACGGCCCGTGCCCAACCCCCACCCGACCGCTGCGCGGTCACCCTCCCCACAAGGGGAGGGTAAGGGCGCCCTGAATGCATTTCGGACCCCATCTCCTCCTCGCCGCCCTCGAAGGCCTTGTCACCTCAGCCGTGTTGGCGCTGACGGCGCTTGGGCTGTCGCTGGTGTTCGGCGTCATGCGCGTCGTCAACGTGGCCCATGGCGAGTTCTTCATGCTGGGCGCGGTGCTGGCCTGGGCGATCTCGACGGCGATACCCGGCCATCCCACGCTCGGCTTCCTGGCGGCGCTGGTGATTGCGCCGCTGATTGTCGGCGCCATTGCGCTGGTAGCCGAGCGGCTTGTGCTGCGGCGGCTCAATTACAATCCGGAAGCCACCATCGTCGCCACGATCGGCATGCTCTACATCATCCAGCAGCTGGCGTTGAGCTTCTATGGCCCGGAAGCCCGCCCGGTGGAGCCGCCCTTCAGCTACCGCATCCTTTTGCCCTGGTTCGGCTATTCCGGCTACAAGCTGTCGATCATTGCCGCTTCGGCCCTTCTGCTCATCGCCACCTGGCTGGTGCTGACGCGCACCAAGATCGGCCTCATCATGCGCGCCACCCAATATGACAGCGAAACGGCGCAGGCCTTCGGCATTCCGGTCGCCCGCGTCTATGCGGGCGTCTTCGCGCTCGGCGCCATGCTGGCGGCCGTCGCCGCCGTGCTGATCGTGCCGATCAGTCAGGCGCACTACCTGATGGGGCAGGACCCGCTGCTGTTGTCCTTCATCGTCGTCATCATCGGCGGCCTCGGCTCGCTGCGCGGCACCGTCGTTGCCGCCGTGCTGATCGGCCTGTCCGACGGCATCATCTCGGTGTTCTTCTCGCCGACTTTGGCCAAGATCATAGCCACGCTGCTGGTGGCCATGGTGCTGGTGTTCAGGCCCCAAGGCCTGTTCGGGCAGGCGCCGCGATGAGCGAAGCTTCGCCGGCAAAAGCTTATGCTCTGCATATCGGCGCCATCGCGCTGCTGTTCGCCCTGAGCTTCGTCCTGCCGGATTATCATCACGGCCTGCTCGCCCGCATCATGGTGCTGGCGGTGTTCGCCATGGGCTACAACATGCTGTTCGGCTATGTCGGCCTGCTCAGCCTCGGCCACGCCATGTTCTTCGCCGCCGGGCTCTATGGCGCTGGTCTCGCCGTCATCCATCTCGGCTGGAGCGTGCCTTTGGCTTTCCTCGCCGGTATCGCCTGCGGCGCGCTGCTGGCACTTGTGATCGGCCTGCTGGCGCTGCGCACCACCGGCGTCGCCTTCATGATCGTCACCATGATGTTCGCGCAGGTGTTTTACCTCACCATCCTCTATTTCGCCGCCTGGACCGGCGGCGACCAGGGTCTGGTCGTGCCGCAGCCGGCGCGGGTTCTGGCCTTCGGCGCGACATCGCTCGACCTAACCAACCCGACCGTGCGCTACATGAGCGCGCTGGCGCTGTTCTCGGTCGTGCTGCTGATCACCCTCGCCATCGTCCGCTCCCGCTATGGCCGCGTGCTGGTCGCGGTGCGCGAGAACGAGGAGCGCACGAAAATGCTGGGCTACGACACCTTCTCCAACAAGCTGATCGCCGTCGTCGTCTCCGGCACCATCTGCGCCGCCTCGGGTGCGGCCTATGCGCTGCTGTTCGGCTATGTCGGCTCGAGCTTTGCCTCGGTGCAGTATTCCATCCTGCCGCTGCTCTGGGTGCTGCTCGGCGGCGCCGCCACGACGCTGGGCGCGCTGCTCGGCACGGTGTTCATGTACTATGTCATCGACACCGCCAGCGGCTACACCTCCGCCTATCTCCTGATCGTCGGTATTGCGCTCATCCTGCTGGTGCTGTTTTTCCCCAAAGGCATTCTGGGCACCATCCGCCAGCGCTGGCTCGGGTGGCTCCCATGATGCCGTTGCTGACCACCAAAGGCCTGGCGCGCAGTTTCGGCGGCCTGCGCGCCGTCGACGGTGTCGATTTTCAGCTGATGCCGGGCGAGATCCGCGCCGTCATCGGCCCCAATGGCGCCGGCAAAACCACCTTCGTCAGCCTGGTCAGCGGCCGCATTCAGCCATCGTCCGGCATGATCGTCTTCGACGGCGCCGACATCACCAGCCAGCCGGCCTATCTCAGGGTGCGCCGGGGCATCGCCTACACCTTCCAGATCACCAGCGTCTTCGCCAACCTCTCTGCCTACGATAATGTCGCGTTGCCGGTGCAGCGCACGCTGACCGATGGCCGCTCGAAAGGTGCGGTGCGCACCGGCGTCATGGCCGCGCTGGAACGCACCGGACTTGCCGGCCGCGCCCATATGCCGGCCGGCCAGCTTTCCTACGGCCACCAGCGCCTGCTGGAAGTCGCGATGGGCCTGGCGCTTAAGCCGCGGCTTTTGATCCTCGACGAGCCGACGCAGGGGCTGGCCGACAGCGAGATCGACAATTTCATCGGACTGGTGCGCGAGATTGCCAAGAGCGCCACCGTGCTCCTGATCGAGCACAACATGCCGGTCGTCATGCAGCTGGCCGACCGCATCACGGTCTTCAACGCCGGCAGGATCCTGGCCGAAGGCACGCCCGAACAGGTTCGCGCCAACACACAGGTGCAGGAAGCCTATCTGGGGACGGCGCCATGAGCGAAGCCCCCAAGACTGAGGCCCCCAAGACTGAGGCCCACAAGACTGAAGCGCTGACCATCTCCAGGCTCGATTGCTTCTATGGCGAGGTTCAGGTGCTCTACGAGCTTGATCTCGTGCTCAACAAGGGCGAGGTGCTGTGCCTGTTCGGTCGCAACGGCGCCGGCAAGACGACGGCGCTGAAAGCAATCATGGGGCTGGTTCCGTCGAGCGCCGGCTCGATCCGGCTCGCCGGCAAGGAATTGACCGGCCTGCCGGCGCATGAGGTGCCCAAGGCCGGCGTCGCCTATGTACCGCAAGGCAGGCGGCTGTTCGCCGAGATGACGGTGGCGGAAAACATCGAGATCGGTCTGATGGCGCGCGGCAAGGGCAGAGCGACGCGCGAGAGCGTGCTCGATCTCTTCCCGCTGCTGCGCCAGCGGCTGCGCCAGCGCTCCGGCACTTTGTCCGGCGGCGAGCAGCAGATGCTGGCCATGGCCCGTGCGCTTTGCCTTGAGCCGCAGGTGCTGTTGCTAGACGAGCCGACGGAGGGGCTGATGCCGTCGATGATCGCCAAGATCCGCGAGACGGTGGTGAAGCTGCGTGAGCTAGGTGTCTCCACCATTCTGGTCGAACAGCGCGTCGACGCCGTGCTGTCCGTCGCCGACCGCGTCTGCTTCATCGAGAACGGCCGTAACCGCGAGACGGTGGATGTCGAGCAATTGCGCGCCGACCCATCGGCAGTCAGGCGCTATGTCGGCGTCGGCTGATCAGCCGAAAAACAGGAACCCGGCGATCAAAAAGATCGGGATCAGCACCAGCCCTGACCATGCCATGTAGCCGAAGAAGCCCGGCATCTTCACACCGCGGTGTCGGGCGATGGCGTAGACCATGAAGTTGGGTGCATTGCCGATATAGGTGTTGGCGCCCATGAACACCGCGCCGGCCGAGATCGCGGCCAGCGTTGAGGCCGCCTCCGTCATCAGGTGCCGCGCGTCGCCGCCTGCGAGTTCGAAGAACACCAGATAGGTCGGCGCATTGTCGAGGAAGGACGACAGCCCGCCGGTCAGCCAGAAATAGGCGAGATCATTGGGCTGCCCGGTGGGTGACGTCACCAGCGCGACCAGCGGCGCCAGCGCGCCGTCATGGCCGGCGCGAAGGATGGCAATGACCGGCACGATGCAGATGAAGATGCCAGCAAACAGTTTTGCCACCTCCGCGATCGGGCCCCAGGTGAAGCCGTTGGCCTCGCGATGGCTCTTGAGGGAAACGACAAGCGACAGCCCGGCGAGCGCCAGGATGATGGCATCGCGCACCAGGTTCTGCAGTTCGAGGCCGACGCCGAGGATGGAGAAAGTCACGCCCGGCTTCCAGGCAGCTGAAAGCAGGATCGCGGCAATGACGCCGGCCAGCAACGGCAGATTGGCCAGGCCGCGAAGGCGCACCTTCGTATCCGGCGTCGGATCCTTGATCTTCGGCGCGCCGCCTTCACGGCGATGCAGCATGATGTCGATGGCCAGGAAGACAAGCAGCACCAGGCCGCCGGTAAACAGCGTCTCGCGCCAGAGGTTCGCCGACGTCCAGAAGAACTCGACGCCGCGCAGGAAGCCGACGAACAATGGCGGGTCGCCCAAGGGCGTCAACGAGCCGCCGATGTTAGACACCAGGAAGATGAAGAAGATGACGACATGGGCGTTGAACTGCCGGTTGTCGTTGGCGCGCAGCATCGGCCGGATCAGGATCATCGAGGCGCCGGTGGTGCCGATCACCGAGGCCAGCATCGCCCCGACGAGCAGCAGCCCGGCATTGACCAGCGGCGTGCCATGGATGTTGCCGGCGACAAGGATGCCGCCCGAAATGGTGTAGAGCGCGAACAGCAGGATAATGAACGACATGTATTCGGTGAGCAGCGTGTGCAGCACGGCTTCACCGGCTACCGGAACGCCGAATGCAACCATCAGCGGGATGACCGCCAGCGCTCCCCAGCCGGCGGCGATCTTGCCGTAATGATGCTCCCAGACATGGTGGAACAGCAGCGGTCCGGTGGCGATCGAGAGCAGCAGGCCGGCGAAAGGCAGCGCCCACCACAGCGACATGGCAGCATCGGGCAGGCCGCGGGCCTCGGCCGCGAAGGCCATTTGCGGAGACACAGCGGAAGCGAGTACACCTGCCGCGAAAGCCTTCCCCAACTGTGTGCAGCCCCCTCGCTGCGTCACGATCCAGTCACTCCGAGATCGGGTCTTCGAGCTTCACCCCGGCATCGCGCATCCTCTTCAGCATCGCCTCGACCGAACCGTTTAGATCGATGCCGCGGCACGCGTCGAGCCGCACCGTCGTCTTGAAGCCTTGCTTGACCGCGTCGAGGGCCGAAAAGGCAACGCAGAAGTCGGTCGCCAGGCCAACCAGGGTCACACTGTCGATGCTGCGCTCCTTGAGGTAGCCGGCGAGCCCCGTCGGCGTCTTGTGGTCGTTCTCGAAGAAGGCGGAGTAGCTGTCGATATCAGGGCGAAATCCCTTGCGGATTACCAGCTCGGCCTTGGTCCAGGCGAGCCCCGAGTGAAAATCCGAGCCGAGGCTGCCCTGGATGCAATGGTCCGGCCACAGCGTCTGCGGCCCATAGGGCATCTCGATCGCGCTAAAGGGCTGCGCCCCCGGATGGCTGGAGGCAAAGCTCGAATGTCCGGCCGGGTGCCAGTCCTGCGTCAGCACGACATGCTCGGCATGCCGAATCAGATCGTTGACCAGCGGCACGATTTCGTCGCCGCCGGCAACCGCCAGTGCGCCGCCGGGGCAGAAGTCGTTTTGCAGGTCGATGACAACAAGCGCTTCGTCGGCCATGGCGCCTCTCCTCTTCTACGTCTCGAACGGGGGATCGAGTGAAATACGCCGCTGATGCGACCGGATGCTGAAACTTGACCGGATGGCCGCCTGCGTCAACCTCTGCAAGCGTAAGAAATGCTTGGCGGCCGGGTTCCCTTAAACTCCGGCTTTGACAATTTCCGCCAGCTTGATATCATTTGCATACGAATGAATTTGGCCTGATCAGACATTGGCGGGGTTCGGGAAGACCCCACCTTTTGAAGGTCCCAATGGGAAGGCCTATTTTTTTGGAAGGCAAAGCGTGATCCGTTACGCGAAACCCGCCACGCTCGACGAGGCGCTCGCTCTGCTGGGCGAGGGCGCCTGGCGCGTGCTTGCCGGCGGCACCGATTTCTATCCGGCGCAGGGCGCCAAACCGTTCCGCGACAATGTTCTCGATATTAACGGCCTGGTCTCGCTGCGCGGCATTGCCGAGACCGAAACCCATTGGGTTTTGGGCGCCCGCACCACCTGGACCGACCTTGTCCGCCATCCATTGCCGGCGGCTTTCGATGCGCTGAAGCAGGCCGCGCGCGAAGTGGGCTCCCTGCAGATTCAGAATGTCGCCTCGATCGCCGGCAATCTCTGCAATGCTTCGCCTGCCGCCGATGGCGTTCCGGGACTGCTGGTGCTGGACGCCGAGGTCGAGCTGCGCTCTGCAGCCGCGACGCGTTATCTGCCGCTGCAGGAGTTCATTCTCGGCAACCGCCGCACCGCGCTGCTACCGGGCGAGCTGGTTACCGCCATCCGGGTGCCGAAGCCCAGGGCCACCGGCACGTCGGCCTTCGTCAAGCTCGGTGCGCGGCGCTACCTCGTCATCTCCATCGCCATGGTGGCGGCGCGCCTCGTTGCCGAGGATGGCATGGTCATGGAAGCCGCTGTCGCGGTCGGGTCCTGCTCGGCCGTGGCCAAGCGGCTCGCTGCTGTCGAAGCCGTGCTGGTGGGCAAGCCTGTCGGCCCGGCACTCGCCGATGCTCTCCTGTCCGCGCCGATGGCCGAGCTCTCGCCGATTGCCGACGTGCGCGGCAGCGCCGAATACCGGCTCGACGCAGCGCGCGAGCTTGTCGCTCGCGCCGTGCTGGGGGCCTGCGGGCTGACGAACGACAACAGCATGGTGGCGGCATGAGCCACTCCGAGATGATTGAAGCCCTGCCCGACCTCGTGCCGGGCCTCGGCATCGAGCGCGCCGAGATCGCCTTCGCCGTCAATGGCGCCGCCGTCTCGGTCAATGTGCCGCCGCTGCGCCGGCTGTCGCAGGTTTTGCGCGACGAATTGCAGCTGACGGGCACCAAGGTTGGCTGCGATGCCGGCGATTGCGGCGCCTGCACGGTGCTGGTCGACGGCGACGCCGTCTGCGCCTGCCTGATGCCGGCGGCCTCCGCAGCCGGGACGTCCGTAACGACCGTCGAAGGCCTCGCCGATGGCCGGCTCTCGGCGCTGCAGGCGTCCTTCCTGGCGCATGGCGCCGCGCAATGCGGCATCTGCACGCCGGCGCTGCTGGTCGCGGCAACGGCGCTGCTGGATGGCACACCGAATCCGACCGAGACCGAGGTGCAGGATGCGCTGGGTGGCATCCTGTGCCGTTGCACCGGCTACAGAAAGATCATCGCGGCAGTGATGGATGCGGGACGGTTCGAGACGTCGACCGACGGCGCTGCCCCTCATCTGCCTGCCGGCACCTTCACCCCGTATAGTGACGGGGAGAAGGGAAGTGCTCCAGCGCCGACGCTCCCCGCTCCCCGTTCTTCACGGGGAGAGGGTAAGGGTGAGGGGCAGCGCCAACGTCATTCGTTGGAATTCAACTTTGAACGTAGAATGCCAACCACAGGGAATGCTGTAGGCGCCTCCCCGGTCCGGCTCGACGGCGTGCCAAAAGTCACCGGCGCTGAAAAATTCGGCGGCGATGCCTTTCCCGCCGATGCGCTGGCTGTGCTGGTGGTCCGCTCGCCGCATTATCATGCCGGCTTCGCCTTCGGCGACCTGGAGGGCTGGGTGAAGTCGCATCCCGGCATCGCCGGCGTCTTCACCGCCGCCGACATCCCGGGAAAAAACTGTTTCGGCGTCATCGGTCCGTTTGCCGACCAGCCGGCGCTGGCCGAAGGCTTTGCGCGGCTGCGCGGCGAGGCAGTGGCGCTGGTCGCCGGCGAGCGCGAGGCCATGCTCGATCTCGACCTCCAGGATTTCCCGGTCCGCTGGACCGAGCTGCCGCATTTTCTGCAGCCCGGCGACGCGCAGGCAGAAGGGGCTGCGCTCATCCACGCGAACCGCCCGGCCAATTTGTTGACCAAGGGCTTTGTCGAGCGCGGCGACCCCGAGGCGGCGCTTGGCGAGGCTGCTTACACGGTGTCCGGTGCCATCGACACCTCCTATGTCGAGCACGCCTATATCGAGCCGGAAGCCGGCCATGCCTACATGGACGGCGACACGCTGGTCGTCGTCGCCTGCACCCAGGCCCCCTATATGGACCGTGACGAAACGGCAAAGGTGCTCGGTCTTGCCGTCGACAAGGTGCGCATCGTGCCGACCGCGACCGGCGGCGGCTTCGGCTCGAAGCTCGACGTGTCGCTGCAGCCGCTCATCGGCCTTGTGGCACTGAAAACCGGCCGGCCGGCGGCGCTTGCCTACACCCGCACCGAATCGATGATGTCGACCACCAAGCGCCACCCCGCCGAGATGAAGGCGACCATCGGCACTGACGCCGAAGGCCATGTCACCGGCATGATCTTTTCCGGCGATTTCAACACCGGCGCCTATGCCAGTTGGGGGCCGACTGTCGCCAACCGCGTGCCGGTGCATGCCTCCGGTCCCTATGCGACGCCGAATTACCGCGCCGAAGGCCGCGCCATCCACACCTACGGGCCAATTTCCGGCGCCTTCCGTGGCTTCGGCGTGCCGCAGGCGACGATCATGCAGGAGACGCTCTATGATGAGCTTGCCGGCAAGCTCGGCATGGACCGGCTCGATTTTCGCCTGAGAAACTGCCTTCGGAACGGATCCGAAACGGTTACCGGACAGCGACTGGAGTCGGGAGTCGGTATTTTCGAGTGCCTCGACTCCTTGCGGCCGCATTGGGCTCGCGCGAAGGTCGACGCAGATACATTCAACAATGCCAATACGAGCAAAAAGCGCGGCGTCGGCATCGCGTCCTGCTGGTATGGCTGCGGCAACACCTCGCTGCCCAATCCGTCGACCATAAGGGTCGGTATCTCGCCAGACGGCGACGTCATCCTGCACCAGGGCGCCGTCGATATCGGCCAGGGCTCCAACACCGTCATCGCCCAGATCTGCGCCGACGCACTCGGCCTGCCGCTGGAAAAATTCAAGCTGAGAAGCGCCGACACCGCGATCAGCCCCGATGCCGGCAAAACATCGGCCTCGCGCCAGACTTTTGTCACCGGCAAGGCGGCCGAAAAAGCCGGCCGCGCCTTGCGCGAAAAGATCCTGCGTTTTGCCAATGTCTCGGAGAAAGCTGCCCTGCAATTGGACGGTCCGGTGATCGTCATTCGCGAGGGCGAAGCCACTCGGCGCATCGATCTCCCCGCCCTCGATGTCGATGCGGGCGGTTTCGTCTTCCGCGCCGAGGAGACCTACGATCCGCCGACGCTGCCGCTCGATGCCAAGGGCCAGGGCAAGCCTTACGCCGTCTATGGCTATGGCGCGCAGATCGCCGAACTCGAAGTCGATCTCAAGCTCGGCACGGTGAAGCTCTTGAAAATCACCGCCGCGCACGATGTCGGCAAGGCTATCAACCCGCTGCTGGTCGAAGGCCAGATCGAAGGCGGCATCGCGCAAGGCATCGGCATGGCGCTGATGGAGGAATACATCCCCGGTCGCACCGAGAATTTGCACGACTATCTCATCCCGACCATCGGCGACGTGCCTGAGATCGAGCACATTCTGATCGAGGTTCCCGATCCGGAGGGACCGTTCGGCGCCAAGGGCCTGGGCGAGCATGTGCTGATCCCGACCGCACCCGCCATCCTCAACGCCATACGCCACGCCACCGGCGTTCTCATCACCAAGGTTCCGGCGACGCCGGCGCGCATCCGCGCCGCCATCCGCGAAAAAGATGGCATCCGCGACAAGGAGGCACGCCGATGAGCGAGCTTGCCGAACGCTTCGAAACCCACGATCCGGGCGAAAAGCTGGTGGCGGAAAAGATCCGCTGCGATGCCTGTCCGGTGATGTGCTACATCGCCGATGGCCGCACCGGCGCCTGCGACCGCTACGGCAATGTCGGTGGCCGCATCGTGCGTATGGACCCGCTGACCATCCTCGACCATGCGGCAGAGAGCGGCGCCGCGGTCGTGCCTTTCACTGCCGAGGGCGAGCAATGGGACGGCGAACTGGTCAACACCGGCCGCCGCTTCGTCACTGCAATCGGCGCCGGCACCACCTATCCCGACTACAAGCCGGCTCCCTTCATCGTCAGCCAGGAGGTCGAGGGGGTCGATCTGGTGACCGTGGTCACCGAAGGCATTTTTTCGTACTGCGGCGTCAAGGTGAAGATCGATACCGACCGCCATCTCGGTCCCGAAACGGCAATCGTGCGCGCGCAAGGCGAGCCGATCGGCCACGTCACGACAGGCGAATACGGCTCGCAGATGCTGTCGCTCGGCGGAGTGCATCATTTGACCGGTGGCTCCAAGGCCGAAGGCCGGGCAACCTGTGACGCGATGCTCAGTCTGTGCAATCGCAAGCCGGTCGAACTGACCATCGATGGCGGCGCCACCATCACCGTCGAAGCCGGCAAACCACCCGTCATCGACGGCAAGCAGGAACACCGCATGCGAGTCGGCTGCGGCTCGGCCACCATCGGCATGTTCGCCACGCAATGGCGCGGCCTTGTCGACGAGGTGGTGGTGGTCGACGACCATATCACCGGCGTCGTCTCCGAGCATCAGGCCGGCAAGGTGCTGGGCTGGCAGGATACCGGCATCAAGATCATCGGCCGCCGTTCGACGCCGGGCCGCTATTTCAAGGTTTCCGAGCCCGGCCTCGGCTGGGGCGGCACCTCGATTTCCGACCCGCTGTCGATCCTCGGCGAATGGAACGCCAAGAAGGGCGCCCGCCCCGGCCTGTCGCTGTTGATGGTGTCGACCACTGGCGAGCAGTTCGCCTATTACGAGCTCGACGACGAGTTGAAGCCGGTGGAAAAACCGTTCCCCGAGCGGCTGCAGAAATCGGTCGGCCTGATCGAGGACAATTGCGAGCCGGCGCTCTGCACCGTGCTGTTCATCGGCGGCGCCGGCGGTTCGCTTCGCGCCGGCGTCACCGAAAACCCGGTCAATCTCACCCGCTCGGTGCAGGGCTTGAATACCTATGTTACCGTTGGCGGCGCGCCGGTCTATGTCTGGCCGGGCGGCGGCATCACGCTGATGGTCGACGTCATGCGCGTGCCGGAAGGCGCCTTCGGCTATGTGCCGACGCCGGCGCTGGTGGCGCCGATCGAATTCACGCTACGCCGCGACGACTATGTCCGGCTGGGCGGCTACGAGGCCGAGATACGCAGCGTCGAGGATATTGTTGCCAAAGGCGGCGAATATCTCAACCCGCGCCGCGGCTCAGGCGCCGAGGCCCACAATCCATGGCCGCCGCTGGCGCAGTTGCGCCGCGTCGGCTCGAACGGGGCCTCTTGATGCAAGGCCCGCAAGTCCACTGGCTGCAGGACGGCAAGCGGCTGCACCTCAACCACGGGCCGATCGACCTGATCGTCGAGGCCTTTGGTGAGGCGGCTGAGTGTCGTGCCGCCTACGATCAGGCGATCGAGCGCTTCCAGACGATCCTGATCGAGTTGGTCGAGGAGCTTCCCGAATTGCGGCTGCCGGCATTTTTCCTGGCGCCGCGCACCTTCGCCGGCCCGACCGCGCGGCGCATGGAAGCAGCCGTCATGCCGTTGGCGGAATGCTTCATCACGCCGATGGCCGCCGTCGCGGGATCGGTAGCCGACGAAATGCTCTCGGCATTGCTTGCCGGTCGCAAGCTCGACCGGGCCTATGTCAACAATGGCGGCGACAGCGCCCTCCATATCGGCAAGGGCCAGTCGATGAACCTGGCGATCGCCGGCACCGGCAACGGCATGGCCGACCGCCTCACCATTCGCTCGGCGGACGGCGTGCGCGGCGTCGCCACCAGCGGCTGGCGCGGCCGTTCGTTCTCGCTTGGCATTGCCGACGCCGTCACCGTGCTGGCGCACACCGGCGCCGAGGCCGATGCGGCCGCGACACTCATTGCCAACGCCGTCGACCTGCCCGGCAATCCCGCCATCAAGCGCATTCCCGCGCAGGACTTGGCGCCCGACAGCGATCTCGGCGCGCGGCTGGTGACACAAGCCGTCGGCATGCTCGCGCGTGGCGATGTGGAGCGGGCGCTGGACAATGGCCTTGCCGTCGCCGAAGATTTTCGCCGGCGCGGCCTGATTGCCGCATCGGCGCTGTTTCTAGGTGGGGAAGCGCGCATCAGTGGTTCCATGGCGCTTGCCGCGCCCAACAAAAATCCAGGGAAGGAAGTTGCCCATGCCTGAGTTTCCGATCCGCAAAATCGCGGTTCTGACCGAAGAGATCTTTCACGATGGCGGGCCGGTCGCAGCTGCGCCGCGCCGCCGCGCTGCAGCCGTGGCCCTGGTGAAGAACCCGTTCGCCGGCCGCTACGTCGAAGAACTGCAGAGCGCCATGGACGATCTGAAGCCGCTCGGCCTGCTGCTCACCGACAAGCTCATTGCCGCATTTGGCGGCGACATCAAGCAGATCGACGCCTACGGCAAGGGCACCATCGTCGGTTCGTCGGGGGAGCTGGAGCACGGCGCGCTGTGGCATGTGCCGGGCGGTTACGCCATGCGCGAGCGGCTGGGCGACGCCAAGGCGATCGTGCCGTCGGCAACCAAGGTCGGCGCCTTCGGCTCGCGGCTTGACGTGCCGCTCGGCCACACCAACGCCGCCTATGTCCGCAGCCATTTCGACGCCATGGAGGTCGGCCTCAGCGACGGGCCGCGTGCCGACGAAATCCTGTTTTGCCTCGCCATGAGCTGCGGTCCGCGCGTGCATGACCGCATGGGCGGCCTGGCTGCAGGCGACATCAAGGTCTGGGATGGCTTGCGATGAGCGGCGGGGACAATCTGCTGAAACTGGTCGAGGCCGAAGAGCCCGACGAACATGACTACCGCCTGCAGGAGCAGGTCGGCTTCATCCTGCGCAAGGCGCATCAGCGCCATGTCTCGATCTTTGCCGCCCAGATCAGCGACCTGACGCCGCCGCAATTCGCTGCACTTGCCAAGCTGCACGATGTCGGCGAGACCTCGCAGAACCAGTTGGGCACGCTGATCGCCATGGATGCGGCGACGGTCAAGGGCGTCATCGACCGGCTGAAGGCGCGAGGCCTGGTAGACCTGACCAAGCACGAGGTCGACAAGAGGCGGCTGCTGGTCAACCTCACGCCAGAGGGACGCGAGGCGATCGAACGGCTGATCCCGTTGGCCCGCGCCATCACCCAGGAAACGCTGGCGCCGCTGACCGCCAAGGAAGCGGCCACCTTTATGCGGCTGCTGGCAAAGTTGGCCTGAGCAATCAGGCGCGCAGCCTCGCGCCTTCAGGATCGAAGAATGGCATCGGCGCCACCACCGCGCGGGTCGGCTTGCCGTCAATGTCGATGCTGAGTTCGGTCCCGATGGCGGTGAACGGCAGCCGCAAATGCGCCGTCGCCAGAACTTTGCCTAAGGAATAGCCGTGATCGCTGTAGGTGACGACGCCGGCATCCTCGCCGTCGGCGAAAACCCTGGCATCCGTCGCGGCCGGCTTGTCACCGTCGAGAATCAGCCCGGTCCAGCGTTCGTCGAGCCCCTTGTCGCGAATTTTGAGCAATGCCTCGCGGCCGATGAACTCGCCCTTGTCGAACTTGATCCAGCGATCGAGCCCGACATGGAAGGGCGTACGGCTCTCGTCCATGTCGATGCCATGCGCCGGATAGGCCTTTTCCAGCCCGAGCGTGAACATGGCCAGCACGCCGTATGGCTTCAAGCCGAAATCGCCGCCGGTCCGCATCAGCGCGTCCCAGACGGAAGTCGCCTCGTCCGCCGGCACGAACAGTTCGAAGCCGAGCTCGCCGGTCACCCCGGTGCGTGAGATCAGGACTTTGGTCTCGCCGACGCGCCCTGAAGTGAACGCCCAGCGTTTCAACTCATCGAGATCGGCATCCGAAACCAGTGCTTTCAGCAGCTCGCGTGAGCGCGGCCCCTGTATGGTCGGGAAGGCGACGGCCGCGGTGATGTCGGTGACATAGGCCTTTCGCGCTTCAGCATGATGCTGCAGCCAGGGCAGCATCTTCAGCCGGTTGACCGAACCGGTCACCAGCATGAAATGCTCCGATCCCAGCCGGAACACGGTGAGGTCGTCCATGATGCCGCCATCGTCGCGGCAGACGGTGGAATAGCGCACCTGGCCGGGGCTCATCGCGGCCGCATCGTTGACGATAACGTGGTTGACCAGCGCCTCCGCTTCCGGCCCCTTGATGTCCATCTTGCCCATGGTGCTGAGATCCTGCACGCCGACTTTCTTGCGCGTGTTCAGATGCTCGTCGGCGATGCCGGAATAAGTTTTGGCCGAGACGAAGTCGCCGCCGACCCGGCCCATCGTGGCGCCGAGGCCAACGATGCTGGTGTAGAAAGGGGAGCGCCGCTCAACCAAGAAACTTCTCCGTCATCTCATGAAAACGGCAGCGCCTGATGGCGCTGCCGAGGTAGGAGCGGTGAAGGGGTTAACTTCCGTATACGTCGAACGAGAAGTATTTGTCGTTGATTTCCTTGTACTTGCCGCTGGCACGCAGGGCGTCGATGGCGGCATTGAACTTGTCGGCCAGTTCCTTGTTGCCCTTTTGCAGGGCGATGCCGACGCCGGGTCCATGAATGGCCGGATCGGCGGTCAGCGTGCCGAGCAATTTGCAGCAGGCGCCATCGGGCTTCTTCAGCCATTCGGTCAGGATGATCGAGCCATCCATCATCGCGTCGAGCCGGCCATTGGCCATGTCGGTGCGGGCGTCGTCGCCGGTCGGATACGCTTTCACGGTCGAGCCGGAGTATTTCTGCTCGGCGAAATTCTGGTGGATGGTTGCGCTCTGCACGCCCAGCACCTTGCCCTTCAGATCGTCCGGCGATGTGCCGACGATGGTCGAATCCTTCGGCACGGCGATGGCCGGCGGCGTCTGGTAATATTTGTGGGTGAACTCGACCTTCTCGGCCCGTTCCGGCGTGATGGTGATGTTGATGATGGCGTCGAACTTGCCGGCCTGCAGCGCCGGAATGGAACCATCGAAATCCTGTACGGAGAATTCGCACTCGGCCTTCATCTCGGCGCACAGCGCATTGCCGAGGTCGATGTCGAAGCCGCCCAGCGTGCCGTCCGAATTGGCATAGTTGAAGGGCGGATAGGCGCCCTCGGTGCCGATCCTGAGTTTCTCGGCAGAGGCAGCACCGGTCCCAAGCAGCACGGCGGCGGACGCGGCAAGCACGAAACGACCGAAAAGACGCATGTTCCTGATCTCCGTTGACTAAGCAATTCCAGGGAAGGTGTTGGCGGTTTCCCGTCCGGAATTGCGCGAAAACAAGGATAGAAGTCTATGGTCTTTTGCAGACTCCACGGAGACGGAAACGACATGCTCTGCGGCGATCACGGCGCGGCAAGCCGTCCTTCCCCAGGAATCTTACTGTGATCTAAATTACAGACCGATCATGGACATGGGCGCATGCTCAGCTGGAAGTAGACGGTCGTGGGAGGGACCTGGGGATGGACCAGCAGGAATTCGTGCAGGAAGCCGCGCAACGGCGCATCGACGACGACATCGCCAAGCGCATCAGGGTTCACCAAGCCAACATCGAGCGGCTCGAAACCGCAAGGGAAAGCGCCGGCAATCTCGAGGCGGCCGTCGCCAACCGGCCGCTGGTGATGCTGGCGCAGGGCGATTCCTGGTTCGACTATCCGCTCACCGGTAACGGCTTTCCGTTCGTCGACACCGACGTGATCGCGCAGCTGCGACGCATCGGCTCGATGCCGCCGACCATCCTCAACCTTGCCCATCATGGCGATGCGGCGACCGACGAGATGTCGCTGCCCAAGCAGCAGCGCATGATCGCCGCCCTGCGCAACAAAGCCAACTGGCTGGACGGCAAGCCCGATGCCATCCTGTTCTCTGCCGGTGGCAACGACATTGCCGGCGACCAGTTCTGCATCTTCCTCGACTTCAATGACGGCCACGCCCCCGGGCTGAACAAGAACCGCTTCACCAAGGCGCTCGGCATGGTCGAGGCCTGCTATCTCGATTTGTTCGCGCTGCGCGACCGCGTCGCGCCAGGCGTGCCGATCTTTGGCCATTGCTATGATTTTCCGATCCCGAACGGAGCGCATCCGTCCTGTGTCGGCCCGTGGCTGAAACCGTCGCTCGATTTCTGCAACTGGACGGTCGCCAAGGGCACGGTCATCGTTCACGACGCGCTGGCGGCGTTCCGCGATGTGGTGAAGCGCCTGGCCGACGATCCCAACAACAATTTCCATCTGGCCGACACGCAGGGAACGTTGAAGGTGGCCGACTGGGCCAACGAACTGCATCCCGATCCCGCCGGCTTCAAGAAGATCGCGCAGAAATTCGCCGATGCGCTGAAGGCCAAGCTGCAGACCTGACGCGGCTCGGGCCTGTCGGCTGTCAGGTTCCGAACAGCTCTTTGGCTTGTTCATCGGTGTAGTAACCAAGCCTGATGTCTTCGGCGACCAGTTTCGGGTCGCGCTGACGCGGATCGCCATAGCCGCCACCGCCCGGCGTGCCGACGCGCACGCGGTCGCCGGCCTTGAGCGCGATGTCCTGCTCCTTGGACAGATGCGGCGGCACATGTGCCTCGCCGTCGCGGAACACGGTCACCGTGTTCACCGCGCCGTCCTTGCCGCCGAGCGCGCCTTGCGGGCCGAAACGGCCATGGTCCATGACGAAGGACGCGCGCGCCTCTCCTCGCAATATCTCGACCTCATAGGCGAGGCCGAAGCCGCCGCGCTGCTTGCCGGCGCCGCCCGAGCCTTCGCGCAAGGCATAGTGGCGGTAGAGCACAGGAAACGCCTGCTCCATGATCTCGACCGGCGGTGATTTGGAAATGCCGATGGTCGAGCAGCCATTGGTCAGCCCGTCATGGCCTGAATTGCCGCCATAGCCGCCGCCGGAGATCTGATACATCACATAGTCGCGGCCGCGCGCCGGATCGTTGCCGCCCAGCGCGAAATTGCCGCTGGAGCCGGCGGGCGCGGCCGTCACCTTGTCCGGCAGCGCCTGCACCATCGCGGCGAACACCGCCTCGGCGATGCGCTGCGAGACTTCAGCCGCGCAGCCCGAGACCGGCCGCGGGTATTTGGCGTCGAGGAAGGTGCCTTCCGGCCGCTTGACGATCAGGGGCTCGAAGGCGCCGGCGCTGATCGGCACATCAGGAAAAATATGGCGCATGGCGAGATAGACCGACGACAATGTCGTCGCCAGCACGCTGTTCATCGGCCCCGCGCATGGTTTTGACGAGCCGGTAAAATCGAAGGTCAGCGTGTCGCCCTGCTTCTCGACGGCGAGCGCGATGGTCAGCGGTTCGTTGACCACGCCGTCCGAGTCGACAAAGGCCTTCGAACTGTATGTGCCGTCGGGAATGGCGGAGATGTTGGCGCGCATCTGCTCGGCGGCGCGGCGACGCAGTTCGGCGATCGCCCCGACGACAGTTTCGTCGCCGTAACGATCGAGGATTCCATTGAGCCGGTCCTGACCGATCAGCAGTGCTGCGGCCTGCGCTCTTATATCGCCGATGCGCTGATCGGCGACGCGGATGTTGGAGCAGATGATGGCGTAGATTTCCGTGTCCAGCACGCCCTTCTTGAACAGCTTGACCGGCGGCAGCCGCAGGCCTTCCTGCTCGACGGCGGTCGCGGAAGCGGAGAAGCCGCCCGGCACCGAGCCACCGATATCGGGCCAGTGGCCGGTATTCGATAGCCAGCAAAATATCTTGCCGTCGCGGTAGACCGGCATGGCGAAGCGCACATCCATCAGATGAGTGCCGCCGAGATAGGGATCGTTGACGATATAGATGTCGCCCGGCTCAGGTGGCAGGCAGCGGCCGTCGGCGATCATCTCGATCACCGTCCTGGTCGAATACTGCATGACGCCGACGAACACCGGCAGGCCCTGGCTGCCTTGTGCGATCAACGAACCATCGACGGCCGAGTAGATGCCGTCGGAGCGGTCATTGGCCTCGGCGATGACAGGCGAGAAGGCAGCGCGGGAGAAAGTGAGATCCATCTCGTCGCAGACCTGCTGCAAGGCTGCCTGCAGGACCGAAAGCGTGATGGCGTCGAGCTTTTGCATCTCAGGCCTCGCCAATGTGGATGATGATGTTGCCGTCGGCGTCAGAACGTGCACGGTCGCCGGGTTCGAGCACGGTGGTGGCGTCCATCTGTTCGAGGATCGCCGGCCCTTGGATAACGGCATCGAGCGGCAATTTTTCGCGTGCGTATATGGGCGTATCGTGCCAGCGTCCGGCATACCAGACCGGCCTGATTTCGCGCCGCGCCTCGTCAAGTGTCCCAGCGCGCCCGGCCGGGTCGATCAGCCGTGACAGGTCGATCGCCGGCCGCACGCCCGTCACCGACGTGTTGAGGTTGACCAGATTGGCGCGGATCTCCGGCAGTTCGACCTTGAAGCGGGCGAAATAGGCTTTTTCGAACAGCGCCTGCAACTCCTGCCTTGTCACCGACGACGACGGCAGCGCCACGTTGATGATGTGGGTCTGGCCGACGAACTGCATGTCGGCGGAATGGGTGACGCGGATCGTTTCCGGCTTCACCGCTTCCTTGCCGATCAGTTCCTCGCCTTCCCCGCGGTGACGTTCCAGCACCTCGCGAAGCCTGGCTTCATCGAGCACGGCGACCGGCTGGTTGATCGTGTTGACGAAGTCGTGACGCAGATCGGCCACGACGCAGCCGAGCGCATTGGTGATGCCCGGACGCGCCGGCACCAGCACGCGGGGCAGGCCGAGTTCGCGCGCCAGGGCGGAGGCATGCAGCGGCCCGGCGCCACCGAAGGCGAACAGCGCGAAATCGCGCGGATCATGGCCGCGCGACACCGAGNGACCATGCGGATGGCGCCGGCCATTTTCATGTTGCCGAGCCGCAGGATTGCACCCGCCGCCTCGACGCCGGAGAGGCCGGTGGCCTTGCCTATTCTGTTCTCGAAAATGCCGGTGACGCGCTCGACGGTGACTGGATTTTCGACCGCCAGCAGTTTTTTCGGCGCCAGCCGTCCCAGCACCAGATTGGCATCGGTGATGGTCGGCTCCAAGCCGCCGCGGCCGTAGCAGATCGGACCGGGATTGGCGCCGGCACTTTCCGGGCCGATCTGGATCAGGCCGGCCGCATCAACGCGCGCGATCGAGCCGCCGCCGGCGCCGACCGTATGCACCGCCACCATCGGCACATGGATCGGCATCGCATATTCGATCTCGATCTCGTTGGAGACCGCCGGCTCGGCGTTGCGGATCAGCGCCACATCGGTCGAGGTGCCGCCCATATCGTAGGTGACGAGGTTTTCAAAGCCGGCGCGCTTGCCCGTATAGGCGGCGGCGATGACGCCGGAGGCCGGGCCGGACATCACGGTCTTGGCCGACTCGCGCGTGACGAAACGGGCCGAGATCATGCCGCCATTGCCGTTCATGATCAGGAAGTCGCGGGCATAGCCCTTGGCGGCCAATTCCTTGCGCAGCCGCTCGACATAACGCTCGAGGATCGGCTGCACCGAGGCGTTGACCGCGGCGGTAACGCCGCGCTCGAATTCGCGGGCTTCCGACAGCAGCGCATGGCCAGTCGTGATGTAGCCGTTCGGCCAAAGCTCGGCGGCGATTTCGGCCGCGCGCCGCTCATGTCCAGGGTTGGCGTAGGAATGCAGGAAATGGATGACGAGGGACTCGCAGCCGGCCGCGATCAGCGTCTTCACGGCGTCGCGCATCTCGGCCTCGTCGAGCGGCGTGCGCACCGCGCCGGATGCTTCGACGCGCTCCGAGACTTCGAGCCTGAGATCGCGCGGGATGATCGGAACGAAGGTGCCTGTCATGCCATAGGGCTGCGGTCGGGTCCGCCGTCCCAACTCGATCACGTCGCGAAAACCGCGTGTGGTGATCATGCCGGTTTTCGCCAGCCGGCGTTCCAGAACTGCATTGGTGGTGGTGGTCGTGCCATGCACGATGAGGTCGATGCCGTCTATGGCAAAGCCGGTGGCGCCCAGCGCTGAAACCACGCCGAACGCCTGGTTGTCGACCGTCGTCGGCGTCTTGGCGATATGCACCTTTCCGCCGTCATTTCCGTCGATCAAAATGAGGTCGGTGAAGGTTCCGCCAACATCGATGCCGGCAACGACGTGACCCAGGGAATCCGGTTGTTGCACCGAAAAATTCTCTTTCATTGTCGAAATCCGAAATGGCGGAACTACGAATATGCCGCAGTTTGGAAAGCTGTTTTAGCGTGGTATCTTGACACAAATATCGTTTGTATACTAATAAATTTGGGACACAAGAGCTCACTGCTTTGGAGTGTGTGAACGGCTCGCCGGGACCTGAATGGTCTGGGCGCGCAGGAAACGGTTTGGCGCCCGCACAGGCGCGGGCAAGACAGAGTTGGATTTGATGAACACCACATCCGCACTCAACACAGCCGGCGCCCGTCCGCTGCAGTTTCCGATTCCGGCCAATGTCTATGCCGAAACCGTCGTCTCGGTGAAGCATTACACCGACCGCCTGTTCTCGTTCCGCATCACCCGTCCGCAGTCGTTGCGCTTCCGCTCCGGCGAGTTCGTCATGATCGGTCTGCCCAATGCCGAAAAGCCGGTGTACCGCGCCTATTCGGTCGCCAGCCCGGCCTGGGACGAGGAGCTGGAATTCTTCTCGATCAAGGTGCCGGATGGTCCGCTGACCTCCGAACTGCAGAAGATCCAGGTCGGCGACACCGTCATCATGCGCCAGAAGTCGACCGGCACGCTGGTTGTCGACGCGCTGACCCCGGCAAAGCGCCTGTTCATGATCTCGACCGGCACCGGCATTGCGCCCTTCGCCAGCCTTCTGCGCGACCCCGATACCTACGAAAAATTCGATCAGGTCATCCTGACCCACACCTGCCGCGACAATGCCGAACTGACCTATGGCCAGGAACTGGTGGCCGCGCTCGAGAACGATCCCCTGATCGGCGAACTGACCGGCGGCCGCGTCACCCTCTACAATTCGACGACCCGCGAAGAGTCGGCGCGCATGGGCCGCATCACCGCGCTGATCGGCTCCGGCAAATTCTACGACGACCTCGGCATCGAGAAGCTCAATCCGGAGACGGATCGCATTATGATCTGCGGCTCGATGCATATGCTGAAGGACGTCAAGGAAATGGCCGAAAGCCTCGGCTTCCATGAGGGCTCGCTCAGCCATCCCTCGACCTTCGTCGTCGAGCGCGCTTTCGTCGGCTGACATCAGCCGGCGCCTCGGCGCCACGTCTTGAATTGACGTTTTGACCATGTGGTCAAAATTCAGCTGCTTTTGCCGCCTTTTTCCGTTATGAGCCCTTGAAGGACTCGTGAAGCATCGATTCACGGGCTATCTTCGGTGTGTGTCGCCCAAGTCCGGGAGCAACGACACGCACCACGACGTAAAATCGTCGAGCGAAAGGGCAGGAGATGAGCAGCACAATCCGCGAAGCCGATCTCGGCGCGTCCAAGGTCACGCCGCTGGCGGCACGTGCGGCCGCCAACACGCCCGTGCCGCAAAGCCACGGTATTGCCCGCAACACCGGCATGCGGCTCGATCTCGGCTTCATGGAATCGGTTCGCTCGGTCAACCGCTCGGCGCTGGAACGCAGGGTCGCCAGCCTCACAAAGCGGCGCTCGATCAAGGCTGACAACCAGGCGGCATGGCTGCTGCGCGCGGTCTCCTGCATGGATTTGACGACGCTGAATTCCAACGACACCGAAGAGCGCGTCCGCCGCCTGTGCGCCAAGGCGATCAACCCGTTCCGCCGCGACATCGTCGAGGGGCTTGGCATCGAGGGCGAAAAAATCCGCCCGGCGGCGGTCTGCGTCTATCATCCATTCGTCGCGACGGCTGTTGATGCCGTGCGCGGCACCGGCATCCATGTCGCCGCCGTCTCCACCGCTTTCCCGCACGGCCTTGCGCCGCTGTCGACCCGCCTGCAGGAGATCGAGGCATCGGTGCGCGACGGCGCCGACGAGATCGACGTCGTCATCCCGCGCGGCCTGGTCTTCGGCGCCAAGTGGCAGGAGCTCTACAACGAGATCGTCTCGATGCGCGAAGCCTGCGGCGATGCGCATCTCAAGGTCATTCTCGGCACTGGCGACCTCGCCACGCTGCGCAATGTCATGCTGGCCTCGATGGTGGCGATGATGGCCGGCGCCGACTTCATCAAGACCTCGACCGGCAAGGAAAGCGTCAACGCCACGCTGCCCGTCGGCCTTGCCATGGTGCGCGCCATCCGAGCCTATTTCGAGGAGACCGGCTTTCTCATCGGCTTCAAGCCGGCCGGCGGCATCTCTACAGCCAAGGCTTCGCTCGACTGGCTGGTGCTGATGAAGGAGGACCTCGGCCGGCCATGGCTGGAGCCAGACCTGTTCCGCTTCGGCGCCTCGAGCCTGCTGACCGATATCGAGCGCCAGCTCGAGCATCATCTGACCGGGCATTATTCGGCCAACCACCGCCATGCGATGGCGTGAGGCGGAGAAGGCCTTGAACGTCGAGTTCCTTCGCGCCCCCCTCTGTCCTGCCGGACATCTCCCCCACTTGGGGGGAGATTGGCTAACGTCGGCGATTTCGCCAATTGTCGACGTTTCAGAGCCGACAGGCGCGAAGGCTAATCTCCCTCCTTGTGGGGGAGATGTCCGGCAGGACAGAGGGGGGCGCCACAGAGCGCCTGCCAAGACGATTATCTGGAGCGCGTCATGAACATTCTCGAACGCTATCACGCCATGGAATACGGCCCGGCGCCGGAAGCCCGCACCGAGGCCGATGCCTGGCTTGCCGGACGCGATTTCGGCAAGGCGCTGTTCATCGATGGCGGCTGGAAGGCGGCCGCCAGCGGCAAGACTTTCGAGACCAGCGAACCCTCCTCCGGCAAGCTGCTGGCCAAGATCTCCGATGCCGGCGCCGCCGATATCGACGCAGCCGTCGCCGCAGCCACCAAGGCCTTACCGAAATGGTCGGCATCCTCGGGCTACCAGCGCGCAAAAGTGCTTTACGCCATTGGCCGCGCGATGCAGCGTCATCAGCGCCTGTTCGCAGTGCTTGAGTCAATCGACAACGGCAAGCCGATCCGCGAAAGCCGCGACATCGACGTGCCGCTGGCCATCCGCCATTTCATCCATCATGCCGGCTGGGCACAGGCGCTGGACAAGGATTTCCCAGGCCACAAGGGTGTCGGCGTCGTCGGCCAGATCATCCCATGGAATTTCCCGCTGCTGATGCTGGCATGGAAGATTGCGCCGGCGCTCGCCGCCGGCTGCACGGTGGTGCTGAAGCCGGCCGAGTTCACGCCGCTCACCGCCATCCTGTTTGCCGAGATCTGCGAGCGTGCCGGCGTGCCCAAGGGCGTCGTCAACATCGTCCAGGGCGGGCCGGAAGCGGGCGTCGCCATCGTCAACCATCCCGGCATCCAGAAGATCGCCTTCACCGGCTCTTCGGAGGTCGGCAAGATCATCAGGAAAGCCACGGCTGGATCGGGCAAGAAGCTGTCATTGGAGCTTGGCGGCAAATCGGCCTTCATCGTCTTCGAGGACGCCGATCTCGACAGCGCCGTCGAAGGACTGGTCGACGGCATCTGGTTCAACCAGGGCCAGGTCTGCTGCGCCGGGTCACGGCTTCTGGTGCAGGAAGGCATTGCCGATGCCTTGATCGCCAAGGTCAAGGTCAGGATGAGCCGGCTTCGCGTCGGCAGCCCGCTCGACAAGAACACCGATGTCGGCCCGCTGGTCGACGCCACGCAGCTCGACCGCGTCAAGGGTCTGGTCGCCGAAGGCGCCAGGCAGGGCGCCGTCTGCTGGCAGCCCGATGCGGTGCTGCCGTCTTCCGGCTACTACCACCTGCCGACGCTCGCCACCGGTGTTTCGCCGGCAAACATACTGGCGCAGGAAGAGGTGTTCGGTCCGGTTCTGGCCACCATGACCTTCCGCAACACCGAGGAAGCGATCGAGCTTGCCAACAACACGCGCTATGGGCTGGCCGCCTCGGTGTGGAGCGAAAACATCAACCTCGCGCTGCATGTCGCTCCGCAATTGAAGGCCGGCGTCGTCTGGGTGAACGGCACCAACATGTTCGACGCCGCCTGCGGCTTCGGCGGCTATCGCGAAAGCGGCTTTGGCCGCGAGGGCGGGCGCGAGGGCATGTTCGAATATCTCTCGGCAAAACTGCCGCTCGGCCCGGTGATCAAGCCGACGGCGTCTTCGGCGCAGCCCGTCGAGCAATCGGATGGCGGCGCCATCGACCGCACGGCCAAGCTGTTCATTGGCGGCAAGCAGGTGCGTCCCGATGGAAATTACTCGGTTTATGTCGCCACTGCCAGGGGCAAGCTGGCCGGCGAAGTCGGTCTCGGCAGCCGCAAGGACATCCGCGACGCCGTTGCCGCCGCCCGCGCCTGCAAAGCGTGGCCGGAGGCGACCGCCTACAATCGCTCCCAGGTGCTATATTATCTCGCCGAAAATCTGTCCGGCCGTGCCGGCGAGTTTAGCGCACGCTTGACCGAACTGACCGGCGCCAACGCCAAGGCCGCGCGGGAGGAAGTGGAACAATCGATCGAGCGCCTGTTCCTCTATGCCGGCCTTGCCGACAAGTATGAGGGCAGGGTGCATCAGCCACCGGCCCGCGCCGTCACGCTCGCTTTGCACGAGCCGGTCGGCGTCGTCGGCATCGTCGCCCCGGACAGCGCGCCGCTGCTCGGCTTGATCTCCCTGATCGCACCTGCGCTTGCCATGGGCAACACGGTAGTGGCCGTGCCGTCGGAAAAATACCCGCTGCTTGCCACCGATCTCTACCAGGTGATCGAATATTCCGACGTTCCGGCAGGCGCCATCAACATCGTCACCGGCAGCACGGCGGAGCTTGCCGGCGTGCTGGCCAAGCATGACGATGTCGACGGGCTCTGGCTGTTTGCCGATGCCGACACTTGCGCCAAGGCGGAGGCCGATTCCGTCGGCAATCTCAAGCGCGTCTGGACCGGCAACGGCAGCAGCCTCGACTGGGCGTCCGACGAGGCCGCCGGCGATGCCCTGCTGCGCCGCGCCGTCGAAGTGAAGAACGTCTGGGTGCCATACGGCGACTAATGCCGCCTGAAGCGCGCTGTGCTTGAGTGAACCATGGCAGCGTGACTCGTTGTCCGGTTGTCATACATGTTGTTGCATCAGAGCAAGCGATGTGCATTACATCAGCCGTCGCGAAGGTGATCGCGTTCGGGCTTGACGCTTGGACATGTGTTCTTTAACCAGAAAAAACATTTGTTATGGACTGATGGATTGTGCAGGGCCGCATAGTCGCGCCTGTCTGGCACGGGACGCCCCAGTCAGCCGGCAGTAAATCGGGCCGAGCAGTGGCCAAAGAGGGCGAGGAGAAACGCATGGCGGATCTAGCAGGCAAGGTCGTTGTCGTCACCGCGGCGGCACAAGGCATCGGCAGAGCGAGCGCATTGGCCTTCGCCAAGGCAGGTGCCATCGTGCACGCCACCGACATCAACGAGGCGCTGCTGGCCGAACTCGCCAAGACCTCCGGCATCAAGACCCGCAAGCTCGACGTTCTCAACGACGATGCGGTGGCATCCGGCTTCGCCGAAATCGGCCGCGTCGACGTGCTGTTCAACTGCGCCGGCTTCGTCCATTCCGGGTCCATCCTCGAGATGAAGGACGCCGATCTCGATTTCGCCTTCAACCTCAATGTCCGCGCCATGATCCGCACCATTCGGGCCGCACTGCCCGGCATGCTGGAGCGCGGCGATGGCACGATCATCAACATGTCGTCCGTCGCCGGCGCCGGCAAGGGTGTGCCCAACCGCTTCGCCTACGGCGTCACCAAGGCGGCCGTGATCGGTCTCACCAAGGCGATTGCCGCGGACTATGTCGCCAAGGGCATTCGCTGCAACGCCATCTGCCCCGGCACCGTCGAGAGCCCGTCGCTACAGGACCGCATGCATGCGCAGGGCGATTACGAGGCGGCCCGCGCAGCCTTCATTGCCCGCCAGCCGATGGGCCGTCTCGGCACGCCCGAGGAAATCGCCGACCTTGCCGTCTACCTCGCCGGCGCCACGTACACCTCAGGCCAAGCCTATAATATCGACGGCGGCTGGTCGATCTGAGCATAGTCTCGATACGCAGGTTCCGGGTCGACCAGTCCTAAAGTCCGGCTTGCCCCAGGTCGGATCCGTTAGCCAGAGTCGGCCAGTCCTCGTCGCTTTGGCAGAGTGAGTTGAAAACGGCCTTGGGCCGCAATTTGGAGAGCAAGATGAAACTGCTGCGCTATGGCGAGATAGGGAGCGAACGCCCCGGCCTGCTCGATGCGGATGGAACGATCCGCGATCTTTCGGGTCATGTCACCGACATTGCCGGCAAGGCGCTCGATCCGGCGTCGCTCGAGACATTGTCGAAGCTCGATCCGAACTCGCTGCCGGCGGTTTCCGGCAAGCCGCGCCTCGGCGCCTGCGTCGCAGGCACGGGCAAGTTCATCTGCATCGGCCTGAATTATTCCGACCATGCCGCCGAAACCGGCGCCACCGTGCCGCCGGAGCCGATCATCTTCATGAAGGCGAGCTCGGCCATTGTCGGCCCCGACGATGATGTGCTGATCCCGCGCGGTTCGGAAAAGACCGACTGGGAGGTTGAACTCGCCGTGGTCATCGGCAGAAAAGCCAAATATGTCAGCGAGGCCGATGCGCTGGATTATGTCGCCGGCTATGCCGTTGCCCATGACGTGTCCGAGCGAGCCTTCCAGGCCGAGCGCCAGGGCCAGTGGACCAAGGGCAAGAGCTGCGACACGTTCGGTCCGACCGGGCCGTGGCTTGTCACCAAGGACGAGGTTGCCGATCCGCAGAACCTCAAAATGTGGCTGACGGTCAACGGCAAGACGATGCAGAACGGCTCGACCAGGACCATGGTCTACGGCGTCGCCTATCTCGTTTCCTATCTCAGCCAGTTCATGTCGCTGCATCCTGGCGACATCATCTCCACCGGCACCCCGCCCGGCGTCGGTCTCGGCATGAAGCCGCCGGTGTTCCTGAAGCCCGGCGATGTGGTGGAACTGGGCATCGAGGGGCTCGGCCAGCAGAAGCAGACCTTCAAGGCGGATGCCTAGCCGCCTCGTCCCTTAGAGCGTTTCGACGTTTGCCGGCGAAACGGTCTATCTCTTTGTTTGCCGGGCGGCTGGCGCCTCTTGTCAGCGCCAGCCCAGAGCCGGCGCGACGTGCTTCAGGATCGCCTCGATGACGTGGGCGTTGTACTCGACGCCAAGCTGGTTGGGGACGGTCAGAAGCAGCGTGTCGGCCTCGGCGATCGCTTCGTCCTCTTTCAGCTGATCGATCAGCACATCGGGCTCCGCGGCATAGGAGCGGCCGAAGACGGCAAGCTTCTCAGGCTCGATATAGCCGAAATGATCTTCGCTGCTGCCGCCGCCGAAATAGGCGCGGTCGCGGTCGTTCACCAGCGCAAAGATGCTGCGGCTGACCGACACGCGCGGCTCGCGTGTGTGGCCGGCCGCCTTCCACGCCGCGCGATAGGCGCGGATCTGTTCGGCCTGCTGGATGTGGAGCGGCTGGCCGCCCTCATCGAACTTCAGCGTCGAACTTTGCAGGTTCATGCCGAGCTTGCCCGCCCATTCGGCGGTGGCGTTGGTAGCGGCGCCCCACCAGATCCGATCGCGCAGGCCGGCCGAGAACGGCTCGAGCCGCAGCATTCCCGGAGGATTGGGGAACATCGGCCGCGGATTGGGTTGCGCGAAACCTTCGCCGCGCAGCACGTCCAGAAACACCTCGGCATGGTTGCGCGCCATGTCGGCATCGCTTTTGCCGTCCTGCGGCACGTAGCCGAAGTAGCGCCAGCCGTCGATCACCTGCTCCGGCGAACCGCGGCTGATGCCAAGCTGCAGCCGGCCACCGGCGATCAGGTCGGCAGCACCCGCATCCTCGGCCATATACAGCGGATTCTCATAGCGCATGTCGATGACGGCGGTGCCGATCTCGATGCGGCTGGTGCGGGCGCCGACCGCGGCCAGAAGCGGAAACGGCGAAGCGAGCTGGCGGGCAAAATGATGGACGCGGAAATAGGCGCCGTCCGCGCCCAGCTCCTCGGCGGCGACGGCCATGTCGATCGACTGCAGCAGCGCGTCGGACGCCGAGCGCGTCTGCGATTGCGACGAGGGCGACCAATGGCCGAAGGAAAGAAAGCCGATCTTTTTCATGCGCGCATCCTGTTCTTTGATTCCAGTTGCCTACTTCGTCGCCCACGCGATCGGGTTCAATCGACACTCACACAACGCAGTGTCAATGCCGCCGGCCCTTGACGGTTTCGCAACGATACCCATCGGTGCGCAAAGGACCAAGGCCATGGTCCCCGGCGATGCCTTGCGCGACCGCGTCAGCATCTGCCGCGGCGCTTTTGGGGCCAAATGAACCAACCAAAGGCGATGTACCGCAAACTCCATTCGTTTCAGAGCCCGGTTTTGAAATCTTCTCGCTCATTTAATTCTACAAAATCTGTAGGCTTAATGCGGATAGTGCGTCTGCGAGAAGGAGCCTCGGATGTCAAAAAAGTTGGTGGTGGGGTTGTCCGGCAACCTGACCCGTCCGTCCAAGACGAAGGCATTCGTCAGCCACATCGCCGGTGAGGTGGCGAGCCGGGCCGGCTCGGCTTTGAGCGTTTTCGACATCGAGGATCTCGGCCCGTCCTTTGCGCCTGCAAGACAGCTTGGCGATCTCGATCCGGCGGCGCGGGGTATTATCGAGCAGCTGCTCGGCGCCGACGTGCTGGTGGTCGGCTCCCCGACCTTCAAGGGCAGCTACACCGGGCTGTTCAAGCACTTCTTCGACCTGCTCGACCCGTCGTCGCTGCGCGGCAAGCCGATCATCCTGGCGGCAACGGGCGGCGGCGAGCGTCATTCGCTTGTCGTCGAACACCAGTTGCGGCCGTTGTTCGGCTTCTTCGAGGCGCAGACCCTGCCGACCGCGATCTACGCCTCGGACAAGGACTTTGCAGATGGCGTGCTGGTGTCAGAGGCAGTCAAGGCGCGAGCCCGGCAGGCGGTCGCCGAGGCATGCCGGGTGGCCGGCGTGCCCTACAGCGTCGTCCTTGCCGCCTGAAACCACGATCCGCGACGCAATATTCCATCCCGCATAGACCAGAAGGACGCCTGCAATGACTCGAGCCAGCAAGTCCGATAGCAGGCCGCGGCAGATCAAGCTCGGCGCTTTCCTGCCCGGCGGCGGGCAGCATATCGCCGCCTGGCGTCATCCCGATGCGCCGGCCGACGGCGCCACCAATTTCGAGTTCCACAAGAAGCTGGCGCTGACCGCCGAGCGCGGCCTGTTCGACGCCTATTTCCTGGCCGACAACCTGACCGTCGGCCTCGGCGCCCGCGAGGGCGGCAACGCCAAGATCGCCGGCTTCGAGCCGGTGACGCTGTTTGCGGCGCTGGCGCCGCTGACGACGCATCTCGGCTTCATCGCAACGGCGTCCACCACTTATGAGGAGCCTTACACGCTGGCGCGCAAATTCGCTTCGCTCGACCTGTTGTCGAACGGCCGCGCCGGCTGGAACGTGGTGACCTCGGCCGGCGACGAAACGGCACGCAATTTCAACCGCGACGTCCAGCCCAGCCATGCCGAGCGCTATGCCAGGGCGCATGAGCATGTCGAGACGGTCAAGGCGCTGTGGGACAGCTGGGAGGATGACGCCTTCATCCGCGACAAGCAGTCGGGCCGTTTCTACGACAAGGACAGATTGCACGACATCGACCACAAGGGCGAGCATTTCAGCGTCAAGGGTCCGCTCAACGTGCCGCGCCCGGTGCAGGGGCATCCGGTTGTCGTACAAGCCGGGCAGTCGGAAGACGGACGCGGGCTTGCCGCGCACTCGGCCGAGGTCATCTTCACCGCCCATCAGAAGCTCGAGACGGCGCAGGAATTCTACCGAGACATCAAGGCGCGCGTGGCTGAAGTCGGCCGCGATCCCGACCAGGTGCTGATCATGCCGGGCGTCGCGCCCTTCGTCGGCCGCACCGAGGACGAGGCCCGCGCCAAATACCAACAGCTCAACGACCTTATCCTGCCCGAGGACGGTGTTGCGCTCCTCAACGGTCTTGCCGGCCAGACGCTCGACATCAGGGGCTATCCGCTCGACGGCCCGTTGCCGCCGAGCAAGGAAACCGAAGGCATGAAGAGCCGCCAGGCGCTGATCCGGCAGATTGCCGACGAGCACAATTTCAGCATCCGCCAGCTTTACCAATGGGTAGCGACGGCGCGCGGCCACTACACCATCGTCGGCAGCGTCACGCAGGTCGCCGATCAGCTGGAGGAATGGTTCACCAGCGAGGCGGCCGACGGCTTCAACATCCTGCCGCCCTGGCTGCCCGGCGCGCTCGACGATTTCGTCGACCTGGTCATTCCCGAGCTGCAGCGGCGCGGCCTGTTCCGCACGGCTTACGAAGGCCGCACGCTGCGCGAGAATCTCGGCCTCAGGCGCCCGGAAAATCCATGGACCGTCGCCCGCTCGACCGTCCTTGCCGCCGAATGACCTTGGCATCGAAGGGGTGAAGCAATGACGTTGCAGCACATCGATCGGCAAATCACGGTTCGCCGCAGTGGTGGCGAAACCGGGCTCGGCACCGACTTTCTGCGCCTCGGCGGCCGGGCTGCTGTTCGCTTCCTGAAGCGCTACGGCGTGCTTGCCGGCTTCCTGGCGCTCTGGCAGGTGGCGAGCAGCGTCGGATGGGTCAACGCGGCGGTGCTGCCGCCGATCGACATGATCGTCGAAGCGCTCTGGAAGGGGCTTGCCGGCGGCAGCCTGCTCGGCGACATCGCCATCAGCCTGCAGCGCGCCGGCATCGCCTTTGCCGCAGCCGTGGCCGTCGCCATTCCGCTCGGCCTGTTCATGGGCCAGGTGCGCCCGGTCGAAACCGCGCTCGATCCGATCCTGCAGGTGTTCCGGCAGACCTCTGCACTGGCGCTCTACCCGGTGTTCATCCTGCTCTTGGGACTTGGCGAGACCTCGAAGATCTTCGTCATCTTCTGGGCGACGCTGTTTCCGCTGCTGCTCAATACCACCAGCGGCGTCAAGGAAGTCGATCCCAAGCTGCTTGAAATGGCGCGCGTCTATGGTGCGAGCCGGCTCACCGTGTTTCGCCGCGTCGTACTGCCGGGCGCCGTGCCGTCGATCTTCGTCGGCTTGCGGCTGAGCGCCACCACGGCGCTGCTGCTGCTGATCGCGTCCGAGATGATAGGTGCCAACAAGGGCATCGGCTTCCAGGTGATGAACGCGCAGTACAATTTCCAGATCCCGCTGATGTTTGCGGCAATCGTCATCCTCGCCGGGCTTGGCCTGATCGCCAACCAGGCATTGGTCACCCTGCAGCGGCGGCTCTGTCGCTGGAGCAATCCTGTCAACTGAGCAGTCCGCCCCTCACCGTTTACCTCACAAGGACCCGATCATGAAAATCACCCGCCGTTCGCTGCTTGCCGGCGCGCCGCTTGCCGCCGGCCTCATCGCCGCCGGCCTGCCGCGCCTGGCCTTTGCGCAAGCCGCAGCCGTCAAGTTCCGCTACCTCGCCAGCCGTGGCAGCATCTCCCCGCACGAGCTGGCCGACGAGCTCGGCTACTTCAAAGGGCTCGGCGTCGAGCTGGAGAATGTCGGCTATTCCTCGGGTGGACCGGAATCGCTGTTTGCGCTGTCTTCCGGCAGCGTCGACATCGGCTCGGCCGCCACCGCAGCGGTGATCAACTCGATCTCGGGCGGCAACGACTTCGTCGCGGCGTATCCGAGCAACGGCATCAACAAGGATGTGAAGAGCGTCTTCTACGTGCTGGAAGACAGCCCGATCAAATCGATCGCCGACATTGCCGGCAAGACCATCTCGGTCAATACGCTCGGCGCTCATCTCGACTATACGGTGCGTGAGGCCCTGCACAGCGTCGGCCTGCCGCCGACCGCCGCCAACCTCATTGTCGTGCCCGGCCCGCAGCTTGAGCAGACGCTGCGCTCGCGCCAGGTCGACATTGCCGGCCTCGGCTACTGGCAGGCGACCTTTGCCGGCGCGCTGGTCGCCAATGGCGGCGTGCGCGGCGTGTTCGACGACACGCAGGTGCTCGGCGAACTCGCCGGCGGCTTCGTCGTACTCAGGCGCGACTTCATTGCCGCCAACCCGGATGCGGCGCGCAACTTCGTCGAACAGTCGGCGCGCGCCTCGGACTGGTCGCGCCAGAACCCGGACGAAGCCCGCAAGGTGCTGGCCACTATCCTCGACAAGCGCGGTGAAAACGGCGATCTCGCCCGCTACTGGACCGGCTTTGGTCTGCGCGAAGGTGCGCAGGCGACCGACCGCGACATCGACTTCTGGGTCGCCGTGCTGGAGCGCGACGGCCGTCTGGCCAAGGGCAAGCTGAAAGCCGCCGACATTCTGTACCGGCCCGGCGAAACCAAGATCAACTGAGCTTTGAAATAGCTGAGAGACAAGATGACCGGTTCCAACCGCGGCGGGGAGGTCTCGATCCGCGACCTGTCCAAATCCTTCAGCCTCGGCGGGCGCCAGCTTGCCGTGCTGCGGACGCTCAACCTCGACATTCGTTCGGGGGAATGCCTGGTCATTGTCGGCGCCAGCGGCTCCGGCAAGACCACGCTGCTGCGTATTCTGGCCGGGCTGGAGGCGGCCGACAGCGGCGGTGTCGCGATCGACGGCCAGCCGGTGCATGGCGTCGGCGCCGAGCGTGCCGTGATCTTCCAGGAGCCGCGGCTGCTGCCGTGGCTGAGCGTGCTCGGCAATGTCGCGTTCGGCCTCGAAGTGCGTGGCGTTCCCAAGAGACAAGCCGAGGAACGCGCCCGCTTCTACGTCGCACTGGTCGGCCTTGCTGAATTCGCCGATGCTTTTCCGAGCCAGCTTTCCGGCGGCATGGCGCAGCGCGTCGGCATCGCCCGGGCGCTCACCGTGCAGCCCGAGATCCTTCTGCTCGACGAGCCGCTGGGGGCGCTGGACGCCATGACCAAGATAGGCATGCAGGAGGAACTGGCGCGCATCTGGAGCGAGGAGAACGTCACCATGGTGATGGTCACCCACGATCTGGAGGAGGCGATCTATCTTGCCGACCGGGTGCTGATCCTGCCCAAGGAGAAAGGCGGCGCGGCGCGGTTGATCGACATCGACCTGCCACGCCCGCGCGAGCGCAGCGAGAGCCGCTTCGTGCGCTATCGCGAAGAACTGCTGCGCGAATTCGGCCTGCGCTGATCGGGGAAGGGGCCAGCCGTGGCTCCCCCGGAAGATTAGCTCTCGCGATTATTGCTTGGTGAACGTGCCCGTATAGGTTCGGTCGGCAAGCCCATAGGTGACGGCCAGCGTTCCGTCCGCCTGAATGACCGCGCTGACGTCCGCGCCATTGGGAAGGCGCCGCAGTTTCAACGTGTTGCCGAAAATCTTGCCTTCGCCATCGGCCACGCCCGGTTTGTTGTCGGCGACATCGCCCCAGGCATAGGTGGCGGTGACATTGCCGCCGCGCGTAATCGTCAGCACGGCGAGCTTGCCGTCATACATCCCGTCCAGCTGTCCGCCCCATATGCCGGAAAACGCGACATATTTGGCCGGGACGCCTTCGCCGGGCGGCATAACCCGCACGGATGGATCGAGGACCGCCGCACCATCAGGAGCAGAGATCGCGGCAGGCTCCATGGGCTGAGGTGCGGGCGGCGATGATGGTTCAGGCGCCGACTGGCAGGCGACAAGCATGAATGCCGCGAAACCGAGCGTCGGAAAGAGACTGTTTGGTGGAGCCAATCGGGATCGAACCGACGACCTCTTGAATGCCATTCAAGCGCTCTCCCAACTGAGCTATGGCCCCACTCCGGCAGTCAGCCGTCGCCGTTGCCGGCGAGAGGTCCGGCGCGGGTTTCAGGACCGCGCCGTTTAGTGCAGGCGGCTTCTAACCCCGCCTTCCCTGAAGATCAAGCCTTCGAGGGCCGCTTTTTCGTCATAGCCCGTGAACGCCGCTAAATGCATGCGTTCGAAGCGTTCTTAGACTTCGTCGTCGTCGTCGCCGACGCCGATCATGTCGGCGACGTCGTCGTCTTCTTCCTCTTCGTCGGCAAGGAAAGTATCGTCCTCATCGTCGCCTAGATCGACATCGTCCTCGTCGTCGCCCAGGTCGGGAAGCTCGTCGCCGGCCTTGACGTCTTCGTCGGCCTCTTCAAGCGAGACGACTTCAACGCCTTCTTCTTCCTCGGCGTCCACTTCCTTCTCGGCCACTTCCTCTTCCTCTTCGAGGGCGGCGATCTTGCCGTCCTCGAAATAGGAACGCGGATACGTCTTGCCCGTATAGGGCGAGACGACAGGGTCCTTGTTCAGGTCGTAGAATTTTCGGCCCGTTTCAGGGTCGACACGCTTTGTGCCAAGTTCGTTTTTTGCCACGTCAAGCCTCGTCAGTAAAAGAGTGGTCCCCTTAACCACAGTTTACCGCGCTGTCAAAGCGAAAAGCCGGCGTCACAAAACCAAGCACTGAAAGGCCTCGCGCCAAGCGACGACCATGGGGATGACCATTCGTGCCCGCCGTGATACGAGACCGCCGCAACAAATGAAAAGCGCCGGTGCGCCGGCATTCCGTCCAGGGAAATTCCATGTCTCACGCCGCCGCTGCCAAGCCGGCCACCGCCCGCAAATCATCCGCCCTTTCCGGCACCGCTCGCGTGCCGGGCGACAAGTCGATTTCGCACCGTTCCATGATGTTCGGCGGCCTTGCCTCCGGCGAAACCCGCGTCACCGGCCTGCTCGAAGGCGAGGATGTGATGCGCACGGCGGCCGCCATGAAGGCGATGGGCGCGCATATCGAGAAGCGCGGCGCCGAGTGGGTGATCCGCGGCACCGGCAATGGCGCGCTGCTGCAGCCGGAAGGCCCGCTCGATTTCGGCAATGCCGGTACCGGCTCCCGCCTCACAATGGGCCTCGTCGGCACTTACGACATGGAAACGACCTTCATCGGCGACGCATCGCTGTCGGGACGGCCGATGGGCCGCGTGCTCGAACCCTTGCGCCAGATGGGCGTGCAGGTGCTGAAGGCGACGCCGGGCGACCGCATGCCGATCACGCTGCATGGGCCGAAACACGCCGCACCCATTACCTACCGCGTGCCGATGGCCTCGGCGCAGGTGAAGTCGGCCGTGCTGCTGGCAGGCCTCAACACGCCCGGCATCACCACCGTGATCGAACCGGTGATGACGCGCGATCATACCGAAAAGATGCTTAGGGGATTTGGCGCCAATCTCTCGGTCGAGACCGACGAGCGCGGCGTGCGCCACATCTTCATCGAGGGCCAGGGCAAATTGACGGGGCAGACCATCGCCGTGCCCGGCGACCCCTCCTCGGCCGGCTTCCCGCTGGTCGCGGCACTGATCGTGCCGGGTTCGGACATCGTCATCGAGAACGTGCTGATGAACCCCACCCGCACCGGCCTGCTTCTAACGTTGCAGGAAATGGGCGGCCAGATCGACATCTTGAACCCGCGCAATGCCGGCGGCGAGGATGTTGCCGATCTGCGCGTGCGCTACTCCGAGCTCAAGGGCGTCACCGTGCCGCCCGAGCGGGCGCCGTCTATGATCGACGAATATCCGGTGCTGGCGGTTGCCGCGAGCTTCGCCGAGGGCGAGACGTTGATGCAGGGGCTGGAAGAGCTGCGGGTGAAGGAATCCGACCGACTGGCAGCGGTTGCCAATGGGCTGAAGCTCAACGGCGTCGACTGCGCCGAAGGCGAAGCTTCGCTCGCGGTGCGCGGAAAGCCCGGCGGCAAGGGGCTGGGCGGCCATCCCAATGGCCAGGACACGACGGTGCAGACGCATCTCGACCATCGTATCGCCATGAGCTTCCTGGTAATGGGGCTGGCAACGGAAAAGCCGGTGACCATCGACGACGCCGCCATGATCGCGACGAGTTTCCCGGAGTTCATGGGTCTGATGACGGGGCTCGGTGCGGAGATCGGGTAGGTTGATGCCAAGCGCAAAGCAAGCAGAGATGTCGGCGGGACAGCGCCCCCCTCTGTCCTGCCGGACATCTCCCCCTCAAGGGGGGAGATCGGCCGTCACAGCGGCTTTCGCCAGTTTTCGAAATTGCAGGAAAGAGTGGGGCGCAGAAGCTTCTGATCTCCCCTCTGGAGGGGGAGATGTCCGGCAGGACAGAGGGGGGCGCGAAGGATCGCGGCGTCTGTCTTTCGTGTTGGCCCGCCAATGACCTTCACCATCGCCATCGACGGTCCCGCCGGCGCCGGCAAAGGCACGCTGGCCCGACGGCTGGCCGACCACTACCGCCTCAACCTGCTCGACACCGGCCTCACCTACCGCGCCGTCGCCTATGCGTTGATCCGGCACGCGCTGCCACTCGACAATGTCTCAGCAGCCGAAACCGCCGCACGCCAGGTCGATCTGGCAAAGCTCGACCGTGCGGTGCTGTCGGCGCATGCGGTTGGCGAGGCGGCCTCGAAGGTCGCGATTTACCCTACCGTCCGGCGCATCCTGGTCGAAAAGCAGCGCGATTTCGCCAGGACACCGCCAGGCGCGGTGCTCGACGGGCGCGACATCGGCACGGTTGTGTGCCCTGACGCCGACATAAAGCTCTATGTGACGGCGAGCGCCGAAGTGCGGGCGCAGCGCCGGCTGGCCGAGATCGAAAGCATCGGCGGCACCGCCGATTTCGCCGAAATTCTTGCCGATATTGTGCGCCGCGACGAGCGCGACATGGGCCGCGCCGACTCGCCGCTGAAGCCGGCGGCGGACGCGCACTTGCTTGATACCTCCGAAATGGCTATAGAGGCCGCGTTTCTGGCGGCCAAAGCGATCATCGACGACGCCCTGGCCAAGAGAGACAAAGCCTGATCCAGGGTTTTCCCGCTCCACCGATTGCCGGAAGCGAAGAAAATACCCATATCGGGCACGAACCAGCCTGCCAGCATTCTTCATGCGCCGGAATTGCCGCTTAGGCGGCCCAGGGCTTTTGTAGCCCGGAACGCCGGCAGGCCAACGCAACGCTAACCCACGGCGCCCGTCCCGCTTCAGATGCGGGGCACTCCAGGAGAAAATATGTCAGCTGCAAATCCCACTCGCGACGATTTCGCGAGCCTGCTCGAAGAATCATTTACCACCGGTCACTCCGGCGAAGGTCAGGTCGTCAAGGGCACGATCCTGGCGATCGAAAAAGACATGGCCATCATCGATGTCGGCCTCAAGGTCGAAGGCCGCGTGCCGCTGAAGGAATTCGGCGTCAAGGGCAAGGACTCGACGCTCAAGGTCGGCGACACGGTCGAGGTCATGGTCGAGCGCATCGAAAACGCGCTGGGCGAAGCCGTCCTGTCGCGCGACAAGGCCCGCCGCGAAGAGAGCTGGGTCAAGCTCGAAGAGAAGTTCACCAAGGGTGAGCGCGTCGAAGGCGTCATCTTCAACCAGGTCAAGGGCGGCTTCACCGTCGACCTCGACGGCGCCGTGGCCTTCCTGCCGCGCAGCCAGGTCGATATCCGCCCGATCCGCGATGTCTCTCCGCTGATGCACAACCCGCAGCCCTTCGAGATCCTCAAGATGGATCGCCGCCGCGGCAACATCGTGGTGTCGCGCCGCACCGTGCTCGAGGAAAGCCGCGCCGAACAGCGTTCGGAAATCGTGCAGAACCTCGAAGAAGGCCAGGTTGTCGAAGGCGTCGTCAAGAACATCACCGATTACGGTGCGTTCGTCGACCTCGGCGGCATCGATGGCCTGCTGCATGTCACCGACATGGCATGGCGCCGCGTCAACCACCCGACCGAGATCCTCAACATCGGTCAGACGGTCAAGGTGCAGATCATCCGCATCAACCAGGAAACCCACCGCATCTCGCTCGGCATGAAGCAGCTCGAGAGCGATCCGTGGTCCGAGATCGGCACCAAGTTCCCGATCGGCAAGAAGATCAAGGGTACCGTCACCAACATCACCGACTACGGCGCGTTCGTCGAGCTGGAGCCGGGCATCGAAGGCCTCATCCACGTTTCGGAAATGTCGTGGACCAAGAAGAACGTGCACCCCGGCAAGATCCTGTCGACGACGCAGGAAGTCGACGTGGTCGTGCTCGAGGTCGATCCGGCCAAGCGCCGCATCTCGCTCGGCCTCAAGCAGACGCTCGAGAATCCGTGGCAGGCTTTTGCCGCGAGCCATCCGGTCGGCAGCCAGGTCGAGGGCGAGGTCAAGAACAAGACCGAGTTCGGCCTGTTCATAGGCCTCGAAGGCGACGTGGACGGCATGGTGCACCTCTCGGACCTCGACTGGACCCGTCCGGGCGAGCAGGTCATCGAAGAGTACAATCGCGGCGACATGGTCAAGGCGCAGGTGCTCGACGTCGACATCGACAAGGAGCGCATCTCGCTCGGCATCAAGCAGCTGGCCAAGGATACGGTCGGCGAAGCGGCGACTTCAGGCGAACTGCGCAAGAACGCGGTCGTCACCTGCGAAGTCACCGGCATCAAGGATGGCGGCCTGGAAGTGCGGCTGGTCGACAGCGGCATAGAGACCTTCATCAAGCGCAACGACCTCAGCCGTGACCGTGACGAGCAGCGCCCCGAGCGCTTCTCGGTCGGCCAGAAGCTGGACGCCCGCGTCATCGCCTTCGACAAGAAGACCCGCAAGCTGCAGGTCTCGATCAAGGCGCTGGAAATCGCCGAAGAGAAGGAAGCCGTCGCACAGTACGGCTCTACCGACTCCGGCGCTTCGCTGGGCGACATCCTTGGCGCCGCGCTGAAGAAGCAGGGCAGCTAAGCCGCTTTGCGCGCAGCGCGTAAGCCGCTTCGCGCAAGCGTAAGCCTCGGCTGCGCCTCGCGCGCAGCCTGAACAAGAAAACCCGCGGGCCGCAAGGCTCGCGGGTTTTTCATGCTCGGCTGCGCGATTGGCACTAGACTAAGACTGTGCAACCCCTTCAATTCCACACGCGCGGTTGTAGGCTCGGCCGTCGTTGCAGACGTAAACACGGAAGTCCGGCCCTTCGGGCAACGGAGAAGCATGCGGGATGAAGGTCGTCGAACTCTATCGCTATCCGGTCAAGAGCCTGCGCGGCCATGCCGTGCCGAGCGCCGAGATCGAGACAATGGGCATGGAAGGCGACCGCCGCTGGATGGTCGTCGACAAGGATGGGCAGTTCCTCACCATTCGCCAGATACCCGATATGACGACGATCGACGTCGAGCATCGCGGAACGGGCATCCTGTTGAAACATGACAGGCATGGCTCGCACTTCGTCGAGGCACCGGCTCCCGGCACCGCGCTCCGGCAAGTCAAGATCTGGAAGGATATGGTTGCCGCGCGGCCGGGCGATCCGGCCGCCGGTGCATATCTCTCGGCTATTCTTGGCCGGCCCGTCGATCTCGTCTATTTCGACGATCCGCGAAACCGGCCGGTCGATGCGGAATTCGGCCAGCCTGGCGATTACGTCGGCTTTGCCGACGGTTTTCCGCTGCTGATCGCCACGACGGGCTCGCTGAACCATCTGAACAGCCATCTTGCCAGGCCCATCGAGATGGCGCGGTTCCGGCCAAACATCGTCGTCGACGCAGAAGGCGCATGGCCTGAAGACAGCTGGAAGACGATCCGCATCGGCACGGTGGAGTTGCGGATCGCAAAGCCCTGCTCGCGCTGCGTCATCACCACCCGAGATCCGTTGAGCGGCGAGCAGCCGGACCCGCGCGAGCCGTTGCAGACGCTTGGCAAAATCCACCGCTCCGCCAAGGGCGGCATCATCTTCGGCCAGAATGCCATTCCCAACAACGCCGGCACGATCGCCATCGGCGACGCAGTCGAGGTCGTGGAGGCAGGCGTCTCGAACCTGACGTAGTCGCAGGTCTTCTAATGCCGTGGAGGCGTCGGCGGTCGCCATGATTGAATGGCCAACCTCCGCTGTAGATCAGGCGAGGTCGGCAAAGGCCGCCATCGGGAAGCCAAACCAAATGAGCCGCTCTGCGCGGCGGAACTTCAGGCGCGGCCGTAAAGCGGCGCCAGCGTGCCGTTCATCGCCAGATTGGCCGGTGATGCCAGATAGGCGATTGCCTCGGCGGCGGCTTCGAGGCTGACCCATTTGCCGAAATCGGCGTCCGGCATGTCGGCGCGGTTGGCCGGCGTATCGAGCGTCGAGGGCGCCACCGCGTTGACCAGTATGCCTTTGTGCTTCAGCTCTTCCGCCATCGCCACGGTCATCGCTGCCACCGCCGCTTTGCTGGCGGCATAGGCGACCATGCCGGCACCCCGGCGCGGGTCGAGCCCGGCGCGTGCCGTGACATTGACGATGCGGCCCGCTGTGTTCGAGCCCAGCATGGAGCGCACCGCAGCGCGGCAGCACAGAAAGGCGGTGCGGGCGTTGGTGTCCATCATTTCGGCAAAGGATGCGGATTCGATCTTCTCGACCGGGGCTGCGGCAAAGCCGCCGGCCAGATGGATGGAGGCCCACAATTCGGGGACGCTGTCATAGAAGGCATCGACCTTGGCAGGATCGGCGAGATCGACATTGTGCGCCAGCCGGACGCGATCATGGGCCGCGAAGGGGAAATGCGAGGGGGCCGACGCGTGGGCATTCGGCACATGGCATATCGCGCCGTCCCCCAGCAATTTGCCGACGACCGCGGCACCCAGCGCCCCGGTGCCACCGGTCACCACGATATGCTTGCCCTGAACTGTTTCCGTCATCCTGGACGCTCCTGTCGTTTCTTATGATTATGTCGCTTGTCGTGCCGCGCCGACGCAGAGCGTCGCGCCTTTTGCACGATCACTCAACCGACATCTCGACATGGCAGTTGTTGCGTCTTTGCATCGCTCGAAGTCGCCGACCGCCCCCTTCTGACCCGCGCATTGACGTAAAGCGCGCGGTCAAGCGTCAGTCGATGGTGATTTCGACGACGTGAGGCATGCCCGTTGCGCGTGCGCGTTTGAGCGCATCGGCGAGACCGGCAGTACCGGCAAGCCGTTCGGCTGATATGCCGTAGGCCTCGGCCAGCTTGCAGAAATCCGGCGGCGCCGGCGACACGCCGAGCGGCTCGACGCCGACATCGAGCATCGACGTTTCGATCTCGCGATAGCCTCTGTTGTTCCAGACGACGAAGATGACCGGTGCGGGTGCATCGAGCGCCGCGCCCAGCTCCGGCAAGGTGAACTGGAAGCCGCCGTCGCCGGTGAGGCAGACCACCGGCACGCCGGGCATGGCAAGGGCTGCGCCGATCGCCGCCGGTGGTCCGTAGCCGAGCGCGCCGAAACCGGTGGCGGCGTTGAACCAGCCGCCTGGCCGGTCATGGTCGTAATAGAGATTGGCGGCGTAGATCGGCTGGGTGGAATCGCCGACGATGATGGCGCCCGGCAGTGCGTCGCGGATGGTTTCCACCGCACGCACCTGCGCGGCATAGGCCGGGCTGAGCTCGGCAAAGGCCGCCTTTCTCGACGCGGCTGCGCGGCTCTCGCCGTCCTTCGCTGCGGCATGATCAGGGTGGAGCGCGCCTAGCAGTGCGCCAAGCGCCTCCGCGCAATCGGCCTGGATGCCGACGCTCACCGGGCGGCGGGCGAGCTGGTCGGCGCCGATATCGATGCGGATCAGATTGGCGGGCAGCACGAAGCCGCCGTCGCTGTAACCGTCATAGTCGGTCGGGCCGAATTCGGTGCCGGCGGCGATGACCAGATCGGCGTCTGCCATCAGCGCACGCACCGCCTTCAGGCTGGGGCTGGCCGGCACGCAAAGCGGATGTGCATGCAGCAGACCGCGCGCATTGGCGGTCTGGGCGACAGGCGCGCCGAGCCGCTCGGCCAAAAGCTGCAATGGCTGTTCGGCGCGCTTGGCGCCGCCACCGGCAAGGATCAGCGGCCGGCGCGCGGCTGCGATCAGCCTGGCTGCCTCGGCAATGGCCGCGCCATCCGGCGCCCGCGGCGCTGCATTGGTGAGCGAAGCAGCGATGCCGTCGGCCGGTTTGACCATGACGTCGGTCGGGATCTCGATATGGACGGGGCCCGGCCGCGACGACGAAAACAGCGCGAAGGCCCGCGCCAAAGCGCCAGGCAATTCGCTGGCCTCGGTGACACGCTGCGAAAACAGCGCCACCTTCTCCATCATGCCGCGCTGGTCCGGCAGTTCGTGCAGGAAGCCCAGCCCCTTTCCCAGCGTCGGCATCGCGTTGACGCCCGAAATCACCAGCATCGGCACCGAATCGGCGCGCGCCTGGCCCATTGCGGTGATGGTGTTGGTCAGCCCCGGTCCGGTGATGACAAAGGCAACGCCCGGCCGGCCGCTGGCACGGGCATAGCCGTCGGCCATGAAGCCGGCGCCCTGTTCGTGACGCGGCGTGACATGGCGTATCTTTGAACGCGCCAGCCCGCGGTAAAGCTCGACAGTGTGGACGCCAGGAATGCCGAAAACGGTGTCGACGCCATGCGCTTCGAGCAGCGTGATCAGCGCTTCGCCGATGGTGGTCATAGCTTCTCTCCCTTTTGCGGCGCCAGGCCGAGCTCGGCCTCTATGGCTTTGACGCCGATCGCCGCCAATTCGCCAGGCGAGAACATCTCTGCGGCCAGACAGCCTTCGATCCAGAGCCCGTCGATGATCGCGTTGATGGCAATGGCATGGCGGCGCAGTTCATTTGCGTTTGGCCTGCGCTGCTCGGCGCCGAGCACTTCGGCAACGACTGCTTCCACCTCGTTGCGAAAGCCAAGATAGCCTTCGCGGTGGGCGCGAGCCAGGCTCGGATCCGCGCCGGCGCGGCCGATGAAGGTTGCCCAGAGCGAAAACACGCGTGCATCGATGATCGGGGCGTTGAGGTTGGCGGTAACGAAGGCCGCAAGGCGCTGGCGCGGCGCGGCGTCTTCCATGAGCAATGCTGCCTTCGCCTGCTCGGTCATACGGCCCATCAGCGCCGCGTACGCTTCCTGCAGCAAGTCTTCCTTGCCGGGGAAATAGTGCCGGATCAGCCCCGCGGTGACGCCGGCGCGCAGTGCGATGGTGCGCAGGCTGGCGCCCTCCAGCCCATGTTCGGCCACGCTGTCCAGGGTCGCGTCGATCAAATCCTGCCGCCGCCGCTCCTCGCCCTCGCGGCGGAACTTGCGGCGCTCATTCATTGCCGCAGGATGGGCCGCGTCAGGCATGTCGGCCCACCTTCGCAGGCGATGCAGAGGGCATCCGCCTCGAAGATTTGAACCGTGCAGCCGGCGGCTTCCATCGCGGCCTTGGTCTTGGGAAAGCCGGCGACGGCAATGACTTTATGCGGGCTGGTCGGCAGCACGTTCAGGCTGAGGCCGTTGGACGCGGCAAACTCTTCGGCGTCGCCTCCCACCAGCCGGATGCCGCGCGCCTTCAGCAACTGATAGAACGGCGCCGGCAAAAGCGGTGAATAGACCAGGGCCAGGTCGTCGGCCAGCGGGCTGATCACCGACATCAGATGCAGGCACGCCTCCTCGCCCTGCCACAGCGGCAGATCGAAGCCGTAGACGGAAATGCCGAGCGGCGTCAGCAGGTTGGAAACCTGCTGTATGCCTTCCTGGTTGGAGCGCACCCCGCGCCCGATCACCAGCGTGCTGGCATCCAGCCATACGCAATCGCCGCCTTCGACCTGGCCGGGAGCCTGGACGCGGCCGAGGATGGGAATACCCAGGCGTGTGTAGGTTTCCTCATGCAGCGATGGCTCCCTGGCGCGCAGTGGCTTGCCCATGGACAGGATCAGCGCGCCGCGATCGGTCATCAGTGACGGATCGTGGGTGAATACGGAATCCGACAGCCCGTCGGCATTGTCATCGATCCATTCGATTTCGGCGCCGGAAGCCGTCACCAGTTCAGCAAGAGCCGCGTGCTGCGCCGCCGCTTTCACCGCATCGAAACCCGGGCCATAGTGCCAGGTAGCCCGGTCGGCGCCGCGCATGGCATTGGCCGCCGACCGCATCAGCACGCGCCGCAACGGCGCCGCCATGGACTGTGATCCGAAAGCGCTCATCGGTGCCCTTTTCAATGCCGTGTTCAGGGTGAAAAAAATGGAAGAAATTTCATCGGAGGCTATTTATACACTTGCACAATAAGGCCGCAAGTGCCGTAATGAGCGGGATTGACGGGCTCGCGCTGTTGGGTCCATGCTGAAGTCTGGAGTGGGCATTACAGCGTATGTTGATTAGCCGGATAGACGTTCGACGATCTGCCGTGGACCCTGTGGCAGAGGTTCCCCGGTGAGCGCGGCGGGACCCGCCGCAGTCCAATCCGGCAAGGCGCAGGACGGCGCCGCCGAAGCCATCCATGTCGAGAACCTGCACAAGAAATTCGGCCAGCTGCATGTGCTGAAAGGCGTTTCGCTGTCGGCGCGCGACGGCGAGGTGATCGCCATTATCGGCGGCTCGGGTTCCGGCAAGTCGACGCTGCTGCGCTGCATCAACTGCCTGGAAAATCCGACCAGCGGCATCATCCGCGTCAATGGCGAGGAGATCAAACTCAAGGCCGACAGCCACGGCCACACCGTGCCCGCCGACCGCCGGCAGATCGAACGCATCCGCGCCAAGCTCGGCATGGTGTTCCAGAACTTCAACCTGTGGAGCCACATGACGCTGATCGAGAACGTCATCGAGGTTCCGGTGCATGTTCTGGGCGTCAGGCGCGACGTGGCGATCAGGGAAGCCGAAAAGCTTTTGGCGCGCGTCGGCCTCGCCGAAAAGCGCGACGTCTATCCGGCCTATCTCTCGGGCGGCCAGCAGCAGCGCGCGGCGATCGCCCGCGCCCTGGCCATCAACCCGCGCGTCATGCTGTTCGACGAGCCGACCTCGGCGCTGGACCCGGAGCTGGTCGGCGAGGTGCTGAAGGTGATCGGCGACCTGGCGCGCGAGGGCCGCACCATGGTGCTGGTCACGCATGAAATGAAATTCGCCCGCGAGGTCGCGACCCATGTCGTCTACCTCTGCAACGGGCTGGTCGAGGAAGAGGGGCCGCCGGAGCAGATATTCGGCGCACCGAAATCCGAAAGGCTGAAGCAGTTCATCCGCAACATCGGCTAGGAAGGCCGGGACGGAAGAAAACCGGGAACCAACAACAAACTGGGAGTCGTGACATGAAGACTGTTCTGAAAACATTCGCCGCAGCGCTGCTGCTCGGCGTCGCCGCCATGGGCGTGGCCAAGGCCGATCCGGTCAAGATCGGCGTCGCCGCCGAGCCCTATCCGCCCTTCACCTCGCCGGACGCTTCCGGCAAATGGGTTGGCTGGGAAATCGAGTTCATCGACGCCGTCTGCGCCGAGGAGAAGCTCGACTGCGTCATCACGCCTGTCGCCTGGGACGGCATCATCCCGGCGCTGACGACCAAGAAGATCGACGTCATCGCCAGTTCGATGTCGATCACCGCCGAACGCGAGAAGACCATCGACTTCTCGGATAAGTACTACAACACGCCGACCGCCATCATCGGCCCGAAGGACCAGAAATTCGGCGCCACGCCCGACGATCTCAAAGGCAAAGTGCTCGGCGTGCAGGTGTCGACCACCCATTCGGCCTATGCCAAGAAGCATTTCGGGCCCACGGCCGCCGAGATCAAGGAATACCAGACGCAGGACGAAGCCAACAACGATCTGGCCGCAGGCCGCCTCGACGCCGTCCAGGCGGATTCGATCGCGCTCGACGCATTCCTGAAGTCGGACCAGGGCAAGGCCTGCTGCGATCTGAAGGGCATGGTGGCTCCGGACGATGAAGTGCTCGGACCGGGCGTGGGCGCCGGCGTGCGCAAGGAAGACACCGACCTTAAGGCCAAGATCAACGCCGGCATCAAGGCGATCCGCTCGAACGGCAAATATGACGAGATATCGAAGAAATACTTCGATTTCGACATTTACGGTGGTGGCGGCGCGCAGTCGAACTGACGATCCTCGCATGAGCTAGGGGGCACGGCGTTAGCGCCATGCCTCCCTGCCCCCGCCGGCGCTGCCGTCGGCGGTGGTTGAAGCCAGCAATCCGGGGGCGACGCTGATCGACGCACTTCTTTCGGCCTCGGCGGCCGGCATAATCGAGCTTCTTTCGCCCAATCCGCCGGGCTGGGGCGGCACGCTCTTGCTTGGGCTGCTCCATTCGATCGAGATCGCGCTCGGCGCCACGGTCCTTGGTCTCCTGATCGGCACCGGGGGCGCCTTTGGCAAGCTTTACGGCGGGCCGGTCGTACGCGACTTGCTGGCGGTTTACACCACCATCGTGCGCGCCGTGCCCGAACTGGTGCTGATCCTGCTGCTCTATTATGCCGGGACGGACCTGATCAACCAGGCGCTGACGGCAATGGGCTACCAGCGCGTCGACATCAGCGGCCTTGCGGCAGGCATCGCCGTGCTCGGCTTTGTCCAGGGCGCCTATTCGACCGAAGTGATTCGTGGCGCCATCCTGGCCATACCGCAGGGCCAGATCGAAGCCGCCCGCGCCTATGGCATGTCACCCGGGCTCATGCTGCGGCGCATCACCTTGCCGGCGATGCTGCCCTTCGCCATACCCGGGCTCGCCAATCTGTGGCTGATCGCCACCAAGGATACGGCCCTTCTGGCGGTCGTCGGCTTTTACGAGCTGGCGCTGGCGACGCGGCAGGCGGCGGGCGTCACCAAAGCCTATTTCACCTTCTTTTTCGCCGCGGGCGTGCTCTATCTCATCTTGTCGCTGGTCTCCAACCTCCTCATCGGCCGTCTCGAGGCCTGGTCGCGGCGCGGTATGCCGTCGCTCAAGGATGCGCGCTGATGGCCGGAGAAGCGATCATCATCAATGTTGCCGCGCGGACGTCGCTGTGGCTGCAGCCGCATCGCATCGTGCTGATCCTGATCGCGATCGGGCTGGTGCTGAGCGCCGCCTTCTTCATGCGCTGGGACTGGCTGCCGCAATATTATGAAATGGGGCTTCTCGGCATCTGGCGGTCGCTGTGGATCCTGGCCGTCACCTGCTTTCTCGGCTTCCTGCTCGCCGTGCCGCTCGGGCTCGCGCAGGCCGCCGGCTCTTTCTGGTTTTCCGCGCCCGCCAGGACATTCTGCACCGTCATCAGGGGCACGCCGCTGCTGATCCAGCTATGGCTGCTCTATTACGGGCTGGGCTCGCTGTTTCCGCAATTTCCCTGGATCCGCGAATCCTGGATGTGGCCGTATCTGAGGCAAGCCTGGCCTTATGGCGTGCTGGCACTGACCTTGTCCTTCGCCGGCTATGAGGGCGAAGTAATGCGCGGCGCCTTTGCCGGCGTGCCGAAGGGGCAGTTAGAGGCGGCCCGCGCTTTCGGCATGAGCCGCTGGAAGATTTTCCGCCGCATCTGGCTGCCGCAGGCCATCTACCGGGCGCTGCCGACGCTGACCGGCGAAACCGTGCTGCAGCTGAAGTCGACGCCGCTGGTGGCGACGATCAGCGTCATCGACATCTTCGCAGTCTCGTCCAAGGTCCGGCAGGACACCTACCTCACCTACGAACCCTTGCTGCTTTTGGCGCTGATCTACATGATCATCACCGGCATACTGGTGTTTGCATTCAGCAAGATCGAGGCGCGCATACCGAACAAGGTGGGCTAGGGAATAGTGAGCAGGCAGTAGTGAGTAGTCAGCATATGACCGGGAAACCGCTTGCTTTCGCTACTCCCTACTGACTACTCCCTACTCACTCTCACCACCAATCGGGTCCGCACCATGCAACTCTCTCTAGACCAGGCAACAGGGCTGTGCCGGATGGCGGCGCTCGGCGCCGGCGCCAATGAGGAGGCGGCGCGGTCGCTCACCGCCTCGATCATTGCCGCCGAGGCGGAAGGGCTTTCGACCGTCGGGCTGACCCATTTCATCGATTACCTCGAAGCGCTGGAAGCCGGCCGCATCGACGGCAATGCCGATCCGGTGATCACCAGGCCGGCGCTCGCCGTCTATCTCTCCGATGCGCGTGGCGGCCTCGCCCATACCGGCTTCGACCGCACCATCGACGACCTCGCCAAGGCGGCAAAGCTGTTCGGCGTCGCCATCTTCTCGCAGAAGAACGCCTATACGTGCGGCGCACTAGGCTATTTCACCGGGCGTCTGGCGCAGCTGGGATTGGTCTCCTTCGCCGCCACCAACGGGCCGGCGGTGCTGGCAGGCTCGGGCTCGGTCAAGCCGGTCTATTGCACCAACCCGATGTCGTTTGCGGCACCCGCCGCCGATGGCGCGCCGCTGGTCATCGACCAGTCGTCGAGCGCCACCGCCTTCGTCAACATCCGCAAGGCGGCCGAGGACGGCAAGAAGATCCCCGAAGGCTGGGCGCTGGACGCCAGCGGCAACCCGACCACCGATCCGGCCGCTGCCATGAAGGGCGCCATGCTGGCCTTCGGCGGCCAGCGTGGCGCCAACATCGCGCTGATGGTCGAAGTGCTGGCGGCTGGCCTGTCGGGCGCCAACTGGTCGCTCGACGCGCCCTGGTTCTCCGGCGGATCGGACAGCCCGGGAACCGGCCTGTTCGTGCTCGCCGTCGAGCCCAAGCTGCTCGACCCGGATTTCGAGCAGCGCATGAAGGACCAGCTCGACCGGCTGCGCCGGCGCTTTGGCGTGCACGTTCCGGGCCGGGCGCGGGCCGAAGCGGCCGAGAAGGCGCAGGCGCGCGGCATCAATGCCCCCAAAGCCGTGGTGCAGCGCATTTCCGAGTTCGCCGAGCGCTATTCGGGCTGAAGCGGTCCTGCGACAACGCGACCTGGCTGAACCTTTCTACCGATCGCAACGACCAATAGCTGCCGGGTCGGGTTTGCCCGGTCGGTGTCTTCTGTCGGATGCGTTTAGGGCCCGGGCGGGCGTATGCCGTCTCAGGTTATCCGCCGCGTTGCGCTCTGTCTCGACAGTTGCGTCACCCGGAAAACCCCGCTTCGGCGGGGTTTTCTGCGTTCGTGCTCTGTGTGCTAAAACATGATGGCGGAAGTTAACTTTTGCTAACTTGACTTGCCGGAACCATCGGGCGTTTGCAAGGGATCGTCACAACAACAGGAGCTACGATGTCCGCAACCACCGACGCTTCCCGGGGCAAACTTATCGTTCCGGTGTTTGGCCGCCTGTATTCGTCGCTGTATGATGGCGCCGAAACGCAGAAGATCACCAACCCTTTCGGCACCGCCGAGATGGTCGAAGGCCTCGGCTTCTGTCCCGGCGCGTTCTGGTCGCTGCTTTTGTCCTGCACCGAATTCTTCGGCGGCATTCTGATCGCCATCGGCCTGTTGACTCGGCCCGCAGCCTTTGCCGGTATGATCGTGCTGCTGGTCACCGTCTGGTTCCACTGGATCACTGTCGGCCAGGGCTTTTCCGGCGCTGAAAAGTCGCTTCTATGGGCGGCGATCCTGCTGTTCTTCGTTATCCGCGGCGGCAACCGCCAGTCGGTCGACGCGCGCCTCGGCAAGGCGTTCTGAAGGGTCCATAAGAGGGTGGCAGCGACGACGCGTCACCCTTTGCCTTTGGCCCAAAACGGACTATGAAACGGCTTCAGCCAAGCTTTCGAGCGCCGGAGCCAGCCATGACCGAAATCCTGCAGATCCCCAAGCTCGTGGTCGTCTTCGGCGGCTCCGGCTTCGTCGGCCGCCACATCGTGCGGGCGCTGGCCAAGCGCGGCTACCGCATCAGGGTGGCGGTGCGCCGGCCCGATCTCGCGGGACATCTGCAGCCGCTCGGCAATGTCGGCCAGATCCAGCCGGTGCAGGCCAATGTGCGCGTGCGCTGGTCCGTCGACCGCGCCGTGCAGGGCGCCGACCATGTCATCAATCTGGTCGCCATCCCGCATGAAAGCGGCCGGCAGAAATTCAACACCGTGCACGAATTCGGCGCCCGCGCCGTCGCCGAAGCCGCGCGCTCGGTCGGCGCAGGACTGACCCATATTTCGGCGCTGGGCGCCGACCTCAACGCCGAGTCCGATTATGCGCGCACCAAGGCGCTCGGCGAAAAGGCTGTCCTGGAGACGATCGCCGACGCCGTCATCTTCCGTCCGTCGATCAATTTCGGACCCGAGGACAGTTTCTTCAACCGCTTCGCCGACATGGCGCGCTATTCGCCGGTGCTGCCGCTGATCGGCGGCGGCCAGACCAAGTTCCAGCCGGTCTATGTCGGCGATGTCGCCGAAGCGGTGGCGCGTTCGGTCGAGGGCAAGATCAAGGGCGGCCAGATCTATGAACTCGGCGGGCCGCAAGTGCTCACCTTCAAGCAGTGCATAGAAGAGCTGCTCACCGTCATCGAGCGCAAGCGGCTCCTGGTGCCGGTGCCGTGGTGGATGGCCAATCTGCAGGCCTCGATCCTCGGCCTGCTGCCCAACCCGTTGCTGACCAAAGACCAGGTGCTGCTGCTGCGCCAGCCCAACATTGTGTCGGAGGAGGCCAACAAGGCCAACCGGAACCTTGCCGGCCTCGACATCCAGCCGCAGTCTATCGGCACAATCCTGCCCAGCTATCTCTGGCGCTTCCGCGCCGCAGGCCAGTTCCAGCGCAAGCCCGCCGGCATCGCGTAACAAGGCGTTGCGCCGTTAAACGCGCCGCGTCACCTGCATCGGCAGGCCGCCTTGCGGCTGTGTCGTCAGTTTCTGCACCGGCCACGGCTTGGTCTCGGCGGTCACATCGAAGCGGAAGCGCGACAGCATGATGGCCAGCGCAATGATCGCCTCTTGCATGGCAAAGCTGGCGCCGATGCAGATGCGCGGACCGGCGCCGAACGGCAGATACTGGAAGCGGTCGATCTTCTCGCGGTTTCCCGGATGGAAGCGTTCGGGCATGAAGGCGTCGGGCATGTCCCACAGTTTTCTGTGGCGGTGGACGACCCAAGGCATCACCAGTACGGCCGCGCGCTTGGGGAGCACCAGATCGTTCCAGGTCTCCGTCTCGATCGGCTCGCGGTTGATCGACGGCGCCGGCGGATAAAGCCGCAGCGCCTCCTCGAAGGCGGCGCGGGTGAACGGCATTGCGTCGAGCCATTTCGTCGGGTCGGGTTCGCGCGCCAGCACGGCATCGATCTCGCGCTCGACCTTTTCGCGCTCCCACGGCGCTTCGGCGAGGCAGTAGATCGTCCAGCCCAGCGCCCGCGCGGTGGTCTCGTGGCCGGCGCCGATGAAGGTGATGATGTTGTCCTCGACTTCCGCCCGCGTCAGCCCGTCGGGGCCTTCGGCGCGCAGCAGAAGCGTCAGGAAATCCTGCGGCGCGGTGTCGGGGTCGCGCTTCAGCCGCTCCTCGCGCATCTTGACTGTATCGGTGACGATCTTGCGGAAATACGCCATGGTCTTGCGGCCGCGGATGCGGGTCAGCCGCGGCAGCCATTCGGGCGCGCGCAACAGGTCGAGCGGATCGACACGGCCCATGGTTTCGAACAGGCGGTCGATTTCCTGCGCGAAACTGCCGGGCTCGCCCGCAATCTCGCCCGAAAACAGCGTTTCGGCCAGGATATCGTAGGTGAGCAGCGTCATGTCATGGGCGACATCGGTCATCCCGCCCTCCTCGTAGCGGGCGACGAACTGCATCGTGCGGCGCAGCATCGGCTCGGCGAAGCCGAAGATATGCCGCGGCGTGAACACCGGCGCCATCGCCTTGCGCGACCGCTTCCACACCTCGCCTTCGGCGGTCAGCAGCCCGTCGCGCAGGATCGGCCGCAGGATCATCTGGCGCACCGTCGCCATCTTGTAGTTCTTGGCGTTGTCGATCAGCACGTGGCGGATGAGGCCGGGATCGTTGGCGACGATCAGATGCCCGCCGACGCCATTCGCCGAAATCCAGGGTTCGTTGTAGGTGTGCTCGCCCCAGAGTTCGAGGGGATTGCGGTAGACGATCCGCATCATCTCCAGCGTCGAAGGCGGCGTCGTGCGCGGCCTGGGCGCCGGCGGCACGAAGGGGACGGGCTGCGTGTCCATGAGGTGCTCCGCTGATAGCTCAGATGTAGTGGCTGGCAATCCGGGCGTCCATGTGACCGAACGGCAAACTGAAACGCTGCAGCGCCCGGTGTGCCCGACAGACGGTGTGTTCATCGGATCGTGACCGCCGGTGAAACCGTTGCGGCTTGTCCGGTTGGACACTCTGCCATAGGTGACAGTTACCAACAGCTACTGCCAATCGCCCAGGAGAGTCCGCTTGAAGCACAAGCTGAACATCATAATCGGCAGCACGCGGCCGGGCCGCGCCGGGCCGGTCTTCGCCCACTGGCTGGAGGATTTTGCCCGCGAGCACGGCAAATTCGAACCGGTGCTGACCGACATTGCCACGTTCCATCTGCCGGTTCTGGACGAGCCGCATCACCCCAGGCTCGGCAATTACCAGAACGACCACACCAAAGCCTGGTCGAAGGTCATTGATGCCGCCGACGCCTTCGTGTTCGTGGCGCCGGAGTACAATTATTTCGTGGCGCCTGCGATCGTCAACGCCATCGACTACCTTGCGCGCGAATGGAAATACAAGCCAGCCGCCATTTTCAGCTATGGCGGCGTTTCCGGAGGCCTGCGCGCCGCGCAGGCGCTGAAGCCGCTGCTGACCGCGGTGGGCGTCATGCCCATCTCGGAAGGCGTCGCGCTGCCGATGTATCAGAAACTGCTGGAGAGCGACGGCTCCTTCCAGGCTAGTGAGCAGGTAGAGGGTGGGACCAAGACCATGCTGGACGAGCTCTCGCGCTGGAGCGAGGCGCTGAAGCCGATGCGGGCTGCGTAACGCAGCCGGCTCCGGCTTGCTCATGCCATAAAGAGGTGGAATGGTCGGCAGGTGACTGAGCCGGGGGCGGTTCGATTTGCGCCTGTTGTTTGCCTTGCTGTTGATGCTTGCGACCACCGCCACAGCGGTGGCGGAGCGGCGCGTGGCGTTGGTCATTGCCGAGGACGACTACCGGCTGGTGCGGCCGCTGGCCAATCCTGTCAATGACGGCGAGGTGATGGAAGTGGCGCTGAAGAAGCTCGGCTTCGAGGTCGTGGTCGAGACCAATCGTGATCTCAGGCGCATGCGCCGGGCTCTCGACGATTTTCGCGAGGACGCCATGGGCGCCGACGTGGCGCTGGTGTATTTCTCCGGCCATGGCGTCGAAATCTCCGGCGACAACCGTCTTCTGCCGGTCGATGCCGATGCCTCCTCGCTCGACCAGCTGGAGAAGACCAGCCTGCCGCTGGAGGAAGTGCGCGATGCGATTGCCGCCACGGCGAAGGTCGGGCTGATCGTGCTCGACGCCTGCCGCAGCGATCCGTTCACAGGCGGCAACGGCGACGGGCGTGGCGCCACATCGCTGATCAAGGACCTGGTGGACAAGATCAAGCCGGGCCTCGGACGCGTCGGCAAGGCGGAAAACATCCTGTTCGCCTTTTCGGCGGCGCCCGGCGAGACGGCTGCCGACGGTACCGGTGCGAATTCGCCCTTTACAGCGGCGCTGATCAAATACCTCGGCACCGACGGGCTCGAAATCCGCTCGGTGCTGACGCTGGTGCAGCAGGAGGTCTACGACCTTTCGCGCGGAAAACAGCTGCCCTACGTCGAGAGCGGGCTGCCGAAGCTGTTCTTCGCCTCGGCGGCCAAGGAACAACTGCCGGAGCGCGAGCGGCTGTTGCTTGCCATGGCCGATGTGACGCCGGAAATGCGCGGCGCGGTCGAACGGGTCGCCAGCGATGCCGACATGCCGCTGGCGCCGCTCTATGGCGCGCTGATCAGTTCCGACACCAGCCATCTCTCCGGCGAAAGCCTGGACGCCAAGCTGCGCGAGGCGGCCGACGCCTTCGTCAAGGTGCGCGGCGAGATGAAGACGCTGGCCGCCGACGACCCGCAGGTGACCGAACTGCGCCGCCAGGCCGAGGAACAGTTGGCGCTCGGCGCTTTCGATGGTGCACGCGTGATCCTCGCCAAGGCCGCCGACGTCGACAATGTCTCGCGCCAGGCGTTGAAGGCCAATTTCGTCAGCCGCACCCTGTCCGAAGCCGCGACGCTATTTCTCTCGGGCGGCGCGGCGCGCGCCACCCTCGACTATGCCACCGCCATCAAGGACTATGAAACGGTGCTGTCGCTCTACGGCGAGGCCGGGCAGACCTCTCTCAGCCTGGAACAGGCCGACCGCCAAAGCCGCACGCTGGAAGAGCTCGGCATCCTCTACACGACGGTTGGCAACACCGATGCCGCCGGCCGCGCCTTTGCGGCGCTGGTCGCCAACCTCGAGCAGCGAGCGCGCCAGGAAACCGATCCGAGCGTCAAGCGCGACCTCGCCATCGGCCATATCAAGTTCGCCAACATCAAGATGGCGCAAGGCGATCTGCCGGCCTCCCTGCAAAACTATGAGGCGGCCAGGGACATGTTGCAGGGCCTGACCACAGACGTGCCGGACAAGAAGGACTGGCTCGGCGATCTCGCCATGGCCCATGATAAGATCGGCAATGTGCTGGCCACGCAAGGCGACGTGGGTGCGGCAGCCCAGGCCTACCAGCAAAGCCTGTCCATCAAGCAGCAATTGGCCGATGCCGAGCCGAACAGCGTCTATCTGCTGCGCGACCTGACCATTACCTACGACGAAATCGGCGGCCTTGCCCGCACCGCCGGCCAACTGGATGGCGCCCAGACTGCATTCGAAGAGAGCCTGAGAATTCGGCTGGCACTGGCGCAGAACAACCCGGACGACCCCAGGCACCAGCGCGCCGTCTCCGTCAGCTACACCAGGATCGGCGACGTTCTGCGCGAGCGTGGCGACGCTGCGGGCGCGCTCGACGCCTACAACAAGAGCCAAATAATCGCCGAAGCGCTGGTGCGCCGCGACTCAAACGACACCGATTTGAAGCGCGACCTGTCGGTCGGTTACGCCAAGATCGGCAATGCTTACGGCGACCAGAAGGACTGGCCACTCGCGTTGGAGGCCTACCAGCAAGCGCTGGCCACGGCGCGAGACCTTGCCGCCAGCGACCCAGGCAACACCGACTGGCAGCGCGACCTGTCGGTCTGTTTGGAAAAAATTGCCGGCGTGTTTGATGCCGAGGGCAATATCGCCGGTGCTTTGCAGAACTATCAGGACAGTCTCGTTATTGCCAACCGTTTGGCAAATCTCGACCCGGGCAATTCCGACTGGCAGCGCGACCTGTCGATCACGTTCGAGGAAATAGGCCTGCTGGAGACCAAGCAGCGCCACTATGAGGGCTCGAAGAAGGCCTTCGAAGCCAGCCTGGCCATCCGCCAGCGGTTGGCCCTGTCCGATCCGGACAATGCGATCTGGCAATTCGATCTGGTACAGGCCTACATCAACTATGCCTATGTGGCGAAGAATCCGAAGGCTGTGTTGTCGCAGGCGCTAGACCTGACGCTGGAGCTTGACCGCACAGGCAAACTGGCGCCGAGGGACAAACCCACTATCAAATATCTGCGCGGTCTTCTGGCCAAATTGAAAGCCGCGAAAAAATAGCCGGCTGCCAGCTCGGGATTCAGCCCTGAAATGCCCGCAAACCTTGGAAAAACCGCCTTTTGCGCCTATATCTAGGACATCAAAGCGGCGTGATTCGAAGCCATTTTTTCGCGCTGAGCATGCGGCATCAATCAGACAGGTTTTCATGAGCGATCAAAGCGACAACGCCAACGGCGCTGAGGCCGAATACGGCGCCGATTCCATCAAGGTTTTGAAGGGGTTGGACGCTGTCCGCAAGCGGCCGGGCATGTATATCGGCGACACCGACGACGGCTCGGGCCTGCATCACATGGTCTATGAGGTGGTCGACAACGCCATCGACGAGGCGCTGGCCGGCCATGCCGATCTGGTCACGGTGACGCTCAATCCCGACGGTTCGGTCACCGTTATCGACAATGGCCGCGGGATTCCGACCGATATTCACACTGGCGAAGGCATTTCGGCGGCCGAAGTGATCATGACGCAGCTGCATGCCGGCGGCAAATTCGACCAGAATTCCTACAAGGTGTCTGGCGGCCTGCACGGCGTCGGCGTCTCGGTGGTCAACGCGTTGTCGGCCTGGCTGAAGCTGAAAATCCGCCGCAACGGCCAGATTTTCGAGATGAGCTTCACGCATGGCAATGCCGATGCGCCGCTCAAGGCGACCGGCAGCTATGAGCAGAACAAGCAGCCCGGCACCTATGAGGGCCGCAGCGGTTCCGAGATCACCTTCTTTCCGTCGTCCGAAACCTTCACCATGGTCGAGTTCGACTTCGGCACGCTGGAGCACCGGCTGCGCGAGCTCGCCTTCCTGAATTCCGGCGTGCGCATCATTTTGACCGATGCCCGCCATGCCGATCTCGTGCGCCACGAGTTGCACTATGATGGCGGCCTGGAAGAGTTCGTCAAATATCTCGACCGGGTCAAGAAACCGCTGATCGACAAGCCGATCGCCATCAAGGCCGAGCGCGACGGCATCACCGTCGAAGTGGCGATGTGGTGGAACGACAGCTACCACGAGAACGTGCTGGCCTTCACCAACAACATCCCGCAGCGCGATGGCGGCACCCATCTGGCCGGCTTCCGTGGCGCGCTGACGCGCCAGATCACCGGCTATGGCGAATCGTCGGGCCTGACCAAGAAGGAAAAGGTGGCGCTGATCGGCGACGACTGCCGCGAGGGCCTGACGGCGGTGCTGTCGGTCAAGGTTCCCGATCCGAAATTCTCCTCGCAGACCAAGGACAAGCTGGTCTCGTCAGAGGTGCGGCCCGTGGTCGAAGGCCTGGTCAACGAGGCGCTTGGCACCTGGCTGGAAGAACACCCGACCGAGGGCAAGGTGGTCATCGACAAGGTGATCCAGGCGGCTGCGGCGCGCGAAGCCGCGCGCAAGGCCCGCGACATCACCCGCAAAAGCTCGCTCGGCGTCACCTCGCTGCCTGGCAAGCTCGCCGACTGCCAGGAGCGCGACCCGGCGAAATCCGAAATCTTCATCGTTGAGGGTGATTCCGCCGGCGGCTCGGCCAAGGGCGGCCGTTCGCGCCAGAACCAGGCGATCCTGCCGTTGCGCGGCAAGATCCTCAATGTCGAGCGCGCCCGCTTCGACCGCATGCTCGGCTCCGAGATGATCGGCACGCTGATCACCGCGCTCGGCACCTCGATCGGCAAGGACGAGTTCAACGCCGACAAATTGCGCTACCACAAGATCATCCTGATGACCGACGCCGACGTCGACGGCGCCCATATCAGGACCTTGCTGCTCACCTTCTTCTTCCGCCAGATGCCGGAGCTGATCGAGCGCGGCCATCTCTACATCGCCCAGCCGCCGCTCTACAAAGTGACGCGCGGAAAAAGCTCGCAATACATCAAGGACGAGAGCGCCTTCGAGGAGTTCCTGATCGGCTCCGGGCTGGAGGAGGCGTCGCTGACGCTTGCCTCCGGCGAGGCGCGGGCCGGACAGGATCTGCGCGGCTCGATCGATGATGCACTGGCCGTGCGCCAGCTCATCAACGGGCTGCACACGCGCTACAACAGGGGCGTGGTCGAACAGGCGGCGATCGCCGGCGCGCTCAACGCCGATGTGCTAAACGACCTCGGCCGCGCCAATGCCATGGCCGAACGCGTCGCCCAGCGCCTCGACATCATTGCCGAGGACACCGAGCGCGGCTGGACCGGCCGGCTGTCGACCTCCAATGAAGGCGTCGGCGGCTATGTGTTCGAACGCACGGTGCGCAGCGTCAAGGAATTCGCGCAGCTCGATGCCGGGCTGATAAATTCGGCCGACGCACGCCAGCTCGACCGCTATGCCCCGCGCCTCATGGAAGTCTATGGCGAGCCGCCGGTGCTGCGCCGCAAGGATGTCTCCGAAACCATTTCGGGGCCGCTGGCGCTGCTCAACGCGGTGTTTGCGACCGGCCGCAAGGGCCTGACCATGCAGCGCTACAAGGGCCTCGGCGAGATGAATGCCGAGCAGCTCTGGGAAACCACGCTCGACCCGAATGTGCGTTCGCTGCTGCAGGTCAAGGTCAATGACGCCACCGATGCGGATTCGCTGTTTTCGCGGCTGATGGGCGACGAGGTCGAACCGCGGCGCGAATTCATCCAGGACAACGCGCTGTCAGTTGCCAATCTGGACATTTGAGGGCTGGGGGCCTTGCCGCCGGAGCTCCACTCCGGGTCAGGCCTTTGGCTCCAGCTTCCGACCAAGGTCCACCGCGTCGCGCAGCACTTGCAGATGCGAGCGCGGCGCGGTGCCCGCCGGCAGGGCGATTTCGACGCCGTTTGCCGTCGATGACCAATAAAGCGTGTGGGTGAAGATACGGCCAAGTGAGCTGCGAAGCTCGATCTGGATGTTCTCCACACCGGGGCCGAAGTTTTCCGTCATCGGACCGGAAATCGGATCGCCTGTCGCCCAGCCATTGCCGCGGTCGTAGACGTTCGTCCAGCGCGTTGCCGCAAACACCGCGCCATGATGCACCGCGCGCTGCGCCTTGCCTTGGCTGTGTCCTTCCCGGTAAAGCACGGTGCCGCCGGGGCGCCCGTCATCGGCAATCGGCGGGCAAGCCGAGAACAGGCGCTCGGCAAGGCCACGCCTGAATTCGGCGAGATTGTAGGTCACCAGGAATTCGCTGTGGGAGAGCGGACTGCCAAGCGTGACGAAATCGCTGATCTTCCAGGGCAGCGGGTGGTCGGCGTCCTTGGTCCGAAGCTGCTGGTAGAGCGCCCATTGACCGCGCCGGAATCCGGCGAGGTCTTCAAGGTTCTTTGGCCACGCTGACCCATCAGAGCCGAGCGTTGCCTTGTCGACGGCCTCGACCGCCGCCAGTTTGGCCTTGTCGCGGACCGCTTCCAGCCTTCGCGGCCGGAACTCGGCCCACAGGATCTGCAGCAAATCATAGGCGATGATCGACCCAAGGCTGTGCGAGACCAGCACGATGCGGTCGTAAGCATCGTCCTTCATCAGCGTCTTGAGCAACGTCAGGCCTCTGTCGCGGATCAGCGCACGCTTCTCGATCGCCGCCGCCTCGGCGCGCACATAAGCTGCGACGTCACCGAAATAGGGCAGGGCGAACTGATCCACCGCCCAGATGACAAAAGAAGCGAGGGTGGTGATCATCAGGCCGGTCGTCAAGGTAACGGCCTGTTGCCAGACCGATGTTGCCAGCACGAGTGCTGCGCCCAGAATGACGATAACGATCAGAAGTGTGGCGACGTAAAGCTTGCGGGCGTCGGGCGGAATGTCGGCGGGCTTGCGCCACAACAGGTTCGTCACCCAGGCGGCCAGCCGGCCGCGCGTCGTGCCTTGCGTGATGTCGGCCCAATAAAGCTCGTAGAAATCGGTACGGCGGCCATCGACGTCGTAGGGCGTGGTGATGCGGCGCAGCTCGTGTGACTTGGTCCGGCTGTCGGGCGTGATCCAGCTCTGGTTGATCGTGGCGCCGGAAACGGCCGGATCGGGAATCTGGGCGTAGGGTGGAGCACGGGTGGGATCGCTGCTCCAGACCGCCTGGACGAATCCCCTCAGCGTACCCATCGGCCGCTGCTCGCCCATGCCATGCACGATCACCACCGCCTGGCTGGGCTGCGCCTTTTTGTAAGCCAGCGATGCGACAGTCTTGGGCATCAGCGTCTCCGTTGACGACATCCGACGGCGGGATCGCTCATGCTACCCCCGGCTCACCGAGCCAACAATACACGGCAGCCCATGTGGACCTCCGTGAACCAATCCACAGTTTCGCAGTCGTGCCTCGGGCCGCGCGGAAAATAGTTCCGTTCCCGCTAAGCAAATCATTTCATTGCTCCTCGGAACGGAAATCGCTCAGGAACATTGTGACGACATCGATCAATTTCTCGCAGGGAGGCTCTTTATGGGACGCGGTATTTTGCTCTGGTTGCTCGGTATTCCGATCCCGATCATCATTCTCATCATGCTGTTCGTACGGTAGGAGGCGTCGATGCAGTCCACCGTATCGGCTGTCGACGTATCTGCTTCAACAGAATCCTCCGCCACGGCCGTCAGCTGGGGGCCGATCATCGCCGGCGCCTTCGCGGCCTCGACGCTGACCTTCATCCTCATGCTGCTCGGCTCAGGACTGGGGCTGACCATGGTCTCGCCATGGTCCGGCGCCAGTGCCTCGCTGACCACCTTCGCGGTGTCCGGCGCGATCTGGCTCATCATCGTGCAATGGCTGTCCTCCGGGGTCGGTGGCTATCTTGCCGGACGCCTGCGCACCAAATGGGTCGGCATCCACACCGACGAGGTCTATTTCCGTGACACCGCGCACGGCCTCCTCGCCTGGGCGCTGGCGACATTGCTGGTCGTCGGCATTCTCGGGTCGGCGCTGTCGGCAGTGCTTGGTTCAGGCGTGCAGGCGGCTTCTACCGTTGCCTCAGGCGCCGCCATGGGTGCTTCGGCCGGCGCGTCCGCCAATGCCGGCAGCGCACCGGCCGACAATGCAACGTCCTATCTTGTGGATACGCTGTTCCGTCCGGCTGATGCCGCCAGGCTCGCGGCGGCCAATCCGGACAGCGATGCGGCTGCGGCCGGGCAGGCTTCGCGCATCCTCGTCGCCAGTGCGGCGGCAGGCGAAATTTCGGCTGACGACAAGACCTATCTGTCGCAGCTCGTCGCCGCCCGCACCGGGCTTTCCGAGGCTGACGCCAAGGCGCGTGTCGACGCCCTGGTGGCCAGGGTCGAGGACGCAAAGGTCAAGGCCAAGCAGGCCGCCGACGCCGCCCGGAAAGGCAGCGCCACCTTCGCACTGCTTGGCGCCCTGTCGCTGGTTATCGGCGCCTTCATCGCCAGCGCTGCGGCAGCACTGGGCGGCAGGCAGCGCGACGACGAGGAAGCGGTTTTCCTGACCAGCCGCTGAACCGGTCTTCAACATAGAAAAGCCCGGTCGAACCGGGCTTTTTTGTTTCCGATGATGGACCAAACCTTCCAGTGGAAGGTTGCGGCGGGATCAGTGATCCATCGCCTTGACGATTTCCTCGGTCATCTTCTTGGCGTCGCCGAGCAGCATCATGGTGCCGTCCTTGTAGAACAGCGTGTTGTCGATGCCGGCATAGCCGGAGCCGAGCGAGCGCTTGACGAACAGGCAGGTGCGGGCCTTGTCGACGTCGAGGATCGGCATGCCGTAGATCGGCGACGACTTGTCGTCGCGGGCGGACGGATTGGTGACGTCGTTGGCGCCGATGACATAGGCGACATCGGCCTGCGCGAACTCGGAGTTGATGTCTTCCAGTTCGAACACTTCGTCATAGGGAACATTGGCTTCGGCGAGCAGCACGTTCATGTGGCCGGGCATGCGGCCGGCCACGGGGTGGATGGCGTATTTGACATCCACGCCATTGGCCTTGAGCTTGTCGGCCATTTCGCGCAGCGCGTGCTGGGCCTGGGCGACCGCCATGCCGTAGCCCGGCACGATGATGACCTTCTGTGCGTTCATCATCAGATAGGCAGCGTCGTCGGCCGAGCCCTGCTTGACCGTGCGTTCGATGCCGTCATCGGCAACCGCCGCGGTCTCGCCGCCGAAGCCGCCGAGGATGACCGAGATGAACGACCGGTTCATGCCCTTGCACATGATGTAGGACAGGATGGCGCCGGACGAGCCGACCAGCGCGCCGGTGATGATCAACGCCAGATTGCCAAGCGTGAAGCCGAGTGCCGCGGCGGCCCAGCCGGAATAGGAATTCAGCATCGAGACGACGACCGGCATGTCGGCGCCGCCGATCGGGATGATCAAGAGGACGCCGAGCGCCAGCGAAGCCGCGACGATCAGCCAGAACACCAGCTTGGCCTCGGTGGTGACCAGAAGCACGATCAGCACGATCAGCGCGATGCCGAGGACCGCGTTGATGATGTGACGGCCGCCGATCATGATCGGCTTGCCCGACATGCGGCCATCGAGCTTGAGGAAGGCGATGACGGAGCCGGTGAAGGTGATGGCGCCGATGGCAACGCCAAGGCTCATCTCGATCAACGCCTGGGCGTGGATGTCGCCATTCGTGCCGATGCCGAAACTTTCCGGCGCGTAGATGGCGGCTGCCGCTACCATGACGGCGGCAAGGCCGACCAGCGAGTGGAAGGCGGCGACCAGCTGCGGCATCGAAGTCATGGCGATGCGGCGCGCTGTAACGGCGCCGACGCCGCCGCCGATGGCCAGACCAAGCACGATCAGGCCGAAGCGCCCGGCGGACGGAGTCGCCAGCGCCAGCGTGGTGGCAATGGCAATGCCCATGCCGATCATGCCGTAGAGATTGCCTTGGCGGCTGGTGGTCGGATGCGACAGGCCGCGCAGCGCCATGATGAACAGGACGCCGGAGACCAGGTAGAGGAAGGACGCGAAGTTGGCGTTCATGGCTCTCTACCGGTCCTTCTTCTTGTACATGGCCAGCATGCGCTGGGTGACCAGGAAGCCGCCAAAGATGTTGACCGAGACCAGCATCAGCGCGACGAAGCCGAAGCCGGTGGCAATGCCGGAGGCCGAGATGCCGACGGCCAGCAGCGCGCCGACGACGATGACCGAGGAGATGGCGTTGGTGACCGCCATCAGCGGCGTGTGCAGCGCCGGCGTCACCGACCAGACGACGTAGTATCCGACGAAGATCGCAAGTACGAAGATGGCGAAGCGGAAGACGAAGGGATCGATGGCGCCGCCGGACAGTGCGTGCGCGGCATCGCCCGCCGCATCGGCGCCACCGGGCGCGTTGGCCAGGTTCTGCACAGCCAGCCGGACGGCGGCACTTGCCTGGTCGAGCTGATCGAGGGCTTTCTGCAAGGTCTGATCCATCACGCGATCCCCTTCGGCTTGGCGGCGGACTTGCCGGCAGTGGCTTTGTCGGACGCCTTTTTCGGTGCAGCCTTCTTCGGCGTGGCATCAGCCACCATGGTCTCCGCCGGAATGGCCGCCGGTTCGACATGGGGCTGTTCCGCCGCCTTGGCGAAGGCCGGATGCACCACGCGGCCAGCGTCGGTCAGCATCGTCGCCTTGACCAGATCGTCTTCGCGGTTGATGGCGAGCGTCTTGCTGGTCTTGTCGACCAGCGTCTCGAGGAAGGCGAACAGGTTCCTGGCGTAGAGCAGCGAGGCCGATGCGGCGACGCGGCCGGGCACGTTGAGGTGGCCGACGACCTTAACGTTGTTGGCCGTCGTCACCACCTGACCCGCAACCGCGCCTTCGACATTGCCGCCGCGCTCGACGGCGAGGTCGACGATCACCGAACCCGGCTTCATCGAGGCGACCATCGCCGCCGACACCAGCTTCGGCGCCGGCCGGCCGGGGATCAGCGCCGTGGTGATGACGATGTCCTGCTTGGCGATGTGCTCAGCGGTGAGCGCTGCCTGCTTGGCCTGGTACTCCTTCGACATTTCCTTGGCGTAGCCGCCGGCGGTCTCGGCCGCCTTGAACTCCTCGTCCTCGACGGCGAGGAACTTTGCGCCAAGCGACGCCACCTGTTCCTTGGCGGCGGGGCGAACGTCGGTGGCGGTGACGACGGCGCCGAGGCGGCGCGCCGTGGCGATCGCCTGCAGGCCGGCGACGCCGACGCCCATGATGAAGATCTTCGCCGCCGGCACAGTGCCGGCCGCCGTCATCATCATCGGCAACGCCCGGTCATACTCCGATGCGCCGTCAATCACGGCCTGGTAGCCGGCGAGATTGGCCTGCGACGACAGCACATCCATCGACTGGGCGCGGGTGATGCGCGGCATGAATTCCATCGAGAAGGCGGTGACCCCAGCCTCGGCAAGCGCCGCGACCGCGGCATCATTGCCGTAGGGATCCATGATGGCGATGACCGCCGCACCCGATTTGTAGTCCTTCAACTCGGCGTCGGTCGGCCGGCGCACCTTCAGCACCACATCCGCCCGGCTCGCATCCGAAGCCTTGCCGATCGCGGCACCCGCCTTGGCGAACTCCTCATCGGGGATGCGCGACCTGGTGCCGGCGCCCGTCTCGACGGTGACGTCGAAGCCCAGCGCCGCCAGCCGCTTCACGGTATCGGGCGAGGCCGCGACACGAGGCTCGCTGGCATCGAGCTCGCGAGGGATGAAAACCGTCTGTCCCACCGCATGATCCTTTCGGCTGGAACCTGTTTGCGCAAGAGTGCGGCTTTGCGAAAGAGTGCGGCCGGATGTCCGGCTACGCCCTTGGCAAGGGTCTGAAGAGACTATCGGAGAATGAAGGCGCCGAGGGCGAGGATCAGCACGAACAGGATGGTCGCGGAGAAGAAGCCGCCTGCGAAGAAGCCGAAAGCCATTGCCAGGAGCAGGGCGCCGCAGAACAGCGAGCCGTATTTGGCCAGCGCCAGAAAGCCATGATAGGTGCGGTCATGTTCGGCATAGTCCATCTTCGCGCCCAGTTCGACAGGACCGGTCGGCGTGTGATCAGCCATAGGAATACCCCTTCGAAGACATCTTTGAGGCACATAGCGAAAAGCCGGGCCAAGAGCAATGGCGCTATTGCCGCACGACCAGTGACAACAGCCTCAAAGGAATGTTGAAAGCCGGCGGCATGGGCTTGTCGCCGGCCTGGCGTCGAACGTTGAGGGTTTTGCGTTTCAACCGGCCAGATGCGGGAACAGCCCGAGCAGTCCGACGACGATCAGATAGAGCGCGACGATGTAATTAAGGAGCCGCGGCATCACCAGGATCAGCACACCGGCGATCAGGGAGATGAGCGGGGTAAGCGCGAGAGAGTGGATAGTCATGTCGGCATGCTTTCGCGTGAACAATTCGGAGGTACCGCAGGGCTACGGCAGCACCAGGAATGCGGCGCGGCAACCGATAACGACGAAGCCAGCGGAAAGATCCATGGCGCGAGAATGAACATCCGTTCAGGCGGCGTCGCGGTAGTATTTCGCCGTTGGCAGAATGGACAAAGGTGTCAGCCGGTTGATAGCCGGATTGCCAAACATCAGCCTTTGCTCCGTTGCTGTCGATCTGAAGAACGGCAACCGGTGGAGTATCCGTTGAACATTCTCTTCATTACCGGGAATTTCGAACAATGCGAGCGGAGGGAGAACGCCCGGAAACGCCTTGCCCGCGGTCCTCTGCGTGGCGCTGAAGAAGCGGGCATAAAAAGCGGAATGCTCCAACTTAATCGGGATAAACATCGCGGTCTGGCGAAAATAACAGTAGGCCGCCATGCAAATCCTGAGCGTCAGGAAAGGCAGCACTCCGGGCGCCGGCGCGCTGTCCGGATCTGTCGCGAAGCGAGTTCCGTCGATGAACGTTTCCCCGCGGGCAAGCCGGGGAAGCAATACTTCGGGATAGGCGTCGACCGAAGGCGAGTACGGCTGGTCTGTGGAAATATAGTGGAGGCGCACTGTACTGACCAACTCGCCGTAGCAGTAGACACCGAACCGATAGGAATTAGGCAGATTGTCCCAGCGATCCTCGAACATGCCGCTGGCGATCGGGCTGCACATACCTGAGCGCAGATAGGACTTATAGCGGAGTCGGTAGATCGCCTCCAGATCTTCGCCCCCGGTAATGAGACGATATTCGACATGATCCAGCAATTGCATCATGGATCGGTTGAGAGCCGAGTCGATCCTCGCGCTGGCCTCAGCCGACGCACTCTTCATCGCAGTATTCATTGCCATTCCTCGAATTCCGCCTGGAAGTAGGCTATTCGAGTTGAAATGAGACACAAGCTGAAAATTCGACATTGCTTGTTTACCGCTTGTTAACCTTAATGAGCGCGGTCGTTCACCGGTCTTACACGAGAAAACAGACGGCGCAGCGGGTGGTTGCCTGATCCGGTCTGGCGGCGGTCATCGAAATGATTCTGAAGTCAGATCTTGAAAGCGCCAAGACGTCGCGGGCTTGAACGACGCCTGAGCGGTCATCATTTCATCAAGTGAACAATTGCTGAGTGTTTTTAAATGCAATTCAAGTGGAGAACCGCTCGCACTTTTCCTGGATTGCTTTTGCTCAGGCGCGATTCCGACGGAAAACCGCTTCGCATTTTTCCTCGGATTGCGTTTAGCTGGCTGTCCGTTTGCCGGCGATATGCAGGTCAGCGGCGAACGGCCATGTGACGCTCGACATCGTCTCGATGCCCGATGCGCTGAGCGCGGCGCCGAACAGGAAGCCCTGCACGAAGTCCGGCTTGACCAAATGGACCAGCGTCTTCAGCTGCTCGAAGGTCTCGACCCCTTCGATGGTGACCGAAAGGCCCAATGTCCGGGACAGGCCGACGATGCCCTTCAGTAGGTCGAGCGACCGCCGGTTCTGGTTCACATCGACCAGGAATGAGCGGTCGATCTTGATCTTGTCGAGCGGCAGCTTGTGCAGATAGCTCAGACTGGAGTAGCCGGTCCCGAAATCGTCAAGCGCGATGCGCGCGCCGAGTGCCTTCAATTCCTCGATCGACTCGCGCGTCAGCGACTTGTCGTCGAGCAGGGCGGTCTCGGTGACCTCGATTTCGAGCCGGTGCGCCGCAAGGCCCGACTTGGCCAAGGCATTTCTGACCTTCTCGACGATATCGCGATTGCGGAAGTCCTTGGCCGAAAGGTTGACCGACACGCTGGTCTGGGTCGGCCATTTCGAGCATTCGGCGCACGCGGCCTCCAACACGAAAGTGCTTATGTCGGAAACAATACCCATCTCCTCGGCCAGTGGGATGAAGACACTGGGTGAGATCGGGCCGAGATCCGGGTGGTCCCAACGGCAGAGCGCCTCGCAGCTGGCGATGCGCATGGTGTTTACAGCCACGATCGGCTGATAGACGACGCGTAATTCCCTGGCCTGCACGGCGTTGCGCAGATCGGCCTTCATCATCTGGCGATTGCGGAAGGCGGCGTCCATTGCCGCCTCAAACAGCCTCCAACTGTTCTTGCCGAGCTCCTTGGCCTTGTAGAGGGCAAGGTCGGCTTTGACGATCATTGCATCAACTTCTGTGTCCTTGACCTTGGACAGCACCGCACCGCCGCTGGCCTGGATGCGCAGGTCGTGGCCGGCGACGTCCACCTCACCCTGCAGGTTCGCGAATATATGGTCGAGGAGAGGGCTGAGATGGCTCTCGTCCTCGACACGGTCGAAGAAGATCATGAACTCGTCGCCGCCGAAGCGGCTGACCGTGATGCCAGGTCCGGCAATCGCCGCGAGACGTTCTGCCACGGCGTAGATCAACCCGTCGCCCACAGGATGGCCGAGGGTGTCGTTGACGCTCTTGAAGTCGTCGAGATCGAGCACCGCCAGACCGCAGAGCCGCTCCTGCTCGCCGGAGGCCATGGCTTCACGGACAAGTTCGTGGAAATAGGCGCGGTTCGGCAGGCCGGTCAGACTGTCGTAGCGCGCCATAAAGCGGATCTTTTCCTCCGCCTCGACGCGGGCCGTCACGTCCTCGAATGTAATGACGCCCAGTTCCTGGCTGCCTTCACGGGCGGAGAATTCGTAGTGCTGGCCGTTGGCGAGTGAGACCAGTACCTTGCGGTCGCGGCCTTCGCGCAGGGCGCGCGTCAGTTGTGCCTCGATGTAGCGGCAGTCCTTCGGGGCCAGCATGCCGCCGGCAACGCCGCGCATCAAGAGGCCGTGGATCGACCGCCCCAGCAGCGTGCCCGGCGATTTCAATGACATCAAATGTGCTGCCTCGGCGTTGGCGACGACCACCTTCTCGTTCGAGTCGAGCATGACAAGGCCATGCGACATGGTATTTAGTGCCCGATCGAACTTTTGCGCCAACTCCTTCGCCTGCCTGTGACCGATGACCGCCGAGAACAGAACGTTGCGGACATGGTCGGCGCTGCTGATGGTGACGATTGTCGTCGGGATGATCATCAGCCCGAGGACGAAGTCGGGGACGCCCATGCGCAGGAAGAGCGCAAGTGCTGCTGGCCCAATGAGGGTCACGGAAAAAATCTGCACCATGCGCCTGGATCCGTAGCTTCGGCCGACAACCGTGAGCAGGGTGGTCAATGCCAACGACACAGACGCCACTTCGGCGAAGTCATCGGGACGCAGGTAGATCGACACGAAACACAACGACCCCAACGCGAGGCCCTGCGCACTGCCTTTCAGAATGTAACCGCGTTCCCACGCCTCTGCCTTTTCGACAGTGGTTATAGGGCTGCCTCCCCTGTGGAAGCTGCGGATGCTGAAGTAACGCCAAAGGCTGATCGACAACAGAAGGAACGCGAAGCCAAGATACAGCGGATCGTGCGTCCGCAGGTAGATCGTCAATCCGAGGATCCAGTAGCATACGCCGCCGACCACCAGCATGTAGGCGTTGTCGGATAACGCCCGCACAAACTGGATATAAACATCCGCCGGGATGTCTTCGGTCTTTGCTCTGTCCATACCGTTGGCCCAACGCTAAGCCTTGTCATGCCACACCAGCCTTAAGAAAGGCTTAGAACAGCGGTTTTGGCCCGTTTGCCGAGGGCGGGCGAATGCAGTGCAGATTGGGAAATCAAGCTTCAGGTAAACAAGGCGTATCGATCACTCGGCGGCCTGAAGTTCAGGCCGCGCCGGCGTGTTGGCCAGCCGCTCGACAAGTCTTGTGCGCTCGCCCTCTGCCTTTTCGGCGCTGGCCTGCCTCACATGGCCGTAGCCGCGAATGAGCGCCGGCACCGAGGCAAGGGCGATGGCGGCCTCGATCCTGCCTGGCGCAAGTGCCTTGGCGACAAGCTCCAGATCGGCCTCATAGCGGGCCAGAAGCTGCCGCTCCATGCGCCGCTCGGCGCTGTAGCCGAACACGTCGAAGGCCGTGCCGCGCAGGCTTTTCAGCGCCGCCAGCAGGCGAAAACCCTTCATCATCCACGGGCCGAAGCTCGATTTCCTCGGCTTGCCGTCATTGCCGCGCCTGCCCATGATCGGTGGCGCCAGATGAAATTCGAGTTTGTCGTAGCTCTGGAATTGTTTTGAGAGCTCCATAGCGAAGGAGCCGTCGGTGTAGAGCCGCGCCACCTCATATTCGTCCTTGATCGCCATCAGCTTGAACAGGTTTCTGGCGGCGGCCTCGGTCACCGCGGTCGAGCCAGGCACGGCCTTGGCCTCGGCAGCACGCAAAACCGCCAGCTTCTCGACATAGCGCCTGCCATAGGCGGCATTCTGATAGGCAGAGAGGAAAGCGACGCGGCGGGCGATGATATCGTCCAGCGTCTCGGCGATCTCAGTGGCCTTGCCCGGTTGCGCGATGAGGCCGCGCACAAAGTCCGGCTGATGCGCGGCGCGCCGGCCCCAGCGGAAGGCGGCGATGTTCATCGCCACCGCCTCGCCGTTCAATTCAATCGCTCTTTCAACGGCTTGCGCCGACAGCGGCAGCCCGCCATGCTGGAAAGCGAAGCCGAGCATGAACATGTTGGCGCCGAGCGAATTGCCGAACAATTGGGTGGCGGTGCGCGTGGCGTCGAAGAAATGCGTCTTGTCGTCGCCAGCGGCAGCGCGGATCGCCTTCTTCAGGCGCTCGATGGGCAGCGAGAAATCGGCCGAGCGGGCGAATTCGCCAGGCATGATCTCGGCAGTGTTGGCAAGGAAGATGGTATGGCCTTCGCGCACCGCGCCAAGCACCTTCTTGGCGCCGGACACGACAAGGTCGCAGCCGAGTACCAGGTCGGCCTTGCCGGCCGAAACGCGGATCGCGTGGATGTCGTCCGGCGTGCGGGCGATGCGGACATGGGTGAACACCGAACCGCCCTTCTGGGCGAGGCCGGCCATGTCAATCATGCCGCAGCCCTTGTCCTCGAGATGGGCGGCCATACCGAGCACAGCACCTATGGTGACGACGCCGGTGCCGCCGACGCCGTCGATGATCGCCGCCCAACCCTCGCTGCCGAGCGGGAATTCGGCTGGCACCGGCACGCCGTCAAGCGGGTCGGAGCGCCCGGCAATGCCTTCGGCCTTCCTGATCTTGGCGCCGTGCACGGTGACGAAGGACGGGCAGAAGCCGTTGACGCAGGAGAAGTCCTTGTTGCAGCTCGACTGGTCTATTCTGCGCTTGCGGCCGAACTCGGTTTCGACCGGCTGGATTGAGACGCAGTTCGATTGCACCCCGCAATCGCCGCAGCCCTCGCAGACCAGTTCGTTGATGAAGACCCGCTTGTCGGGATCCGGGAAGGTGCCGCGCTTGCGGCGGCGGCGCTTTTCGGCCGCGCAGGTCTGGTCGTAGAGCAGCACCGAGACGCCCTTGACGTCGCGCAGCTCGCGCTGGACGAGGTCGAGGTCGTCGCGGTGGTGGATGGTGGCGCCGGAGGGGAATTCGGCCTTCCCCGCATATTTGTCCGGCTCGTCGGTGACGATGGCGATGCGCTCGACGCCTTCGGCGCGCACCTGCCTGGCGATCATGTCGACAGTCAGGCCGCCCTCATGCGGCTGGCCGCCGGTCATGGCGACGGCGTCGTTGTAGAGGATCTTGTAGGTGATGTTGGCATCGGTCGACAGCGCGAAGCGGATCGCCAGCGTGCCGGAGTGATTGTAGGTCCCGTCGCCGAGATTCTGGAAGATGTGGCCGCGCTTGGAGAATGGCGCCTGGCCGACCCATTGTGCGCCCTCGCCGCCCATGGCGGTGAAGCCGACCGTGTTGCGGTCCATCCACAGCGCCATGAAATGGCAGCCGATACCGGCGGCGGCGATCGAGCCGTCCGGCACCTTGGTCGAGGAATTGTGCGGGCAGCCGGAGCAGAAGAACGGCGTGCGCGAACCGATATCGCTGGTGTCGGCAAGCATCGCCTGGAACTGGCGCAGCTTTGCCACCTNAGAAGAACGGCGTGCGCGAACCGATATCGCTGGTGTCGGCAAGCATCGCCTGGAACTGGCGCAGCTTTGCCACCTTGGCAGTGATCTCTTCCGAAGGGCCGATTGTGCGCAGGATGCGCTCGCCCAGCGCAATGGCGATCTCGTTGGGGTCGAGCGCGCCCTTGGCCGGGAACAGCCAGTCGCCGCGCTCGTCCTTCTTGCCGACGATCATCGGCTGGGTGGCGGTGCCGTAGAGGTTTTCGCGCAGTTGCACCTCGATCAGCGAGCGCTTCTCCTCGACGACGACGATGGTGTCGAGGCCGCGGGCGAATTCGGCGATATGCTGCAGGTCGAGCGGCCAGGGGCAGCCGACCTTGAACAGGCGGATGCCGATGCGGTTGGCGGCGGCCTCGTCGATGCCGATGTCTTCCAGCGCCTGGCGGACATCGAGATAGCTCTTGCCCAGCGTGATGATACCGAGCTTCGGCGCGCGGCCGCCCGAATAGACGATGCGGTTCAGGCCGTTGGCATGGATGAAGGCGGATGCAGCGGCGCGCTTGTATTCATGCAGCCGCTCCTCCTGGCCGAGCATGTCGATCTCATCGCGGATGTTGAGGCCGCCGGGCGGCATATCGAACTCCGGCACGACGATGTTCAGGCGCTCGAGCGCGGCATCGACGGAGGCCGTGGATTCGATGTTGTCCTTGACGCATTTGATAGCCGCCCAGGTGCCGGCGAAGCGCGACATGGCAAAGCCGTAGAGGCCGTAGTCGATGATCTCCTGAACGCCGGCCGGGTTGAGGATCGGCACCATGGTGTCGACGAACAGGAATTCGGTGGCGTGCGCATTGGTCGATGATTCGGCCATATGGTCGTCGCCCATCAGCGCAAGCACGCCGCCATACTTCGACGTTCCCGCGAGGTTGGCGTGGCGGAAAACGTCGCCGGAGCGGTCGACGCCCGGTCCCTTGCCGTACCAGACCGAAAACACCCCGTCATGCTTGCCTTCGCCCATTAATTCCGTCTGCTGAGAGCCCCAGCAGGCGGTGGCGGCAAGCTCCTCGTTGAGGCCGGGCTGGAAGACGATGTCGGCCTGCGCCAGCTGCTTTTTCGCCCGCCACAGCTGCATATCGAGGCCGCCGAGCGGCGAGCCGCGATAACCGGACACGAAGCCGGCCGTGTTGAGGCCGGCCCGGCGGTCGCGCTCGCGCTGCATCAAAAGCATGCGGATGACCGCCTGTGCGCCGGACAGGAAGATGCGCTCCTTGCCAAGATCGAACTTGTCGTCGAGCGCGACGTCGTGCAGCGTCATCAGGCATTTCCTCTGCGGAGACAGCACCGGGGGCGCGCAGCCAACGTAGGAGTGAGATGGCGCAGTCTTTCTCCGCTTGCAAGGCAGGTCAAACGAAATCGAAAGTGCCAGGCAAAGCGCAACGAACGATCCGCTGCCGTCGCGTATCCGGCACGAAATCGGTCCGCGGCGGTTGTCCGGCGACCGAAAATTTCCACGCAGTCGCGCCCGGCAAAGACGCGTCAGCCTTTCGAGCAATCCGGCTTCGGCTCACCCGGCAGCTTGCCGTCGGGATGGCCGGCAAGATCGGGATTGGCCGTATAGAGCTGGTCGACCACCAGCGGCCGGTCGGGAAGGATCGACTGGTCCTCGCTCGACATCAGCGTCGTGTCGATCTTCTGCAGGAACGTGCCGTCAGGACCCCTGATGCTGATGGAGATCGCATAGGGTTTGTCCTTGACGATGCAGGTGAGCGCCGGGCTCTCCAGGCTGACCTTGTCGAGCTTCGGCCAGACCTTCTGCTCGACTACCAGGGGAGGGCCGCCGGCCGGATTCTGGAAACTGGCGACCGCAACCTGGCCTTCGCCCATCGGCTGCAGGGGCCGCAGCGTCACGACATAGGTCGCCCGGGCGAGACGGTAGTTGAAGACGACGACCTTGCCGGAAACCTCGAACAGCTTGCCGTCGCCGCCGGTGTCGCGGCAGGCGCCAAGCGCAACGGCTGCAATGAGCGCAGCACCGACAAGGATCGAACGAAAAACAACCCTAGGCATTGTTGACCTCATGTGCCGCCGTGCGGCGGCGATAGTGACGGCTTGCTTTCTGGCGGTTGCCGCACACAGCCATATCGCACCAAAGGCGGCTGGAATTGCGGCTCCTGTCGAGAAACAGCCAGCTGCAATTGGGACAGATCCTGAGCCTGGCGACCGTGTCGTCGCGCAGCAGCGACAAGGCCGAAACCGCCAGCGCCGCCTCGAACGCGATCGGCGTCGATGGATCGCCGAACGGTCTACCCGGTGCGCCGATTTCGGCAGGGCTCCGATCGAGGCCGTTGGCGCAGGCCTTGAGAAAAGCGGCGAGGTCGCCGGCGGCAAGCGCACCTTTCGACACCGCGCCGCGAAACAGGCGGTCGGTCGTCTCGCGGATCGCCAGCACCACCGGGGCGATGCTGTCCGGCGAGGTCGCCTCTAGCGGTCTGCCGCCAAGCTCGGCACCGCGAAAGCCGGTTGCGGCGTTGGCGAAGCGCGCGATCTCGGCCGGATCGGCAAAACGGTCGAAAGTCTTTTCCGGATCGTTGCGCAACACCACGGTGTTGGCCGTATCGAGCGCAAGAATGCCGCCGGTGAAGCGATGTGGGCTCCAAGATACTGTCATATCAGAAATCTAACCGATAAATCGCGTTTGACAAGTTAGATTTTACGATGCAAACCTTGGCGCGGGCTCCGGCGCCCGGAAAGCTGTCTATGCTCTATTTCTTCCAGCAGGTGCTGAACGGGCTGCATTCCGGCGCGCTCTATGCGCTGCTTGCCTTCGGCTACGTGCTGACCAATGGCATCCTGCACCGGACCAATCTCGCCTATGGCGCGCTGTTCGCCTTTTGCGGCCAGACGATGATCCTGACCGTGGCCTTCGGCTATCAGGTATTGTGGCTGACCTTGCTGGCGGCAGTGGTGCTCGGCGTCTTCACGGCTTTCCTTTATGCCGCGCTGATCGGCCACGTGCTGTCGCGCAGCGTCTTCGAACCGCTGGCCGACCGCACGCCCAATGCCATTGTGGTGACGACGCTCGGCATCCTGCTGGTGCTGTCGGAAGCAAGCCGTATCGCCGCCGACACGCATGATTGGTGGCTGCCGCCGATGCTGGCGCAGCCCATCGTTTTTGCTCAGGATGCCGGCTTCCAGGCGACGCTGACGCTGATCCAGCTCATCGATTGCGCGGTGGTTCTGGCGGCAATCATGCTCGCTGCATGGGCGTTTGCCCGCTCGGGCTTCGGCCGCCGCTGGCGCGCCGTCTCCGACGATCCCAAAGCGGCTGCCATGTGCGGCGTGGACGTGCGCGCAGTGTTCCGGCATGCGGTGCTGTTCGGCGGTTTCTGCGCCGCGCTGGCCGGAATCATGGCCGCCCTTTACTACGGCAATGTCAGCTTCGGCTCCGGCCTCGTCTACGGGCTGAAAATCCTGTTCGTGACGGCGGTGGGCGGCTATCTCTCTCCGCCTCGGGCCGCGCTCGGTGCGGCCGCCTTCGGCATGGCGGAGTCGCTATGGGCCGGCTATTTCCCGATCGAATGGCGCGATGGCTGGATGTATCTGTTCCTGGTCGCGGCACTTGTGCTGATCGGTCCCGGCCGCGACCAGCAGAAGATCGCCTGATCGCCGCATCCGCTGTCAGACTTTGGTTGCATGACGCAGCAGCCGGTCGGCACTTATCCCCTGCCTCCCGTCACGACGGCGTTGATCGCGCCCATGCCATGTTGACCCGCCGAACCACGCACGGCATACCGTTGGGCCACAGCGGCGCGACGGAAAATAGGGGAGCCGGCGCGCCTTCGACCTCAGGGAGGAAATGCATGGCAGGGCTGCTCGCTCTATCCAGAACGATCGACCGTATGAACGAGTTCATCGGCCGGTGGATATCGTGGCTGATCCTGCTGGCAATCCTGGTCAGCGCCGCCAATGCCATCATCCGCAAGGTCTTCGACGTCTCGTCGAATGCCTGGCTGGAACTGCAGTGGTACCTGTTCGGCGCCGCCTTCATGCTGGCCGCCGCCTACACGCTGAAACAGAACGACCATATCCGCATCGACATCGTCTACGGCATGTGGTCGCGCCGCGTGCAGCACTGGATCGACCTGCTCGGCCATGTCTTCTTCCTGATGCCGTTTGTGACGCTGATGGTGATCTATTTTGTACCCTACGTGTCGCTGTCGTTCCGCAGCGGCGAAATGTCGAACAATTCCGGCGGCCTGATCATCTGGCCGGCCAAGGCGATCCTGCTCGTCGGCTTCTTTCTGCTGGCGCTGCAGGGCATCTCCGAGATCATCAAGAAGATCGCCATCATGCGCGGCGACATGGACGATCCCAATCCGTTCATCTCGGTGCACGAACAGGCCGAGCTCGAGGCGAAAGCCCTTGCCGAAGAAGCCAAGGCGCTCGCCCAGGAGGCGCGCCCATGATCGAGTTCATCGCCCAGAACATGGCGCCGATCATGTTCGCCTCGCTGATCATCTTCCTGCTGATCGGCTACCCCGTCGCTTTCTCGCTCGCCGCCAACGGCCTGATGTTCTTCTTCATCGGTGTCGTGCTGTCGCCCTATTCGGGCGGCTCGATCAACCTGGCGTGGCCGCTGCTGCATGCGCTGCCCGACAATTTCTACGGCAGCCGGGTGATGTCGAACGACACGCTCTTGGCAATCCCGTTCTTCACCTTCATGGGCATCGTGCTGGAACGATCGGGCATGGCCGAGGACCTGCTCGACACGATCGGCCAGCTGTTCGGCCCGGTTCGCGGCGGCCTTGCCTATGCGGTGATCTTCGTCGGTGCGCTGCTTGCCGCGACCACGGGCGTGGTCGCGGCTTCGGTCATCGCCATGGGCCTGATCTCGCTGCCGATCATGCTGCGCTACGGCTATGACCGACGACTGGCGTCGGGCGTCATCGCGGCATCCGGCACACTCGCCCAGATAATCCCGCCGTCGCTGGTGCTGATCGTTCTGGCCGACCAGCTCGGCCGTTCGGTCGGCGACATGTATGCCGGCGCGCTGATCCCCGGCCTGGTGCTGACCGGCCTTTACACGCTCTACATCCTGATCATGTCGATCGTCCGGCCGAACTCGATGCCGGCGTTGCCGCTGGCGGCCCGCACGCTTGGCCACGGCGTGCTGTCGCTGCTCGCGGCACTGCTGGTGGCAGTCGCGGCTTCCTATGCGGCCTATCGCTACCTTGCGCCGGCGCATGGCGACAATGCCGATATCCTTGGCGCCAGCATCGGGGTGATCCTGATCTATATCGTGGCGATCGCCGACAAGGGCCTGAACATCAACATGATGTCCAGGTTGGCGCAGCAGGTGATCATCGTTTTGATCCCGCCTCTGGCGCTGATCTTCCTGGTGCTGGGCACCATCTTCCTCGGCATCGCCACCCCGACGGAGGGCGGCGCCATGGGCGCGGTTGGCGCCCTGGCGATGGCGGCAATAAAGGGGCGGTTGTCGCTGGATGTCATCAAACAGGCGCTCGCGTCGACCACCAGGCTTTCCTCCTTCGTGCTGTTCATCCTGATCGGCGCGCGGGTGTTCTCGCTGACCTTCTACGGCGTCAACGGCCACGTCTGGGTCGAGCATTTGTTGACGTCGCTGCCGGGCGGCGAAGTCGGCTTCCTGATCGNCCGCTCTTGGCGCCGGCTGCCGATAAGCTCGGCATCGACCTGATCTGGTTCGGCGTGCTGCTCGGCGTCAACATGCAGACAAGCTTCATGCACCCGCCTTTCGGCTTTGCGCTGTTCTACCTGCGCTCTGTCGCCGCGCGCGTGCCCTATCTCGATCGCCTCACCGGCAAGCAGATCGCGCCGGTGACCACCGGCCAGATCTATTGGGGCGCCGTGCCCTTCGTCTGCATCCAGGTGATCATGATCGGGCTGACCATCGCCTTCCCGCAAATGGTCATGCGCTACAAGGGTGCGGCCGTCGATCCGGGAACGATCGAGATCAACTTGCCTGATATGCCAGGCCTTGCGCCTCTCGGCACACCACCACCAGCCAACGGTGGCCCATCACCTGCGGCGCCACCGTCGAACGATCTCTCGCAGCCGCCGAATTTCGGCGAGACGCCGCCCGCCAAGCCGGCGGCGCCGGCGACCGACCTGTCGCAGCCGCCGAACTTCAACTGATGTGTGAACACTGAGAACCTGAGTGAGGATGTTATGAGAGCCGTGCGCCTGGAAGCCGTGGGCAGCATTGCGCTACGGGAGGTCGACAAGCCTGTTGCGGGACCGCAGGACGTTCTGGTGCGCGTCGAAGCCTGCGGCGTTTGCGGCACCGACCGTCACCTCCTCCACGGCGAATTCCCTTCGAGCCCGCCGGTGACGCTTGGTCACGAATTCTGCGGCATCGTCGAGGCTGTCGGCGACGCGGTTTCCGGCATCGCCATCGGTGACCGTGTTACCGGCGATCCCAACATCTTCTGCGGACGCTGCAGTCATTGTCGGGCCGGCCGGGTCAATTTGTGCAGCAATCTCAGGGCCATCGGCATCCATCGCGACGGCGGCTTCGCCGACTATGTCGTGATGCCGCAGAGCCAGGCCTTTCTTCTGCCTGCGAACCTCGAGCCAACGCATGGCGCCTTCTGCGAGCCGCTGGCCTGCTGCCTGCACGCTGTCGACCTCGCCGGAATCAGACCCGGCGCTGCCGTGGTGGTGCTTGGTGGCGGCGTCATCGGCCTGCTTACCGTGCAACTGGCGAGGCTCGCAGGAGCGGCGACCATCATCCTGTCGACGCGGCAGGCCTCCCGCCGTGCGCTCGCCGAAGAGCTCGGTGCAACGGCGACGGTCGACCCAAACGCGGTCGACCCGATCGAGGCGATCGCCGGCCCAACCGGCCTTGTGCCCGGCGGGGCCGACGTGGTGCTCGAATGCGCCGGTGTCCCCGATACCGTCGAACAATCGATGCGGCTGGCGAAGTCCGGCGGCACGGTGGTGATCGTCGGCGTGATGCCGCAAGGCGTGAAAGTGCCCTTCGAACCGTTCGACATCCTGTTTCGCGAACTGAAGGTTCTCGGCTCGTTCATCAACCCCTTCACCCACAGGCGGGCGGCGGACCTTGTCGCGTCCGGGGCAATCGAGATCGACAAGCTCATCTCCAGACAGGTCGGCCTGGACGGAGCCCCCTCGGTTATCTCCAACCCGGCCGCCCTCGGCGAGGTCAAGGTGTTGGTGGTGCCGGGCAGGGAATGAAGGGCAGCCTCAATCCTGCGACGTTGGCGATTGGCGAAACGACGATGACCGCGTCCCTCTCCCTGTCACTATACGGGGAGAGGATGCCGGCAGGCAGGTAAGGGGCAGCGTCAACGCTTGGATGGATAAGGTATAATTTCGGGCTCAAGGCGCCTACCAGGCCCAAGGCGATCAATCGCCGAAGTTTGCACCGCCCCTCATCCACCTGCCGGGACCTTCTCCCCGTATAGTGACGGGGAGAAGGGACAGATCCCAGCCTACAGTTTGCCGTTGCGCTGCTGGACCATCATGAAGGTGTCGTAATTGTACTCGGCCACCTGCGCCCACAGATAGTGCTCCTTGCGGAAGCCCTTGATCGAGTCCCAGATCTTCTTGAACGGTGCGTTGGTGGCTTCCATTTCGGTGTAGACCTCATTGGCCTTCTCGAAACAGGCGGCCATGATGTCCTGGCTGAACGGGCGCAATTTCGCGCCGCCGGCTACCAGCCGCTTGACTGCTGCAGGATTGAGGTAGTCGTATTTCTGCAGCATGTTGGCGTCCGCCGCGTGCGCGGCCGTGTGCACCAGCGACTTGTAGGCCGGCGAAAGCTCTTCGTACTTCGCCTTGTTGAACAGGAGATGGACGGTCGGGCCGCCTTCCCACCAGCCGGGATAGTAGTAATAGGGCGCGACCTTGTAGAAGCCGAGCTTCTCGTCGTCATAGGGGCCGACCCATTCGGCGGCGTCGATCGTGCCTTTTTCCAGCGCCGGATAGATGTCGCCACCGGCGATCTGCTGCGGTACGACGCCGAGCTTCGAGACCACTTTGCCGGCAAAGCCGCCGATGCGCATCTTGAGGCCGGAGAGATCGGCGACGGTGTTGATCTCCTTGCGGAACCAGCCGCCCATCTGCACGCCGGTGTTGCCGCCGGGCAGGCCGAACAGGCCTTGCGTGGCGAGAAACTCGTTGAACAGGTCGATGCCGCCGCCATGATAGTGCCAGGCATTCATGCCGCGCGCGTTGAGCGAGAACGGCACCGCCGCACCGAGCGCCCATGTCGGGTCCTTGCCCCAATAATAGTATGACACCGTGTGGCAGGCCTCGACGGTGCCGGCAGTGGTGGCGTCGGCGGCCTGCAGGCCGGGTACGAGTTCGCCGGAGGCGAAGACCTGGACCTGGAAATTGCCGTCCGTCGCCTCAGACAGCATCTTGGAGAAGACTTCGGCGCCGCCATAGATCGTATCGAGTGACTTGGGGAAAGATGACGCCAGCCGCCACGTCACTTTCGGATTGGACTGGGCGATTGCCGGTGCGGCTAGCGTCGCGGCAGCCGCCGCTGCGCCCACGCCGGTGACCCCGGCCTTGCGGATGAATGAACGACGATCCATGCAGAACCTCCCTTTTGGACCAACAAACCGACATCAGGGACGTCTCCTCACGCCCGGTATCGATTTGCCGAAACAATACACGGGCAAGGGGTCGAGTCCAGCATGGCAGCGGGATTTGACGGCGGCGCTGGCGACAAATCCGCGGGCCGGCCGGCCAGCGTGCAACTATAGTCTAACGTTCGCCGCGTGGCCCATGCGAGATGGCGAAACTTGCCATGGAAAAGCGCCTTCGGATCGCCTATTTTGCAGGCACAATAGATAATTCGCTTCGCTCCAAATGGAATCCGGACCCAAATGCACCAGCCGCTCGTCGCCATATCCACCGACGTCCGTCAGTTTGACAACTACACTTGGCATGCCGTCCCGCAGCAATATATCGAGGCAGCACTTTCCGGCGCCGGCGTGTTCCCGCTTTTGGTGCCGTCCTTCGGCGACCGGCTCGATTTCGACGAGCTGTTGTCCTCGGTCGATGGTGTCATGGTCACCGGCTCAAAGTCCAACGTGCATCCCTCGCTCTATGGCGGCGACGCCAGCGAGGCCAACGGCCCCTACGACCCGGCGCGCGATTCCACCACGCTGCCGTTGATCTGCAAGGCGATCGAGCGCGGCGTGCCGCTGCTTGCCATCTGCCGCGGCATCCAGGAGTTGAACGTGGCGCTAGGCGGCACGCTTGGCACCGAGATCCAGGAGCGCGAAGGTTCGCTGGACCATCGCGCGCCGGTGAGCGACAATCAGGACGAACGTTTCGCCATTCACCAGACCATTTCGATCAAGCCGGGCAGTTGCCTGGCCGGTGTATTCGGCGCCGGCGACATCAAGGTCAACTCGCTGCACCGCCAAGGCATCGACCGGCTCGGCTCGAAGCTGCAGGTCGAGGCGGTTGCCGGCGACGGCACGGTGGAGGCGGTTTCGGTGAAGGACGCCCGCGCCTTCGCCGTCGGCGTGCAATGGCACCCCGAATACTGGGTCAAGTCGGACGGCAACTCGGCCAAGATCTTCCGCGCCTTCGGCGATGCGGTGCGGCTGCATGCGGCGGCGAAGGCCGGTGCACGGGCGGCGGCGGAATAAATCCCGACGATCAATTGCCGGCGGATTGATCCAGTTCGCCGGTTGTCGCCAGCGAAAGCAGCGGCGTGGCCGGAGCGTAGGATTCGTAGCCGTCGCCATCCGCAACCGAGAAGGTGACGATCGGGTCGGTGCCGTCGGCGCTGAACGCGATTGTGCCGTCCTCGCCCTCTCGCCAGAATTTTGCCCGCTCGATCCCCGGCAGCAACCCGCGGCAACTCGGCGCCACGGTCAACAGCGACAGGCCATCGTCAATCGCGGCGCCGCGGCTAACCGCGCAGTCGCCTTCGTCGCCATTGGCGACCAGCCTGAAGGTGGTTGCCGGCCTTGCTTCATTGGCCGAACTTTCACTGCTGCCGCCGTGAAACAGCTGAAAGCCGGCGAAAAGTGCCGCTGCCGCAATCAATGCCGGAAGTTTCGTCATCTTGCACTCCGCGCCCCCCGGCGCAGACCACAATGATTCCAAAGCGTTAAGCCGACGTTAACGAGTGTGGCAGAGAGCCGCTCAGCTTCGTGGCTTGACTTGCGCCGTCTCAGGCACCGGGGTCAGTGGCCGGCGCTCGCTGAACCAGGATACCAGATTGTCGACGCACAGATCCGCCATGGCGCGGCGCGTGTGGTGCGAGGCCGAGCCGACATGGGGCAAAAGCGAGGTGTTGGGCGCCTCCAGCAAAGCCTTGGGCACATTCGGTTCATCGGCGAAAACATCGAGCCCGGCCGCGGCGATGGTGCCGTTGGCAAGCGCTGCGGCGAGGTCTGCCTCGTCGACCGTGCTGCCACGGCCGATGTTGACGAAAACGCCGTTGGCGCCAAGCGCCGCCAGGATTTCGGCATTGACCGCCTTCTCCGTGGAAGCGCCGCCCGGCACTACGGAAATCAGCGTATCGACCGCTTCGGCAAGGCCCTTCAGCGTCGGGTGGTATTCATAAGCCAGACCTTCGACCTTGCGCCTGTTGTGGTAGGCCACCGGCAGCCCGAACGCTTCCAGCCGGCGCGCAATGGCAAGGCCGATGCGGCCCATGCCGTAAATGCCGACATGCCGACCGCGCAAGGTCAGCCGGCTCAGGGGATAGTTGCCCTTCTTCACCCAACTGCCGTCGCGCAGCCATTTCTCGGCCTTGTAAAGTTCACGCACGGTGTTGAGCAAAAGGCCGATCGTGGTGTCGGCGACCTCCTCGGTCAAAACATCGGGGGTGTTGGTGACCATGATGTTTTTCTTGGCCGCATGGCCGGCATCGACCGAATCATAGCCGACGCCGAAGGAGGCGATGAGTTCGAGGTTGGGCAATGCATCCATCAATGCCGCATTGACGCCGGCGAAGGACGCAATGGCGCGCACGTCATGGCGCATCTCGTCGGTGACCAGGGCGGGATCGGCGCGCTCTATCTTGACCCGCTTGAAGGTGCGGTCGATGCGCTCGACCGCATGGTCGTTGAAATGTCCTGGCACCAGAACGGCGACGGTCTGCAACGCATCAGTCTTGGTCATGCACGCTCCACCGGCTTGCCGGTCGACTGGCGCACATGCAGTTCCGGCTTGATCAGTTCCTGTGACGGCCGTACCGCCTGTCCGTTCAGCTTGTCGAGCAGCGCGCTGGCGGCACGGCGGCCGACCTCTCGCTGGCCATTCCAGACTGTGGTGAGCGCCGGTGTCGCGATTGCCGCCTCCTCGAGATCGTCATAGCCGGTCACCGAGATGTCGGCGCCCGGCACCAGGCCGGCGCGGGCAATGCCGTTCATCAGGCCGATGGCGACCAGATCATTCCAGCAGCAAGCGGCGGTTGGCTTGTCTTTAAGCGCCAGAAACTGTCCAGCCGCCTCGAATCCGCCCTGCTTGGTGCGCGGCCCGGCGATGCGCCAGGACGGCCTGACCTCAAGCCCGGCGGCCTCCATGGCGTTGAGATAGCCCTGGTAGCGGTCGCGCCCGGTCGAGGTCTGGTCGGTGCCGCCGATCATGGCGATGCGCTTGTGCCCGAGCGAGATCAGATGATTGGTGGCAAGTGCCGTGCCATAGGCATCGTCGCCGCGAAACACCGGCACGTCGGCGCCTTCCACGCTGCGTGCGATCAGCACCGCCGGCAGGCCGTTTTCCTCGGCCATGACGATGTCAGAGGCCGGCGTGCCGATGGCCGGGGACATGATGACGCCGTCGGCGCCGAGTTGCAGCAGCGTATCGATGAAGGTGCGTTGCTTTTCCAGCTGGTCGTAGTGATTGGACAGGATGAAGGTCTGCCGGCTGCGGTCGAGTTCGCTCTCGATCGAGCGCAGGATCTCGGCGAAGAACGGGTTCATGATGTCATGCACGACGACGCCGACAATGCCCGAGCGCGAGGTGCGCAGTGAGGCGGCGCGGCGATTGTAGATATAACCGATGGCCCGCGCGTGCTCCTTGATGCGGTCACGCGTGGCGCCTGCGACCAGCGGGCTGTCGCGCAAGGCGAGGGAGACGGTGGCCGTGGAGACGCCAAGCGCATCCGCGATCGTCGAAAGCTTGATCTTTTGTGCCAGCCCTTGGCTCCCCGAGTTTTTTAAGTTTTTTAAATGCGGCGTTATGCCATCGGATTCGGAGCAAATCAAAGTTTTTTCGCCAGAGCCTCCGCCTCGACATCGACGGTCGTGCGATTGCGCAGCCGCAAACGGTGCTCGCGATGGATGATGTAAAGGCCGCTGGCGACGATGATGGCTGCACCCACCAGCGTCCAGCGGTCGGGGAACTGGTGGAAGATGATCCAGCCGGACAGGATCATCCAGACCATCTGCGAATAGGGGTACGGCGCCAGCGCCGTGGTGGTCGCCAGGCGGTAGGCCTGCACCAGCAGCCAGTGGCCGCCGGCGCCGAACACGCCCAGCATCACCAGTATGAACCAGTGCCAGCCATCCTGCGGCAGCCCATGCGAGAACGGCAGAATCGGCAGAAGCAGCACGGCCGGCGCCAGCGCCGAAAACAGGATCAGGCTTTCCGAGGTTTCGCTGGCTGACATCCGCCGCGTCATGATGACGTAAAAACTGTTCGACAGCATCGAGCCGAGCGCGAAAAGATGGCCGATGCCGAACACGCCGATGCCCGGCCTTGTAATGACGAGCACGCCGACAAAGCCCGACAGGATTGCCAGCCAGCGCCGCCAGCCGGCCCATTCACCAAGCAGCGGTCCGGCAAGGGCGGTGATCACCATCGGCCCGAAGAAGTAGATCGAGGTGGTCTCGGCCAGTTGAAGCGTTTTGAGCGCCATGACGTTGCACATCGTCGAGCCGAACAGCAGACCGCCGCGCAGGATGTGGGCCGGCAAATTGTTGGCGCGGAAGCGCGACGGCTCGCGCCAGCCGCGCAGGAAGACGCCGACAAGCAGGACATGGACGGTGAAGCGGGCCCAGGCGACGATCAGCGCCGAGACGCCGGCCAGCACCAGATATTTGCTCGATGTGTCGAGAAAGGTGAAAAAGACATAGGTGGACAGCATGAACAGCATCGCCGCGGGCGGCGTTGCGCTTTCGTCTGATCTTGCGGGAACGTTCAAATGTCAGGCCGGGCAGGGAGGATCAACGCTTAACCTTTGCGGCAATCTCCAGCGCCCGGCAAGCCAAAAGCGACTGGCACAACAGGCGTCTGAGACAGGTTCAGCGCAGGCCGATCCGATGCCAGCTAAGGCGCTTTGCGTTCCACTGCGACGTTCTGACATCCCGGTGCTTTGCCGTCGGATGCCACTTGCGCCTGGAGATGAAGCCACAACGCCTCGGCGACGGGTCCATGCGGTCGGTCGCGCCGGCGCACCGCCGCCAAGATCTCCGTCCGGCCGGGCAGATGTGCACCAGCGATCGAGATCAGCCTCCTATCCCGCAGTTCGTCCTCGATCAGCCATGCCGGCAGATGGCCCCAGGCCAGTCCGTGAAGGATCAGTTCCTTCTTCATCAGATGATCCGGCGCCGAGCACTGATGCGCACCGTCGATGAGGAAATAGCTCTCCGGCGATGGCCGCCGCGCCGTGTCGCGGATCACGCACTGGGTGAAGGGCCGCATCTGCTCCGGCGCAATCTCGCGGCCAGGCGCGAACGGAAGGAACCCAGGCGCCACCACCGGCACGAGGGGCACCGCGCAGAGATCGATCCGCTCGAGATGCGGATCGGAAGGATCCGCGCGATGGAAGATGAGGTCAGCCGAGCCTTCCATCAACCGTTCGAGCGGACCGCCGACCGCCTCGTACTCCAGGTGCAGGCGTGTCCCGGTGCGTTCGGCAAAGAAGCCGCTGAGCATACGCAGGATTTGCGGTCGCGGGCAGAGATCACCCATGACGACACGCAGGACCGTCTCCTCGCCGCTCGCCAACTGGCCCGCATAGGTTCGCAGATGGTCGAGCTCGCGCAATGTCAGCTGCGCTCGCGCGTGAAACTCGCGGCCCGCCTCCGTCAGCCCCACCCGATATCCGCTGCGGTCGAGAAGTGTGAGCCCGAGCAACTGCTCGAGGCGTGCGACAGCGGCGAAGACGGATGGATGCGATCGGTTCAAGGGGAGGGCGGCCGCCTGGAAGCTGCCCTCGCTTGCCACGGCGTCAAAGCACCGTAAGTCGTGGAGTTTCAGACCATTCATTATCGTAAAAACCTACTGAGATCGTCCAATCATAGTAATTTTCCTGGATAATTACGAGGCCTAGGGTGGCTCATTCAAAGGGCGGCGGGAGCATCGAACTCCTTTCGCCAGGGTGAGATGAGGACCAGATGACTGACACGCTTTATTTTACGACGGGCGACGGCTGCCGGATCGCCTATCAGCTGGCGGGGGCCGGCCCTGTGCTTGTGCTCTCGAATTCCATTGTGACGAACCTGCATATGTGGGACCGGCAGCTAGCGGAACTTGCCGGATCTTTCCGGGTGCTGCGCTATGATCTGCGCGGCCACGGCAGTTCCGATGCTCCGGCCGGAGCCTATTCGCTTGATCGGCTGGGCCGCGACGTCCTTGAGCTGCTGGATGCGCTTCAAATCGCCCGCGTGCATTTCTGCGGGCTGTCGCTGGGCGGCTTCGTAGGGCAGTGGCTGGGTATCCATGCCTCGGAGCGCATCGAGCGTCTCATCCTTTCCAACACCTCGCCGCATCTCGGGCCGGCTTCTTACTTTGATGAGCAGATCAGGACTGTCCTTGCAGCGAGCAACATGTCGGCCACCGCGGACATGTTCATGCACAACTGGTTTCCCGCCTCGATGCTTGCCGGCCCAAACGAAACCGTCGACGCGTTCCGCGCGATGGTCCTGGCGACGCCGCCCCAAGGTCTCGCGGGATGCTTCGCCGCCGTACGCGATTGCGATCTGCGCCGGACTGTCTCCCTCATTACCGCGCCCACCCTGGTGATCGGTGGAGAAGACGACAAGGTAACGCTGGCAAGCCACAGCGAGGCGATCGCAGCCAGCATCCCCGGCGCCACGCTTACACTGCTTCCGGGCGTCCATATGCTGAACGTCGAGCGGCCGACTGAATTCATGAGCGCCGTTACACGCTTCCTGCTGAATTAGGCGTGCATGCGGGCGCCCTTGGTGATCTTGTCGACGAGTTTCTTGTCGGCACGCAGCGCGATGCCGACGATCTTGGCGTCCTCAGGCCCGAACTCGGCGAAGACCGCGCGGTTGGCCGCATCGAAGCCGGTGGCAAACATCTCCTCGACATAGGCTGACCCCGTCACGCCCCGCTCCAGCGCCTTCCGGTGGATGGAGTTGAGCGTCGGCCCATCGGCCGAAAGCACGATGACCGGCTGGATCGACAGAGGATTATAAAGGTTGCCGGCGCGGTCGCGGTAGGGTTCGCCGATAATGGCGGGGAATTGCGCGACGATGCCGCTGGTCAGGAAGGCGGCGACGTTGAGCTTTTGCCAGACGGCGAGATCGTCCCGCAGCAAGATTGCAAATTTCGTATCGAACACCAAAATGAGGACTCCGGAGCACGCCCATGAAGGGCAGGGATAGGTGATGACGCACGATCTAGAAGGTGAGGCGACGCAGGGTCTTGAACGTTCGTGCGCGGATGAAGACCGGATCGTCTCGGCGCCTGTTACCGCTGGCATCGAGCGCATCGAGGCGCATTTCCATGGCAACGCCTTCGACCTGCACCGTCATGATACGCTTGCCGTCGGCGTGACGCTTTCCGGTGTGCAGCGCTTCCACTACAGGGGCACTGTCAACCACAGCCTGCCGGGCCAGGTTATCGTGCTGCATCCCGACGAAGTGCACGATGGCGGCGCCGGGACCGAGGATGGTCTGCGCTACCGGATCCTCTATCTGGAACCCTCACTGCTGCTCGACTGCCTCGACGGCGCGCCGCTGCCTTTCGTCAGGGATGCTGTGGTCAGCGATCCTGCCTTGCGTGGCACGCTGCTTTCGGCCCTGTCGCCGCTCGATGAGGAACTGGACGAGCTGTTCGTCGCCGATTTCGTTGCGGAGCTGGCGCAGCATCTGGGGCGTCATGCGGGACAGAAAGCAAAGCCGATGGGGAAGTCGGCCTCGCGTGCGGCAGCGCTGGCGCGCGGCTATCTCGAGGAGAATGCCGAGCGGTCCGTTCGTTCCGATGAGCTGGAAGCCGTCACCGGGCTCGACCGCTATGCGCTGTCACGCCATTTTCGCGCGACCTATTCCACCAGCCCGCATCGGTTCCTGCTGATGCGCCGGCTGCAAAAGGCAAGACGGATGATCGAGGTGGGCGAGCCGCTGGCCGAGATTGCCGTTGGCGCCGGCTTCAGCGACCAGAGCCATTTCAACAGGCATTTCAAGAAAGCATTCGGCCTGACGCCCGGCCGCTGGTCGGCGCTGGTGCGCGGGCCTTCGGTAGCCGCCTAGGTCAGGAAGATCAATCGTCGATGTCGCCATCGTCGTCGAAAAGCACCAGCTCCTCGTTTGACAAATTGGCCTCGATGCGGGCGAGTAGCTTGAACAGCGTCTTCTGTTCTTTCTTGTCGAGGCCCTTCAACGCCTGCTTCTCGGTCTTCTTCACCGACTTCTCGATGGCGTGGATGATCTCGCGGCCGGTGTCGGTGAGAAAGATATGCGCCTGGCGTGCATCCGCGGAAGAGGCGCGCTTTTCCAAAAAACCCTGGGCCTGCAGCCGGTTGATGGTCTTGGTGATGGTCGGCGGGCGCACGCCGAGGCGGCCGGCGAGATTGCCGGGCGTCTGGCCGTCCTCGCGGTCGAGCGTCAGCATGATCTGGTCCTGGCCGGCATAGAAGCCGTGCGCCAGAAGCCGCGCCGCCAGCGCGGTCCTTGCCAGCCTTGCCGCCGAATGCAGCCGGCTCATCGTTGCAGTCTTGTCCGCCTTGGCCATGGTGATCCCTCTTCGGCCGTACCGGTGCGTGCAGCATAGACGCAGCCGGCCGGTTGGCAATCGACGATCCAAAAGATTCCGGCTTTCGAAACAGCTTTGCCGGCAAGCATTTGTGGTGCTCGAAATGGTGATGCCAGATGTTTATTTCAGTTAGATGACAAACGAGTTTCCGCCAAGGCGATTGCAACGGTTTGACGCGGCGCGGCTCAGCACAGGTCAACGAAGAGGCGTTTCCGGCGACACGTTGATGGTCGGCATCCCTCGCACTCGGCCTCTCGGGTCTACCCATCCGCTTCGTCAATCCTGGGTCAAACACCCAGGCGGTTTGCCTCGTGCAAAAGGCCGGCACACATCCTATATCAGGCCAACAATCCCTTCTTGCGGCCCGCAATTCCGTGGCCCAGCCATTTCGAGGCAAGATATGAGCGAAGCACAGACGCAAATCCCCGTGACCGTTCTCACCGGCTATCTCGGCGCCGGCAAGACGACGCTGCTCAACCGCATCCTGTCGGAAAACCATGGCAAGCGTTATGCCGTCATCGTCAATGAATTCGGCGAGATCGGCATCGACAATGATTTGATCGTGGAATCCGACGAGGAAATCTACGAAATGAACAATGGCTGCGTCTGCTGCACGGTGCGCGGCGACCTGATCCGCGTCGTCGAAGGCCTGATGCGCCGTCCCGGCCGCTTCGACGCCATCGTCGTCGAGACCACCGGCCTCGCCGATCCTGTGCCGGTGGCGCAGACCTTCTTCATGGACGACGACGTGCGCTCCAAGACCAAACTCGACGCTGTCGTGGCTCTGGTCGACGCCAAGCACCTGCCGCTCAGGTTGAAGGATTCCAAGGAAGCCGAGGACCAGATCGCCTTCGCCGATGTCGTCGTGCTCAACAAGACCGACCTGGTGACGCCCGAAGAACTGGCCAAGGTCGAGGCCACCATCCGCGCCATCAACCCGGCGGCCAGGATCCACCGCACCACGCGCGCCGGCGTGGCGCTGTCCGAAGTGCTCGACCGCGGCGCCTTCGACCTGTCGCGCGCATTGGAAAACGCCCCGCATTTCCTTGAGGCGCACGATCATGATCACGACCACCATGATCACGACCACGATCACCACGACCATGATCACGACCATCATCATCACGGTCACGCGCATCCCTCCGACATCCATGACGTGACCGTGCAGTCGGTGTCGCTGCGCGGCGGCGAGATGGACCCGAAGAAATTCTTCCCGTGGATCGAGAAGATCACCCAGATGGAAGGTCCCAACATCCTGCGGCTGAAAGGCATCATCGCGCTCAAGGGCGACGACGAGCGCTATGTCATCCAAGGCGTGCACATGATCATCGAAGGCGACCACCAGCGCGCTTGGAAAGACGGCGAAAAGCATGAGAGCCGGCTGGTGTTCATCGGCCGCGAGCTTGACGCCGAACGGCTGAAGAAGAGCTTTGACGCCTGCCAGGCGGCTTGATTTCCGGACTCTATGGCGCTAGCGCTGCCCGCTCTTCCTTCTCCCCTTGTGGGAGAAGGTGGCCTCGCGAAGCGAGGTCGGATGAGGGGTGCTCCAGCTCGGCACCGACGGCGATCCGTTCAACACCCCTCATCCGTCTCGGCGCTGCGCGCCGATCCACCTTCTCCCACAAGGGGAGAAGGTTGACGCCAGGCCTGGCCGCCTCAGTGGCTTCCCGGGAGTGGTGACAGCTTCATTGGAATGGTCCTGATGCCCACAGTTGCTCCCCTCGACCTGGAAGGTCACTGCCTTGCCGCCGTCTTCCTCGACAACGTGCCGCATTTTGCGCTCGCCGATGGGACAGTTCATAGGCTCGACAACGGCCACAAGACAATTCAGGCCAATGACGGCCTGCTCTCCACGTTCCATGACGCCGCCAACGACCGCCTGATCACCGGCGGCGAGGACGGCAAGATTTTTGCCGTTGCCGCCGGCGGCAATGTCAGCGAACTCGCCAGCGCCGGCAAGAAGTGGATCACCAGCGTCGCCGCCGGGCCGCAAGGCGCTATCGCCTATGCCACAGGCAAGACTGCGTTCGTGCGCTTTGCCGACGGCAAGACCAAAGAGTTTGCCCATCCACGTTCGGTCGAGGGGCTGGCCTTCTCCCCCAAGGGCATGCGCTTCGGCGTCGCCCGCTACAATGGCGCGACGCTGCATTTCCCGGCCGCCGAGGGCAGACCGGTGGAGCTGGAATGGGCCGGCGCCCATACCGGCGTGACCTTCTCGCCGGATGGCGCCTTCCTCGTCACCACCATGCAGGAAAACGCGCTGCATGGTTGGAAGCTCGCCGACGGCAAGCACATGCGCATGACCGGCTATCCCGGCAAGGTCAAAAGCCTGTCGTGGAGCGTGAAGGGCAAGTGGCTGGCGAGTTCCGGCGCGCCGGCGGCGATCGTCTGGCCGTTTTCGGGCAAGGACGGCCCGATGGGCAAGGCGCCGCTGGAGCTCGGCACGCGCGGCAACGCCATGGTGACATCGGTTGCCTGCCATCCGAGCCAGGATGTCGTCGCCGTCGGCTATGATGACGGCATGGTCATGGCGGTGCGCTTTACCGATGCCAAAGAGGTGCTGTTGCGCCGCCCGGGCATGGGCGCCATCACCGCGATGATGTGGGACAAGGAAGAGCGCCGGGTCGCCTTCGGCAGTGCCGCCGGCGACTGCGGCGTCATCGATATCTCGGCGTGACCTATTCAGCTCCGCACGACACCTTGCCGGTCAATTCTTTCGGCTTGCCGTCCTGTTCCGTGTCGGCGGCGTTGTCGTAGACGGCAAGCGTGTACCGGCCGTCATAGACGCCCTCGTCACTGGTCTTGGTCAGGATCGTCAGTTCGACAGAGTTGAATTTATCTCCGAGCTGATGCTCGTGGTAGACGTTCAGCCGCAACTCCTTGTCGTCCAGCCAGTACTGGGTGAGGTCGGAATCCTCGAAGACGGTCTTGCGCAGACTGTCGCCTTCCGGCCGGCCAAGTATCTCGAGATCGCCGCGAAAATTGAAGGTCGGGCCGCCCATACCTCTGGTGACCCCGGCGCCGACCTCGAATTGCACCGCTTTGTCATCGACGGAACACCAGACGCCGCCCGATGCGGAAGCCGCAGCGGCCGACAAGAGTAGCGCAATAGCTCAGATGATCGTCCGCATTTTTCTCCCCAAACTACAGACCCGATCGCATTGGCGCCCGACTGCGCCGGAAGGTCAAGTCTGCCGAACTTGCTGCTGACCCAATGCAGCGCACCAACACGGCCAATTGCGGTTGCCGTCGCCAATTGGGTAGTGTGCCGGCCGAGAGGGATTTCATGTACAGCACGAACAGTTCAAAGGCGTCCATTGGCGGTATCAGCCGTGACCGCATCGCTGCATTGCGGACAAGCGAGGCGAACACCTTCCGCAAGGCGCGGCCGAAATCGCAGGCCAAGGTCGGTAACGGCCTGCCAGGCTTCTTCGGCGGTGTGCCGATGCACTGGATGAACGACTGGCCGACGCCATTCCCGATCCTGGTCGAAAGCGCCAAGGGCGCCGCCATCACGGATATCGACGGCAACAGGCTGGACCATTTCTGCCTCGGCGACACCGGTTCGATGTTCGGCCATTCGCCGCCGCCGGTGGCGCGCGCCATCCGCCGCCAGGCCGGGCGCGGCCTGACCTATATGCTGCCTTCGGAGGATGCGCTGGCCATCGGGCCGCTGCTCACACAGCGTTTCGGTCTGCCGTTCTGGCAGATCGCCACCAGCGCCACCGACGCCAACCGCTTCGCGCTGCGTGTTGCCCGCGCTATCACCGGTCGGGAAAAGATCCTGGTCTTCAACGGCTGCTATCACGGCTCGGTCGACGAGACGATGGTCCGGCTGGTCGACGGCAAAGCTGTCAACCGGCCGGGCCTGGCGGGCGAATTCCGCGACCTGACCAGGACGGCGAAGGTCATCGAATTCAACGATGTTGCTGCACTGGAAGCGGCGCTCGCCGACCGCGATGTCGCCTGCGTCATCGCCGAGCCGGTGCTGACAAATTCCTGCATGGTGCTGCCCGATCCGGGTTTTCACGACGCCTTGCGCAAACTGACGCGCGCGGCCGGAACGCTGCTGCTGATCGACGAGACCCACACCATCTCGACCGGCCCAGGGGGCTACACCAGAAAATTCGGGCTGCAGCCCGACCTTTTCGTGCTGGGCAAGCCGATCGCCGGTGGCGTGCCGGCAAGCGTGTGGGGCATGAGCGACGAGGTCGCCTCGCGCTATGCCGACTACAACCGAACCAAGGAGCCGGGCTATTCCGGCATGGGCACGACGCTGTCGGCGAACCCGCTGCAGTTCGCAGCCATGCGCGCAACGCTCGAAGAGGTGATGACGCAGGAGAATTATGCCCGGATGGATCGCCTCGCCCTGCGGCTCGATGCCGGGCTGACCGGCGTCATCGATCGCTACAATCTGCCCTGGCATGTCGCCCGCGTCGGCGCCCGCGTCGAGTTCATCTGCGCCCCTGGCCCGCTCAGGAACGGCGCCGAAGCCGAGACTGCCCATGCGCCGGAGCTTGAGGCGGCTATCCATGTCGCGCTGGTCAACCAGGGCGTGCTGATCGCGCCCTTTCACAACATGATGCTGATCTCACCGGCCACCACCGGCGCCCAGGTCAACCGGCTGATCACCGCCTTCGCCACGGTTGCGGCAAGGCTGACGGCATGAGACAAGCTGCCAAGCCAAACTCGAGTACACTAATCATGACTTCACCTTCGGGCTCGACGCCCGCCGAGGCGCAAGCCTTTCTCGACGCCCATCCCGAAATCGAAGCCTTCGATATCGTCTTGACCGACGCCAACGGGGTCGGCCGCGGCAAGATCGTGCGCCGGCATGAGCTGAAAAGCATCTTCGAGGGCGGCCGCCACATGCCGATCTCGATCCTCGGCCTCGACATCACCGGCGAGGATGTTCACGAAACCGGGCTGATCTGGACGACCGGCGATGGCGACCTCAGGGCCTGGCCGATCCCCGGCACCCTGGTGCCGCTTTACGGCACGAACCCGCCGCGCGGCCAGTTGCTGATGGCGATGTACCATCTCGAGGGACAGCCTATGTCGTCGGACCCACGGCTGGCGCTGGCCAGGCAGGTCGACATCTTGGCGGCCAAGGGCCTCTATCCCGCCGGCGCCTTCGAACTCGAATTTTTCCTGCTTGCCAATGAGCGTGACGCCGACGGCAAGGTAAAGCCGGCGGACGCCGTGCTCGACGGCCGCCGCTCGGCCAAGACGGAAGTCTATTCCGTCGACCATCTGCACGGCATGGAGCCGCTGTTTTCCGACATCTATGCCGCGGCCAAGGCGCAAGGCATTCCGGCCGAAACGGTGATTTCCGAATACGCGCCCGGCCAGTACGAGCTGACGCTGAACTATCGCAAGGATGTCATGCGGGCGGCCGACGACCTCGTCATGTTGAAGCGGCTGGTGCGGGCGCAGGCGCGCCGCCATGGTGTCACCGCCTGCTTCATGGCCAAGCCGATCGAAAAATACGCCGGCTCCGGCATGCATTTCCATGTTTCGTTGCAGGACAAGAACGGCCGCAACGTTTTTGCCGAGGCTGGCGGCGAAAGCTGGTCGCTGCCGCTGCTGCAGGGGCTCGGCGGGCTGATCCAGACCATGGCCGAATCGATGCTGGTGTTTGCGCCGCACGCCAATTCCTGGCGGCGCTTCGTCTCGCAGTCCTATGCGCCGGTGGCGCCGACCTGGGGCGTCAACAACCGTTCGGTGGCGCTGCGCATCCCGGCGGGCGACGCCAAGAACCGGCGCATCGAGCACCGGCCGTCGGGTGTCGACGCCAATCCCTACCTGATCGCGGCAACGGTGCTGGCCGGCATCATCAAGGGTCTGGATGAAGGCCTCGACCCCGGCCCCGAAACCACTGGGAATGGCTATGAAGCCGCCATCACGCGCACGACCATGCCGGTCGACTGGCGCGCTGCGATCGAGGCGGCGCGGGCATCGAGCTTCCTGAAAGAGGCGCTTGGCGAGGATCTGCATCGCACCTTCGTGGCGATCAAGCAGTCGGAGTATCTGCGCGTCGCCCGCACCGTCAGCGAGCTGGATTACCACCTCTACCTCCACGAGGTCTGAGAGAGCCTGGAACTCGGGCAGTCGTCCTGCTAGCCCGACGATCAGGCGGCGATTACTTTTTCGCCGCCTGCATCAAATGACGTGGCGCTGCAGCCTTCAAGAACATATCATGAACGGATGAGCGCACCCACCGTCCGTGAAAAGCTGGCAATCCTGTCTGACGCCGCCAAATACGATGCTTCCTGCGCCTCGTCCGGCTCGGCGAAGAAGGATTCGCTCCAATCCGGCGGTATCGGCTCCACAGAAGGCATGGGCATCTGCCATTCCTATGCGCCGGATGGCCGCTGCATTTCGCTCCTGAAAATCCTGCTCACCAATTTCTGCATTTACGATTGCAGCTACTGCATCAACCGCTCGTCATCGAATGTGCGCCGCGCCCGCTTTAGCATCGACGAGGTGGTGAAGCTGACCATGGATTTCTACCGGCGCAACTACATCGAGGGCCTCTTCCTGTCCTCAGGAGTCATCCGCTCCCCGGATGAGACCATGGCCGAAATGGTGGAAGTGGCGCGGCGGCTGCGGCTGGACGAAAAATTCTCCGGCTATATTCATCTGAAGACCATTCCGGAAAGCTCGGCCGAACTGGTCGAGCAGGCCGGGCTCTACGCCGATCGGCTGTCTATCAACGTCGAACTGCCGACCGATGAAGGCGTCAAGAAACTGGCGCCGGAGAAGAAGCCGGAAACGATCCGGCTTTCCATGGCGAACCTGCGCCGGAAGATGGAGGAAAAAGCCGAGCCGACGCTGAGGACCAAGAAGCGCGAACGCTTTGCGCCCGGAGGTCAGTCGACGCAGATGATTGTCGGCGCCGACAAAACATCCGACGACGGCATTTTGCACACCAGCGCGCGGCTCTATGGCAGCTATCACCTGCGGCGCGTCTATTATTCCGCCTTCAGCCCGATCCCGGATTCGTCATCGTCGCTGCCGCTGCAAAAACCGCCGCTGATGCGCGAGCACCGGCTCTATCAGGCCGACTGGCTGATGCGTTTCTACGGCTTTTCGCAGCCGGAAATCCTCGCCGGCAGCAGCGACGGCATGCTCGATCTCGCCATTGACCCCAAGCTCGCCTGGGCTTTGCGCAATCGGGCGAGGTTTCCCGTCGACATCAACCGCGCCGACCGCGAAGCGCTGCTGCGGGTTCCGGGTCTGGGCACCAAGGTGGTGGCGAAGATCCTTGAAACCCGCCGCCACCGACGCATGCGGCTGGAAGATGTCGGACGGATCTGCCATTCGATCGCCAAGCTGAGGCCCTTCATCATCGCCGAAGGCTGGTCGCCGGGCGGACTCACCGACAAGACAGGCCTGCGCGACACGATCGTAAAGTCCTGCGAACAACTGTCGCTGTTTTGACCATGCAGCCGGCTCAGCTCGACCTTGCCCGATACACTGTCCGGCTAGCGAGCCAGACCGATTTCGCCGGTTGGCGCGATGCGGCACGGCGTCTGGCGCTGAATGAGGTCCGGCCTGAGGATATTAGTTGGGGTGTCGGGTCCGACGCCAATGATCCTCAAGATGCCTTGCCGGCGGTGCCAGAGGGCGCGCAGCTTACCGTCCCCCGCGAGTTCATCGCCCATGCCGAAACCGCCTTCTGCCACTCCGACCCCGGCCGGTTTGCCTTTCTCTACTGGATGCTTTGGCGCCTGCGCACCGAGCCGAAACTGCTGGCGATCGCATCCGATCCCGACACCAGGCGGCTCGAAGCCATGGAAAAGGCGGTGCGGCGCGACAGCCATAAGATGCATGCCTTCGTACGCTTCCGGAAGATCGGCGACGGCGAGAACGAGCGCTACGTCGCCTGGTTCGAGCCGGAGCATTTCATTGTCGAGCGCAACGCGGATTTCTTCGTCCGGCGGTTCACCGGCATGCGCTGGACCATCCTGACGCCCTATGCCTCCGCCGACTGGAACGGCGAAAGGCTGGCGATCGGGCCGGGTGCGGCCAAGGGCGATGCACCCGATCAGGACGACACCGAGGCGTTGTGGCTGACCTATTTCGAAAACATCTTCAACCCGGCGCGGCTCAAGGTGAAGGCGATGCAGAAGGAGATGCCGAAGAAATATTGGCGGAACCTTCCCGAGGCCTCGCTCATTCCAGATCTGATCGCAGGAGCGGACGAGGCCGCCAGGGATATGATTGCCAGACTGCCGACAACGCCGGCGCCGCACCACGCCAAGCTGCAGGCAAGACATTGGCCGAAGCCCGAGCCGGCCGAGGCGCCGGATGAAGACGATGCCAAGACGATTTCCGATTTGCGCGAGGCTGCAAAGGGTTGTCGTCGCTGCCCGCTCTGGCGCGACGCGACACAGACCGTGTTCGGCGAGGGGCCGGATGACGCCAAAGTGGTCTTCGTCGGCGAACAACCTGGCGATCAGGAAGATCTCGCCGGCAAACCTTTTGTCGGGCCAGCGGGCAAAGTGTTCGGTGCGATTCTCGATGACGCAGGCGTCGACCGGCAAAAAGTCTACGTCACCAACGCCGTCAAGCACTTCAAGTTCGAGCCGCGCGGCAAGCGCCGCATCCACTCGAAGCCAAATACCAGCGAAGTCCAGGCCTGCCGCTGGTGGATCGGCCGGGAGCTTGAGCTGATCAAGCCGGACCTCGCCGTGGCGCTTGGGGCAACGGCGGCGTTGTCGCTGCTGGGCAAGGCCATTGCCGTGACGAAAATGCGCGGCCAGTTGATCGAACGCGAGGATGGCTTGCGCGTGTTCATCACCATCCACCCGTCCTTTATCCTGCGCATTCACGAGCCGACGGACAAGGAGGCTGAGCGCGAGCGGTTCCTAAAGGATATGAAAGAGGTGAAGCGGCTGATGGGGTCGTGAGATGAGCGAAAGCCTCAGCGACATCGTCATCCGCGGGCGGAACAAGGAGCTTCGCTCCTGCTTCGCCCAGGGATGACGAAGCTGAGTGGCTTCAGCCAATCACCTACGGTCGTGAATCCAACGTTGGAAACTTCGGCCGCCACGGCCGAATTAACTGATCAGGATTGCCCTCAGATCATTCACATTCGTACCCGTCGGCCCCGGCACGAACAGATCGCCGATCGCGTTGAACGCCGTCCAGGCATTGTTGCCGGCCAGCATCGCCTTGGCGTCGACGCCGGCGGCACGCATGCGCGAGACGGTCGAGCCATCGGCAAAGGCGCCGGCATTGTCTTCCGAGCCATCGATGCCGTCGGTATCGGCGGCCAGTGCATGAATACCTTCCGCGCCGCTGATGCCGATGGCAAAGGCGAGCAGGAATTCGGAGTTGCGGCCGCCCTTGCCCCTTTTTTCGTCAACAGGGGCCCGCAAGGTCACGGTCGTCTCGCCGCCGGACAGGATCAGCACCGGCTTTTTGAACGGCCGGTTGCGCGTCGCCACTTCGCGCGCAATGGCTGCATGCACGCCACCGACCTCGCGCGCCTCGCCCTCGATGGAATCGGAGAGGATGACGGCTTCGATGCCCTGCCGTTTTGCCTCAGCGGCTGCCGCTTCCAGCGACACGCCAGCCGAGGCGATCAGGTGCACTTCATTGCGTGAAAAGCGCTGGTCATCCAGATCTGGCGCATCGGCCTCTGGCGAGTTGATGTGCGCCATGACGGCGTCGGGCAGCTTCATGCCATAGGCCGCTATCGAGGCCAGCGCATCGGCGCGGTTGCCGGAGTCGGGCACGGTCGGGCCGGAGGCCACCAGGGCCGGGTTGTCGCCGGGAATGTCAGAGACAACCAGTGATACCAGTTTGGCCGGCCAGGCGGCAGCTGCCAGCCGGCCGCCCTTGATGGTTGAGACATGCTTGCGGATGGTGTTCATCGCCGCGATCGGCGCGCCGGAGGCAAGCAGCGCCTCGTTGACGGCGATTTCGTCGGCGAGCGTCAGGCCGGCGGCAGGCGACGGCAGTAGCGCCGATCCTCCGCCCGATATCAGCGCCACTACCAGGTCGTCCGCAGTCAGCCCTTGCACCTTTTCGAGCAGGCGCCGCGACGCCTCAAGACCGGCAGCGTCCGGCACCGGATGTGCCGCCTCGATGATTTCGATGCGCTCGCATTTGGCGCCATAGCCGTAACGGGTGACGACCAGCCCTTCGATTGGGCCATCCCACACCTTCTCGAACGCGGCGGCCATCTGCGCCGAGCCCTTGCCGGCGCCGATGACGATGGTGCGGCCCTTCGGCTTGGCCGGAAGGTGATCCCTGATCGTTCGTTCCGGATCGGCAGCGGCAACGGCGGCATTGAAGATCGAGATGAGAAAGGATTTTGGGTCGAGCACGGTCATAATTGGCCGCCATCCGCGGTTTGCGAGCTTCCGAAAAGCCGGCGCCGCCCCTCACCCTTACCCTCTCCCCGTATAGAGACGGGGAGAGGGGTTCGCCGGCGTTGGGGTGCTTCTCTTCTCCCCGTCACTATACGGGGAGAAGGTGCCGGCAGGCGGATGAGGGGCAGCGCTAGCGTCACGATTTATCTTCCGGCGGCAGCGCCAATTGTGTCCGATCAACGCCGAGATGATCGCACAGTGCATCGACGACGACGCCGTGGTCCTGGCGTTCCGGCAGGCCGGAGACGGCGATGACGCCGATCACGCCAGCCCCCTTTACAGTCACCGGAAACCCGCCGCCGGCCAGTACGTAATCAGCAATATCCAGCCCCTCGCCGACCTTGAAGGTGCGGCCCGGTCGCTGCTGTTCCAGCACCAGGCGATAGGTGCTCCTGAGGTAGCGCTTGACCACATTGATCTTGCGTCGAGCCCAATCGGGGTTGGAGGCGTTCGAACCCGGCAGCGCGGCATAGAACAGCGGCCGATCCCACAGCCTGATATCGATGATGATGGGCAGCTTTTCGGCCAGCGCCCGCTCGCGGATCGCCGCGCCGACCTTGAAGGCGACGGCCTCGTCGAAGGCCGGGAAGACCAGCGTCTCTTCCTGTTTCTGGATCAGAGCGATGTCGTCTGCGGCGGCCATTTTTGTTCTCCGAAATCGTCACAAATCGTGTGTACGACAAGCTCCGCCCGGTCAAGGTCTCGTCGCGGTGGTGGTCTTGCCCCGCCAGGGTCGCCCCCCACTCCGTCGAGCTTCTCTCGACACCTCTCCCCCGATCGACGGGGTATAGGAAGGGCGCAAAGCTGTCCGAGCCGGCGCCCGTCCTCCGAAGCAAAGGCTCCCTTCCTCTCCCTCCGGAGGGGGGAGAGTTGGCGCCGCGAAGCGGCGACGGAGTGGGGGAACCTCTTGGCAACCAGGCGCAATCATCATCTTGTCCCGCGCGGATGATGAGTCCTAACCCGCGATCATATCACTCTTGGCCGGCCGCCCCGCAACATAGACCTCGCGCACCGCGCGGTCGTCGCCCAATGTCTGCAGCAGGAACAACTCCTCCGCCAGCGTCTCCGCAGTCTCCATCCTCAGCCGCATCGCCGGCGTGGCGCGGGCGTCGAGCACGGTGATGTCGGCATCGGTGCCTTCATCCAGCGTGCCGACCTTGTCCGCCATAGACAGCGCCTCGGCATTGCCACGTGTTAATTGCCAGAAGGACTGGAACGGGTTCAGCTTTTCGCCAGTCAGCGCGATCACCTTGTAGCCCTCGTCCATGGTGCGCAGCATCGAATAGTTGGTGCCGCCGCCGACATCGCTGGCCGCGGCGATGCGCAGCGGCTTGTCGCGGCGCCGAAAGCGCTGGTAATCGAACAGGCCAGAGCCGAGGAACAGGTTCGAGGTCGGGCAGAACACCGCCACCGAGCCGCTGTCCGACAGCGCATCGGCCTCGCGTTCCAAGAGATGGATGCAGTGGCCGAACAGGCTCTTTGGCCCCAGCAGGCCATACTGCTCGTAGACATCGGTGTAGTCGCGCGCCTGCGGATAGAGTTTTTGCGTGAAGGCGATTTCGGCGTGGTTTTCCGACAGATGCGTCTGCATATGCAGATCGGGATGCTCGCGGCAGAGCGCGCCCGACATCTCCAACTGTTCGGGCGAAGAGGTGATGGCGAAGCGCGGCGTGATCGCATAAAGCTGGCGGCCCTTGCCGTGCCATTCCGCAATCAGTGCCTTCGTATCGTCATAGCCGGATTGCGGCGTGTCGAGCACGCCTGCCGGCGCGTTTCGATCCATCATCACCTTGCCGGCAATGTTGAGCATGCCGCGCGCATGCGATTCGGCAAAGAACGCTTCGGCAGACGCCTTGTGCACCGAGCAGTAGGCGGCGACCGTCGTCGTGCCGTGGCGCACCATCTCGTCCAGGAACAGCCGGGCGATGCGGCGGCCATGCTGGGCGTTGGCGAATTTGGTCTCTTCGGGAAAGGTGTAGGTGTTCAGCCAGTCGAGCAGTTCGGCGCCGTAGGAGGCAATGACCTGCATCTGCGGAAAATGCGCATGCGCATCGATGAAGCCGGGCAGCAGCAGATGCGGCCGATGATCGATCTTTTTCGCACCGTCGCCCGCTTGCTTTTCGACTTCCGTGTAGCTGCCTACGGCAACGATCCGGCCGTCGCGGATCAGCAGGCCGCCATCCTCCTCATAGCGCCAGGCGGCATGGTCGTCGATGGCTTCGGGCCAGCGCAAAAAACTTAGGGTGCGGCCGCGCAGAAGTGTGGAGGTCATCCCTATTTCCCTGCGCCTTCGAACCAGGCGACCAGCAGCGCCCGTTCCTTGTCGCTGATCTGGGTGACGTTGGCGGGCGGCATGGCGTGGCTGCGCCCGGCCTGCAAATAGATTTCACGCGCATGCTCGGCAATGCCGGCGTCGGTGTCGAGCATCACGCCCTTCGGCGCATGGTAGATGCCTTCATAGACCGGCTCGGCCGTATGGCACATCGAGCAGCGGCCAAGCACGGTGTCGCGCACCGCCGGGAAATGCGACGAGGCGATATAGACTTCGGCCGCGGCGGATGCCTTGGGCTCGCCGGTCAGTATTTTCGGCGCTGTCGACAGCCACATGATGATGACGAACAGCACCGCAGCCGCCATCCAGGTCCAGTGGGGGTTGCCGGCACGCTTATGCACGGTGTTGAAATAGTGCCGGATCAAGACGCCGATGATGAACACCAGCGAGGCGATGACCCAGTTGAACTCCGTCGCAAACGCCAGCGGATAGTGGTTCGACAGCATCAGGAACAGCACGGGCAGCGTCAGGTAGTTGTTGTGCAGCGAGCGCTGCTTGGCGATCTTGCCGTATTTCGGGTCGGGCTTGCGGCCGGCAATCAGGTCGGCGACGACGATCTTCTGGTTTGGAATAATCACCATGAAGACATTGGCCGACATGATAGTGGCGGTGATGGCGCCGAGATGCAGGAAAGCGGCGCGGCCGGTGAACAGATGCGTCAGACCCCAGGCGATGAACACCAGAACGCCATAGAGCACCAGCATCAGTCCGGTGTCACTTTTGCCGAGCGGCGACCGGCAGAGCAGATCGTAGACAACCCAGCCGACGCCGATCGTCGCCATCGACAGCAGGATGCCCACGGGAACCGACATGGACAGAACATTGGGGTCGATCAGGAACAGGTCGGCGCCGGCATAGTAGACCACGCACAGCATGGCGAAGCCGGACAGCCAGGTGGCGTAGGATTCCCACTTGAACCAGGTCAGGTGTTCCGGCATTTCGGCCGGCGCCACCAGATATTTCTGGACGTGGTAGAAGCCGCCGCCATGCACCTGCCATTCCTCGCCGAATGCGCCGACCGGCATGCCGGGGCGCTGGCGCAGGCCAAGGTCGAGCGCGACGAAATAGAAGGACGAGCCGATCCAGGCGATGCCGGTGACGACGTGCAGCCAGCGCACGGCGAAACTCAGCCAGTCCCAGAAAATCGCGAAATCCATCATGTGAAATCGTCCCTGCCGATCGGCTGACTTTACGGTGTGGGGCGCAAACGAAAAGAGGCGAGGTGTACGATGACTTTCAAAAAAAAATGGAAAATACTAGGCTGACCACGTACGCCGCCACATAAAGAGCCACGAATGGCCTATCTCGACAACATCGCCGTCTTCGTCCGCGTCGTCGAGCTTGGTAATCTCTCGGCGGCGGGCCGCGACATGCGCATTTCGCCGGCGGTCGCCTCCAACCGCATCAAGGAGCTGGAAAAACACCTCGGCGTGCGGCTGTTCAACCGCACCACACGGCAATTGATGCCGACGGAGCATGGCACGGTGTTCTACTCCGGCGCCAAGCAGGTGCTGGAGGCGATCACCGAGGCGGAAGCCGCGGTCTCGGCTCTTTCCGGCCAGCCGCGCGGCACCATCAAGGTGACCGCCCCGCTCGGCCTTGGACGGCGGCTGGTGGCGTCGGGCATTCCGGATTTCCACGACAAATACCCCGATATCGAGGTGCGGCTGAGGCTCTCCGACCACAATATCGACATCATGAAGGAAGGCATCGACGTCGCCTTCAAGCTCGGCATCATTGAGGATTCCAGCCTGCGGATGCGCGGCATCATGGAATGTGAACGCGTGCTGGTGGCGGCACCGAAATATCTCGAAGCGCGGGGCGAGCCGGTGGAGCCACAGGAGCTGATCGGCAAGAAGCACGACTGCCTGATGCTGCGCTATTCCGGGGCGCGCGAATATGTCTGGACGCTGCAGACGCCGTCCGGCCCGCAGAAATTCGAGGTGCACGGCCCCTACGACACCGACGATGGCGATGTGCTGACCGGCTGGGCGCTGTCGGGCCGCGGCATCATCAACAAGCCGCGCTTCGAAGTGGAACCTTTCATCCGCGACCGGCGGCTGCAGGTCATCCTGGCCAGCACGCCGCCAACGCCGGTGCAGTTCGCCGCCGTCTATCCGCACAAGAAGCTGCAGGACCCGAAGGTGCGGCTGTTGCTCGACTTCATGGCCGAGCGTTGCCAGCGGCTGATCAAGGATTTGCTGGCCGGCAAGTGAGGGGCTGTTGGCCCAGTCGCCAGGGTTGTCTTACAAGCAGGTGACCTTAGGTTCGCATACGCTGCCCTATGATCGATGGTCCCATGCCGACTGACCAGCAAGCCACAATGCATCTTGCCGTTTCGCTCAACATTACTTCCGGGCAGCCGCTCGGGTTCAGCGACCTGGCCGGCTTTGCCAAGCAAGCGGAAGCGGCGGGGCTGGACATGATTGTCCTCGATGATTCCGCGCCGAACAGCGCCGGGTCGAGTTCTTTCGAAGTGACGACCTTGCTGGCGGCGCTGGCGACGGTGACAAGTCGGATCGGCCTTGTCGCTGCAGCCTCGACGGTGGCTCACCAGCCGTACAATCTGGCGCGCCGTTTTGCTTCGCTCGACAGCATCAGCCATGGCCGCGCCGGCTGGCACGCGACCATGGCGCAGGCGCCACGGGAAGCCGCCAATTTCAGCCGGCCGGATGGATTTTCCGACGATGTGTTCCGCCGCCGCACGCAGGAATACATCGGTATCGTTCAGCGCCTGTGGCAGGGCTGGGATGCCGACGCGCTGCTGTTCGACAAGATCGGCGGCCGCTTCCACGATCCCGAAAAAATGCACCTGCTCGACCACAAGGGCGAATTTTTCTCCGTGCGCGGGCCGCTGAACGTCGCGCGCTCGCCGCAGGATACGCCGGTGCTGGTGCTGTCCGGCCTGTCCGAGGCCGACCTGGATATGGCTGCCCGCACTGCCGATGTCGTCCTGCTGGACAGACCCACAAAGGACCCCAAGGCGCGCCATGACGATCTCAAGCGCCGCGTTGTGGCCTGCGGACGCGATCCGGGTGCGGTCAAGCTGCTGCTGAACGTTGGCGCAGATGTCGCTGCCAACGCGCTCGAAACATGGTTCAGCTCGCAAAGCTGCGACGGGTTCAACATCGCAATACCGCCTGCGGCGATTGACGGTTTCATCGGCCGCGTGCTGCCGGAATTGCAGCGCCGCGGCCTCGTCCGCCCGGATTATCCCGGCACCACCTTGCGCTCTCATCTCAGACTTGCCGGAGGAGCGCAATGACCCGCCAGATGAAGCTTGGCGCCTTCCTGTGGGCGACGGGCCACCACATCGCCGCCTGGCGTCACCCCAAGGCGCATGTTACTGCAGGCATCGACATCGATCATTACATCCAGCTGGCGCGCACGGCGGAAGCGGCGAAGTTCGACATGGTGTTCTGCGAGGACGCCGCCGGTCTGCGCGAAGCCAATGTCGGCATCGCCAGCCAGACCTCACGCTCGATCGGCTTCGAGCCGATCAGCCTGCTGTCCGCGCTCGCCGTCCAGACCAGCCGCATCGGCCTCGTTTCGACGGCCTCGACCAGCTACAACGAGCCCTATGGGCTGGCGCGCACCTTTCTGTCGCTCGATCATCTGAGTGGTGGCCGGGCTGGCTGGAACCTGGTGACGTCGGCCAGCCCCATCGAAGCCGCCAATTTCGGCGCGATGGGCCTGAAACCCCATGCCGACCGCTACGAGCGGGCGCGCGAATTCGCCGAGGTGGTATCAGGACTTTGGCAAGGCAGTGGCTTTCACGGTCACAACGGCCAGAGCTTTTCGGTGCGCGACCCGCTCGACCTGCCGCGCTCGCCGCAGCGCGCGCCGGTGATGGTGCAGGCCGGCGCCTCGGATGTCGGCCGCGACCTTGCCGCCCGCACCGCCGACGTCGTGTTCACGGCGGCGCAGACCCTCGAGGAAGCCAAGGGCTTTTACGACGACCTCAAGGGCCGTATGGCTGCCTATGGGCGTCAGCCCGACGACATCAAGATCATGCCGGGCGTCTCCCCCGTGGTGGCGGAAACCGAGGCCGAAGCGCGGGAGAAACAGGAGGAATTGCAGGCGCTGATCCCCGACGATGTCGGCGTGGCGCTGCTGTCCAGCTATCTCAGCATCTCCGATCTCGGGAGCTATCCGATCGACGGACCGATGCCCGAACTGCCGGAGACCGAGGGCATGAAAAGCCGCCAGGCGCTGGTCATCGAACAATCGCGCCGCAACGGCCTGTCGATCCGCCAGCTTGCCCGCCATTTCGCCGGCGCACGTGGCCATTGGCGTATCGTCGGCACGCCGGCGCGGATCGCTGACGAATTGCAGGCGCGGTTCGAGGGCGGCGGCGCGGACGGCTTCAACGTCATGCCGTCATACTTCCCCGGCGAGCTCGATGCCTTTGCCACGCTGGTGGTGCCGGAACTGCAGCGGCGCGGACTGTTCCGTCGGGAATACGAAGGCAGCACCTTGCGAGATCATCTTGGCCTGAAGCGGTCGGATAAAAAAGATTAGCCGGCTACCTCTTGGCCTTGCCGCGCCTGCTGGCTTACCGCCGGTGCCGCGCCGTGCGCGACCAGCGCCGTCATGATCTCGGCCGCGGCCAGCGCAGCTATGACCGGTGGGCGCTTGTCCTTGACCGCATCGCCGCCGATCGGCGAGACGAGGCGGGCGAACTCAGCCTCCGTGCCCTCCGCCGATTTCAGGAACCAGTTCCTGAACGTCGCTCTCTTGGTTTTCGAGCCGATCATGCCGACATAGGCCGCGTCGTCGCGCTTCAGCGCTTCGGCGACGATGAGGAAATCCAGCGCATGGTCGTGGGTGAGGATGGCGAAGGCGGTGCCGGCGGGGGCGTTTCGCACCTCGGCCTCGGGCATCGGCGTCAGCCGCGTCTCGACGGTTTCCGGCATGCCTTCCAGCGCTTCGGCCCGCGTCTCGATGACGACACCATGCACGGGAAGAAGTGCTACCGTCGCGGCCAGCGCCCGGCCGACATGGCCGCCGCCGAAGATATAGACATGCGGCAGGTGGGCTTCCTCGGCTTCTGCGGCCGCGATCAGCTCGGCAGTAAGCGCGGCATCGACGACACGGATCAAGACTTCGACGCGCCCGCCGCAGCACTGGCCGATCTCGGGGCCTAGCGGCACGTCAAGCGTGGCGCAGACTTCGTCGAAGCCGATGCGGGCTTCTTTACCCTCCCCCTTGTGGGGAGGGTCGGTGAGCAAGCGACTCGACGCGTCGTTGGCGAAACGGNCTATCCTGTCGAAATCGTAGCCGTCGCGAAAAGCGCCAGCCCCCTACCTCCCCCTTGTGGGGAGGTCGGACCGCAGGTCCGGGTGGGGGTCGGTGCCGCACCCCCACCCCGCTGCTGCGCAGCGACCCTCCCCACAAGGGGGAGGGTGAAGACCCCACCATCTGCCTCGCCTTGTCGATCGCCATGTACTCGAGCTGACCGCCGCCGATCGTGCCAAAAATCGCCGCCTGCGATACGAGCATGAAGGCGCCCTTCTCGCGCGGGGTCGAGCCTTTGGTGCCGGCCACTTCGACCAGAGCAAGCCGGCCGGCGCTGGCGAGAAAAGCTCTGAGCCTTTGCACTTTCGACTTCATATTTCGCATTCCCGTACGGGAAATATAGGGTTTTTCAGTCTGAATTGCACGTTTTGCCAGAATCCAGGTCAGAGTCAGGCGCTATTCTTGGCTTCACCCTTCAGCCGTTCGATCGCCATCAGCACCCGTTCTGGTGTTGCAGGAGCGTCGAGACGCGGACAGACCTTATGATCGGCCACACTTGCCACCGCGTCCGACAGCGCATGCAGCACAGACATGCCGAGCGGGAAGGGCGGTTCGCCGACCGCCTTGGAACGGTGCACCGTCGGCTCGTTGGCCTCCGGCCAGTCGGCCAGCGTGACGTTGAATATCTTCGGCCGGTCGGACGCGAGCGGGATCTTATAGGTCGACGGCGCATGCGTGCGCAGCCGGCCCTTGTCGTCCCACCACAGCTCCTCCGTCGTCAGCCAGCCCATGCCCTGGATGAAGCCGCCCTCGATCTGGCCGAGATCGATGGCGCGGTTCAGCGAGCGGCCGGTTTCATGCAATATGTCGGTGCGCTCGACGACATATTCGCCGGTCAGCGTGTCGACCGAGACTTCCGAGCACGAGGCGCCATAGGCGAAATAATAGAACGGACGGCCCTCGCCCTTGTCACGGTTCCAGTGGATTTTCGGCGTCTTGTAAAAACCCGCCGCCGACAGTTGGATGCGGGCCATATAGGCCTGCTTGACAAGGTCGGTGAAGGCGATCTCCTGGTTGCCGATGCGCACCCGGTTGGGCAGGAAAAGCACCTGCTCGCGCGGCACCTGGTATTTTTCGGCGGCGAAGTCGGTCAGCCGTTCCTTGATCTGGCGGGCGCCGTTCTGCGCCGCCATGCCGTTGAGGTCGGTGCCGGACGACGCCGCGGTGGCCGAAGTGTTGGGCACCTTGCCGGTGGTCGTCGCGGTGATCTTGACCTGGTCGAGGTCGATCTGGAACTCTTCCGCCACCACCTGCGCCACCTTGACGTAGAGGCCTTGCCCCATCTCGGTGCCGCCGTGATTCAGATGCACCGAACCGTCGGTGTAGACATGCACCAGCGCGCCGGCCTGGTTGTAGTGGGTGGCTGTGAAAGAGATGCCGAATTTGACCGGCGTCAGCGCCAGGCCGCGCTTGATGAAGCGGCTGTTGGCGTTGAAGGCCTGGATGATGCGGCGGCGCCCCGCATAGTCGGCGCTCGCCTCCAGCTCGGCGACGATGCGGTGGATGATGTTGTCCTCGACCGTCTGGTGATACGGGGTGACGTTGCGGCCCCCGTCTTTATCACCACTGGTGCCATAAAAATTCTGCTTGCGGATTTCGAGCGGGTCCTTGCCGACGGCAAAGGCAACCTCGTCGATGACGCGTTCGGCGCCGACCATGCCTTGCGGGCCGCCGAAGCCGCGAAACGCCGTGTTCGACACGGTGTTGGTGTAAAGCGGCGCCGATTGCGCATGCACCGCCGGCCAGAAATAGGTGTTGTCGCAATGGAACAGCGCGCGGTCGGTGACCGGGCCGGACAGGTCCGATGAAAAGCCGCAACGCGCCGCGAACATGAAGTCGACGCCAAGAATGTTGCCGGCGTCGTCGAAACCTACTTCGTAGTCGACGAGGAAGTCATGGCGCTTGCCGGTGGCAATCATGTCGTCGTCACGGTCGGGCCGGATCTTGACCGCGCGATGGTGTTTCTTGGCGGCGATCGCAGCCAATGCCGCAAACTGGTTGCCTTGCGTCTCCTTCCCGCCGAAGCCGCCACCCATGCGGCGGATTTCCACTGTGATGGCGTTGCTCGGCACGCCCAGCGCATGGCTGACCATATGCTGGACTTCGCTCGGATGCTGGGTCGAGGAATAGATGGTGACGTCCTGGTCCTCGCCAGGAATGGCCACTGCGATATGGCCTTCGAGATAGAAATGCTCTTGGCCGCCGATGCGCATCTTGCCCTTCAGCCGGCGCGGCGCCGCCTTGATCGCGGCAGCGGCATCGCCACGCTTCAGCGTGAGCGGCGGCGTGACCAGCTTGTCCTTGCGGGGGTCGAGATCGCCAATGTCGGTGACGAAAGGCAATGGACTGTATTCGACCTTGGCCAGCCGGGTGGCGCGGCGCGCCTGTTCGCGCGTCTTGGCAATAACGCAGAAGATCGGCTGACCATAAAACTGCACCTTGTCGTCGGCCAGCACCGGCTCGTCGTGTCGACCGGTCGGCGAAATGTCATTTTCGCCCGGAACGTCCTTGGCCGTCAGCACATCGACGACGCCCGGCGCCGCGCGCACCGCCGACAGATCCATTTTGCTGATCGTCGCATGCGTCGCCGTGGACAGGCCGAGGCAGCCATGCAGCATGCCCGCCGGTTCCGGCATATCGTCGATATAGACCGCGCTGCCGCTGACATGCTTGTGCGCGGAATCGTGGCGCTGGTCGGCGGCGACGCCACCGGAAATCTTCTGCGCCTTGAGATCTGGAGAGGCGTGCTTGTTCATCAGGCCGCCTCGTTGCGTGACACCTGGAACGGCGCCTTGCTGCCGCTGGTTTCGGCAAAAAAGCGCAGCAGCAGATTCCTGGCCGCCAGCGCCCGGTATTCGGCCGATGCCCGCATATCGGTCAGCGGGGTGAAATCGCCGGCATATTCAGCCATGGCCGCTTCCACCGTTGTCTCCGTCCACGGCTTGCCGAGCAGCGCTTTTTCGACACCGAAAGCCCGCTTCGGGGTGGCCGCCATGCCGCCATAGGCGATGCATATATCGGCCACGGTTCCGTCCTTGGCCAAGTCGAGGAAAAAGGCGCCAAGGGCTGCGGTGATGTCCTCGTCGCGGCGCTTGGTGATCTTGTAGACGGCAAACTTCGTGCCCTTGGCCGGCACGGGAACGTGCACGGCCTCGACGAATTCGCCTGGCTGCCGGTCCTGCTTGCCATAGGCGATGAAGAAATCCTCGAGCGCGATGGTGCGCCGCTTCTTGGCGCGGCGCAGCGTCAGTTGCGCACCAAGCGCGATCAGGGGCGGCGGCGTGTCGCCGATCGGCGAGCCATTGGCGATGTTGCCGCCGATGGTGCCCATGTTTCGTACCTGTTCGCCGCCGATGCGGTCGAACAATGGCCCGAGCGCGGGGATGCGCTTGGCCAGTGTCGCGAAGGCGTCGGTGTAGGTAACGCCGGCTCCGATGGTGATGACGTCATTGTCTTCGGAGATCGCGCACAGCCCCTCGAGATTGCCGATGAAGACTACCGGTGAGATGTCGCGCATGTGCTTGGTGACCCACAGGCCGACGTCGGTCGAGCCGGCGACAACAGTGGCGTCGGGTTCCTTATCCAGTACAGCGGCGAAATCATCGGCGTTGGCCGGGACGACCAACCTCAGCTTGCCGGCGCCGATTTCGACGCGGGCACCGTCATGCATAGCCTCGAGCCTGGCGGTGATCGCCTTGCGCTCGGCCGCCAGCGGATCCTTCGCCGCCTTGCCGTAGCTGGAGATGGCACGCGCGGCGCGCATGATCGCCTCATAGCCGGTGCAGCGGCAAAGATTGCCTTGCAAGGCCTTTTCGATCGCCGCATTCGACGGGTCCGGCGACTTCATCCACAGGCCGTAGAGCGACATGACGAAGCCCGGCGTGCAGAAGCCGCATTGCGAAGCGTGGAAATCGACCATCGCCTGCTGCACCGGATGCAATTGGCCAGGCGCGCCGCGCAGATGCTCGACGGTGACGACATGGGTGCCGTCGAGCGAACCGAGGAAGCGGATGCAGGCATTGACGCTTTCGTAAACCAGCTTGCCGGCGGACAATTTTCCGATCAGCACCGTGCAGGCGCCGCAATCGCCCTCGGCGCAGCCTTCCTTGGTGCCGCGCAGCGAGCGGTCGAGCCGCAACCAGTCGAGCAAGGTCGCGTCGGGCGCCACCGACGACAGCGCGACATCCCTGCCATTGAGGATGAAGCGGATCTCGTTGCGTATGATGATCTTGGCCATGCGTCAGCTCCCCCTGTAGGTCGAGTAGCCATAAGGAGAGATAAGCAACGGCACGTGATAATGCACGGATTCCGCCATGCCGAAGCGGATCGGCACACTGTCGAGGAAGGCCGGTTCCGGCAGTTTGGTGCCCTGGCCGCGTAGATAGTCACCGGCGGCGAACACCAGTTCGTATTCGCCGAGGCGGAATTCCGCTCCTGCCAGCAGCGGCGCATCGCAGCGGCCGTCGGCATTTGTGACGACGGTCTTCAAATGTATCCGCGCGTCGCTCTCAAGATGATAAAGCGCGATCGACAGGCCCGCCGCCGGCTTGCCGGTCGCGGTGTCGAGCACATGCGTCGTCAGACGTCCGCCATCGGCTTTCGACGTTTCTGCCACTGGCGCCTCCCATTTCCGATACAGCCGAACAAAGCAGTGAATTGTGCGCCAATTAAAGGCGATGCATAAGTCCCGGTCGAGCGGAGTGGCACAAAAACACTTTCAAAAATTTCGGGGGAATGCGCGAGCAACCCTTTCGACTATCCTGATCATAACTTCCGGCAGCGTCCGGCGGGAGGGGCAATGCGTTACTCTAGAGACATGCGCGGCTACGGAGCCAATCCGCCGGATCCGAAATGGCCGGGCGGTGCGCATGTGGCCGTCCAATTCGTCGTTAACTACGAGGAAGGCGGCGAGAACTGCGTGCTGCACGGCGACAAGGCCTCGGAAGCCTTCCTGTCGGAAATCGTCGGCGCCGCGCCCTGGGTCGGCCAGCGCCACTGGAACATGGAATCGATCTACGAATATGGCGCGCGGGCAGGCTTCTGGCGGCTGCTGCGCCTGTTCAGCGAGGCGCAAGTGCCGGTGACCTGTTACGGGGTCGCCTCAGCATTAGCCCGGTCGCCCGACCATGTGGCGGCGATGCAGGAGGCCGGCTGGGAAATGGCCTCGCACGGCCTGAAATGGATCGACTACCGCGACCACAGCGCCGAGGACGAGCGCCGCGACCTCGAAGCGGCGATCAAGCTGCACTACGAGGTGACGGGCCAACGGCCGACCGGCTGGTACACCGGCCGCACCTCGGTCAATACGGTGCGGTTGGTGGCCGAAGAGGGCGGCTTCGACTACGTCTCCGACACCTATGACGACGAACTGCCCTACTGGTTCGAGCACAGCGGCGGCGCGCAACTCGTCATCCCCTACACGCTCGATGCCAACGACATGCGTTTCGCCACGCCGCAGGGATTCAATTCCGGCGACCAGTTCTTCGCCTATTTGAAGGACAGTTTCGACACGCTCTATGCCGAGGGCAAAGCGGGCCGGCCGCGGATGATGAATATCGGCCTGCATTGCCGCCTCGTCGGACGTCCTGGTCGGGTGGCGGCGCTGAAGCGCTTCGTCGACTATGTGAAATCGCACGACAAGGTCTGGCTGGCGCGGCGGATCGATATCGCCAGGCACTGGCAGGAGAACCACCCCTACCAGCCGGCGGCGCTCAAGCCGTCGAAGATGGCGTTCGAAACCTTCGTAGACACTTTCGGCGGCGTGTTCGAACATTCGCCCTGGATCGCGGAACGTGCCTATGAGCTGGAGCTTGGGCCGGCGCATGACAGCGCCGGCGGCCTGCACAATGCGCTCTGCCGCGTCTTCCGCGCCGCCAGCGAAACCGAGCGGATCGGCGTCCTCAACGCCCATCCCGATCTCGCTGGCAAACTGGCCGAAGCGAGACGCCTCACTGCGGAATCCACACGCGAGCAGGCCTCCGCCGGCCTCGACGCGCTGACCGACAAGGAGCGCGAGCTGTTTTCCAAGCTCAACGCCGCTTACGTCACCACCTTCGGCTTTCCCTTCATCATCGCGGTGCGGGGCAAGACCAAGGAGGAGATCCTCGCCGAGTTCGAGGCGCGCATCGGCAACAGCCGTGGCGTAGAACTCGATACCGCCTGCAAACAGGTCGAGCGCATCGCGCTGCTCCGCCTGAAAGACATGCTCCCGCTCTAATGAAATGACTGAGGGGTCAGGACCCAATGGATATGATCAAGACTGACCAGAAAACCTATTATGCACCGCATGGCGGCCATCCCGGCCAAAATGAGCTTTTGACCGGCCGCGCCATCTTCACCGAGGCCTATGCCGTCATACCGAAGGGAGTGATGCAGGACATCGTCACCAGCCCACTGCCGTTCTGGGACGAGACCAGGGCCTGGATCATCGCCAGGCCGCTTTCGGGTTTCGCCGAGACATTTTCGCAGTACATCGTCGAGGTCCTGCCCGGCGGCGGCAGCGACCGGCCCGAGCCGGACGCCGGCGCCGAGGGCGTGCTGTTCGTGGTTGAGGGCGAGTTGACCGTTTCGCTGGCCGGCAAGAAGCACGTGCTGCAAGCCGGCGGTTTTGCCTTCCTGCCGCCGGACAGCGGCTGGACGGTGCGCAACGAAGGTCGCGACGCCGTACGCTTCCACTGGATCAGGAAGGCCTATGAGGCCGTCGACGGCATCGACGCGCCGGAAGTCCTGTTCAGCAGTGACCAGCAAATGGCGCCGACGCCGATGCCCGGCACCGAGGGTCGCTGGGCGACGACCCGTTTCGTCGATCCAGCCGACATGCGCCACGACATGCACGTCACCATCGTTACGCTCGAGCCTGGCGCCGTCATCCCATTTGCCGAGACGCATGTCATGGAGCACGGGCTCTATGTCTTGGAAGGCAAGGCGGTCTACCGCCTCAACCAGGACTGGGTCGAGGTCGAGGCCGGCGACTTCATGTGGCTGCGCGCCTTCTGCCCGCAGGCCTGCTACGCGGGCGGCCCAGGCAAATTCCGCTATCTCCTTTACAAGGACGTCAACCGGCACGCCAAGCTCGGCGGGGCGGGCATTGGCGGTCGCGCGCGGTGACCCGCATCACAGCGCGGCCGCTGACGCGCGAAAGCTTTGCCGGCTTCGGCGATGTCATCGACATGGGCGGCGGCAATCACTACCCGATCAATGGCGGCAAGACCGAGCGCTACCACAATCTCGCCACCGCTGAAGCCGCGGGACCGAATGCCTGCGTGCTGATCTCGATGGCGCGCGGCACGCCTTACGACCTGCCGCTGAAGCTGACCATGGTCGAGCGCCATCCCTTAGGCAGCCAGGCGTTCATCCCGCTGTCACCGCGGCCTTTCCTGGTCGTCGTCTGCCATGACGGCAAGGACGGTCCGGGCGAGCCGCACGCCTTCATCACCGCACCCGGGCAAGGCGTCAACTATCCGCGCAATCTCTGGCACGGCGTGCTGACGCCGCTCGGCGAAGCGCAGGATTTCGTCATCGTCGACCGCGGCGGTGACGGCTCCAACCTCGAAGAGTTCCATTTCTCGCACCCCTACGAAATCCATCTCCCCAACGAGACCTGAGAAATGACCGACTTGTCGCTGATCGACCGCCTGCTCGATGTCATCGAGCACGACATCGTGCCGAAAACGGCAGAGGGCGTGGCCCATGGGAACAAGCTGTTCGGCGCCGCCATCCTGCGGAAGGGCGACCGCTCGCTGGTGCTGGCCGAAACCAACAACGAGATGGAAAATCCGCTCTGGCATGGCGAGGTGCACTGCCTGAAGCGTTTCTATGAAATGCCGAAAGCCGAGCGCGTCGACACCAAGGACGCCATCTTCATCGCCACGCATGAGCCCTGCTCGCTCTGCCTGTCGGCGATCACCTGGACCGGCTTCGACAATTTCTACTACCTCTTCAGCCACGAGGATTCACGCGACAGCTTTGCGATCCCGCACGATCTGAAAATCCTGAAAGAGGTCTTCACTCTTGATCCCGGCGGCTACAATGCCGAGAACGCTTATTGGAAGAGTTTTTCCATTCGCAGGCTGGTGCGGACGCTGCCCGAGGCCGAGCGCGGCCGGCTTGAGGCAAGGATCGGCAATATTTCCGCCCGCTACGACGAACTGTCCGGCGCTTATCAGGCGCGCAAGGCCGAAAACGACATTCCGCTGAACTGACGCGGATTGCCTAGCCTACCTTCGCGTTTTTCAGCACCTCGTTGATCCTGGCCTGCCAGCCCTTGCCGGTCGCCTTGAATTTACTGATGACATCCTGATCCAGACGGATGGACACGACTTGCTTAGGCTTCTCCACGGCTGGCCGGCCACGAGCACGCCTTATGCTCTCGAAAAGTTCTGGAAACACTTCCGCGAAAGGCCTGGCTTGCGCCAACTGTTCGTCTGTCGTCTCCGTATCGTCGGGATCATCAACAATTTGTCTTTGAATTTCCACTTCCTCCGCATCGGTAAGCGGTCGAACACGCGATTTAGGATTGTTCATATACTGACCTTTCCTTTCGGCTGGCACGGCGCATCGAGATCACCTCCGAACCAAGCGGCTTGAAAATCACGGCCAGGATGATCTCTCCGAATTCGCCAATCGCCTTGAACCGGTCGGCCTTGGCTGGAAGGACGGTTGAAGTCGCAAAAAAACTCAATATCGAGTTCGGCAAAATCGAGACCCCGGCTGTCCAGGTTCGTCACGCGCTCTGGCTCATCCCAAACGATTTTCAGGCGAAATCCTCATCACGTTGGGTTCAGTTAATAAATGTAATACATTAATTATAATCCTGCAACATCAGGGCAAAACAATCGGGCTACATATCGTGGCGTCGTCGCGGCGACACCGGCCGTCGCCCGTTTGACTTCATGACATGCCCGCTCCATGCGTCACTGACATCCTGGAGCATCGCATGAAAACCATCACCGAATTTCCCCGCAAGGTCGTCGAATTCCCCGATATGGGCATCGTCATGCCGGATGGTTGCCGGCTGTCGGCGCGGGTTTGGATGCCGGAGGACGCCAGCAGCGATCCGGTGCCGGCGATCCTCGAGCACCTGCCCTACCGCAAGCGCGACGGCACCATCTTTCGCGATCAGCTGACGCATCCCTATTTTGCCGGCCACGGCTACGCCTCGATCCGCGTCGACATGCGCGGCAATGGCGATTCCGAAGGTCTGATGGACGACGAATATTCCGAGCAGGAATTGCAGGACGCCTGCGATGTGATTGCCTGGGCGGCAGCACAGCCCTGGTGCAACGGCAGTGTCGGCATGATGGGCATTTCCTGGGGTGGCTTCAACTGCCTGCAGGTGGCGGCCAAGCAGCCGCCGGCGCTGAAGGCGGTGATCAGCCTGTGCTCGACCGTCGACCGCTACGCCGATGACATCCACTACAAGGGCGGCTGCCTTTTGACGGAAAATTTCGGCTGGGCCTCGACCATGTTGTCCTATTCGTCGCGACCGCCGGATCCGCTGATTGCGGGCAACCGCTGGCGCGACCTCTGGCTGACGCGGCTGGAGAACCAGTCTTTCCTTCTGCCGCTCTGGCTCAGCCATCAGCATCGCGACGCCTATTGGAAACGCGGTTCGATCTGCGAGGATTTCTCCGCGGTCAAAGCCGCCGTGCTGTCGATCGGCGGCTGGCATGACGGCTACCGCAACACGATTTCGCATCTGGTCACCAACATCCAGGCGCCGGTGAAGGGCATTGTCGGGCCATGGATCCACAAATACCCGCATTATGCCGAACCCAAACCCGCCATCGGCTTCCTGCAGGAGGCGTTGCGCTGGTGGGACAGCTGGTTGAAGGGCGTCGACACCGGCGTCGAGGCCGACCCGGACTACCGCGCCTATGTCATGGACAGTGTGCGGCCGGCGCGCTGGCACCCGGAGCGGCCGGGCCGTTGGGTGGCCGAACAGGAATGGCCGTCTCCCAACATCAAGGTCGGGGCGATCGAACTCATTGCTGACGGCGTCAGGCCGGCGATCGTGGCGACCCCGCAAAGCTGCGGGCTCGCCGGCGGCGAATATTTTCCCTTCACCTTTGGCCCGGAACTGCCCGGCGACCAGCGCCCGGACGATGCGCTGTCCGTCTGCTTCGATCAGCCTGTGCTTGCCGAGGCACTCGACATCGTCGGCGCGCCGGAGCTTCTCATCCGGGTGTCGTCCGATCGCCCGCAGGCGAACATCGCGGTGCGGCTGTGCGACGTGCACCCCGACGGCGCCTCGGAACTGATCTCCTACGGCGTGCTCAACCTGACGCATCGCGCTTCGCACGAACAGCCGCAAGCGCTGGTGCCGGGCGAAACGGTTTCGGCGCGCGTTATTCTCGACCAGTGCGCCTACCGCGTGCCGGCCGGACACCGCCTGCGCATCGCTGTTTCCAACGCTTACTGGCCGATGATCTGGCCGTCGCCGGAGCCGGTGCGGCTCGACCTTTCAGCGGCGACGCTGAGGCTGCCGCTGCGCCCGCTCGCAAAAAGCGACGAGACTTCATTCCAGTCTCCCGAAGGCGCAACACCCTGGGCAACCGCGACAGTTCGTGCAGCGAATTCCGAGCGTCACGTCGATCGCGATGAGAAGACCGGCATCGTCACGCTCTCGATCACGGATGATTTCGGCGAAGTGCGCGATCTCGCGCATGGACTGGCCAATGGCAGCATTGCCCGCGAGAGCTGGACGATCCATCCCTACGACCCGCTGTCTGCCTCGGGCCGGACGCACTGGACGCAGACCTTGTCGCGAAACGGATGGTCGGTGCGCACCGAGACATCGGCTGAAATGCGCAGCGACGCGCAAAACTTCGTCGTCAGCGCCAGAATCGAAGCCTATGAGGGCGAAACGCTGGTTTTCGAACGCGATTTCGAAGAGACGATCCCGCGCGACCTGCTCTGAGCGTCCACGCGACTGGTCCAGTTGCGACGCACGATTTACGCCACGGCATGTCGCATTCCGTCTTGCTTACCGCTTTGCCTTCCGGTCAATATCCCTTTGGTAACAACAAGCAAAAAACGACCATAAGGTCGAACCAACAGAGTGAGGAACTCAAATGTCCAACGAACTCGAATATCTGAGCCGGCGCGTTGCGTCCGGCAAGCTGAGCCGTCGTGATTTCCTCGGCCGCGCCGCAGCACTCGGCGTCACAGCGCCCTTCGCCAATATGCTGCTTTCCAGTGCGGCTCGCGCGGAAGGCCCGGTCAAGGGCGGCACGCTGAAGGCCGGCCTCGTAGGCGGCGAATCCACGAACAGCCTGGACCCGGCTTTGTTCATGACGCAAGTGCCGTTCGCCTTTGGCAAGATGTGGGGCGAGCTGATCGTCGAGCTGTCCCCGGAAGGCAAACTCGAGAACCGCATCGCCGAAGAGATCGGCTCGTCGGACGACGCCAAGGTGTGGACGCTGAAAATCCGCGACGGCGTCGAATTCCACAACGGCAAGACGGTGACCGCTGAGGATGTGGCGGCAACCCTCGAGCGCCATTCCGATGAAAAATCGAAGTCCGGCGCGCTGGGCTACATGAAAGGCATCGACAGCATCAAGGCCAGTGGCAAGGAAGTCGTCCTGACGCTGAAGGAGGCCAACGCCGACCTTCCCTATCTCCTCAGCGACTACCACCTCATCGTCCAGCCCAACGGCGGCAAGGACAAGGCGGATGCCGGCATCTCGGCAGGACCCTACAAGGTCACCACCAACGAGCCCGGCGTGCGCCATGGCGGCGAGCGCTTCGCCAATTACTGGCAGGCCGACAAGATGGGCCATGCCGACCAGATCGAGATCATCGTCATCAACGACGCGACCGCGCGCACGGCGGCCCTGCAGGGCGGCCAGGTCAACATGATCAACCGCGTCGAGCCGAAGATCGTCGACCTCATCAAGCGCGTACCGGGCGTCACCATCCGCAACCATGCCGGCCCCGGCCACTACGTCTTCATCATGCATTGCAACACCGCGCCCTTCGACAACAGCGACCTGCGCATGGCGCTGAAGCTCGCGATCGACCGCGAAGAGATGCTGAACAAGGTGCTGCGCGGCTACGGCTCGCTCGGCAACGACTTCCCGATCAATTCGTCCTATCCGCTGTTTTCCGAGATCGAGCAGCGCAAATATGATCCCGACAAGGCCAAGTTCCACTACAAGAAGTCGGGCCATGACGGCACCGTGCTGCTGCGCACCTCCGACGTCGCCTTCCCGGGCGCAGTCGACGCCTCGCAGCTCTTCCAGCAGAGCGCGGCCAAGGCCGGCATCAAGATCGAGCTCAAGCGCGAGCCCGGCGACGGCTACTGGAACGAGGTCTGGAACAAGCAGCCCTTCTGCGCCTCCTATTGGGGCGGCCGCTCGACCCAGGACCAGATGTACTCGACCGCCTATCTGTCGACCGCCGACTGGAACGACACCCGTTTCAAGCGTCCGGACTTCGACAAGCTGGTGCTGGCCGCACGCGCCGAACTCGACGAGACCAAGCGCAAGCAGATGTACCACGACATGGCCGTGCTGGTGCGCGACGAGGGCGGCCTGATCCTGCCGATGTTCAATCAGTTCATCGATGCGACAGGCGCCAAGGTCGGCGGCTGGGTAGACGATCCGCATCAGGAGCTGATGAACGGCTACGCGCTGGCGAAGTGCTGGCTCGAAGCCTGAGCCCGGCTTTGCGGATATGTCCTCACCCGTCGTGAAACTTGTGGCCCAGCGCGTTGCGCTGGGCATCGTCCTCTTGCTGGCCGTTTCGGTCCTGATCTTCGCCGGCACCCAGATCCTGCCCGGCGACGTCGCGCAAGCCATTCTCGGACAGTCGGCGACGCCGGAATCGCTCGCCAATCTGCGCGAGCAGCTCGGCCTGAATCAGCCGGCTTACATCAGGTATTTCCATTGGCTAGGCGGTGTGCTCACCGGCGATCTTGGCACGGCGATGTCGAGCGGCCAGGATATTGCCACGTCGATCAAGGGGCGGCTGTGGAACACGCTGTTCCTCGCCTTCTGGGCTGCGATCGTGGCCGTGCCGCTGGCCATCATCCTCGGCCTGATCGCCGTGCGTTACCGCAATGGCTGGGTCGACAAGCTGATCTCCGGCCTGGCGCTCGCCTCGACATCTTTCCCGGAATTCTTCATCGGCTATGTGCTCGTCTATTTCTTTGCCGTGAAGTATCAATGGTTCCCGGCCATTTCCACGGTCTATGACGGCATGCCGTTCGGTGAGCGCATGCAGGCGATCGCGTTGCCAGCCACCGCGCTGACGCTGGTTGTGCTGGCGCATATGATGCGCATGACCCGCGCGGCCATCCTCAACGTCATGCAGTCGGCCTATGTCGAGACGGCAGAACTGAAAGGCCTGTCGGCCTTCAACGTCATCCGCAAGCATGCTTTCCCCAATGCCATAGCGCCGATCATCAACGTCGTCATGCTCAACCTCGCCTACCTCATCGTCGGCGTCGTCGTGGTCGAGGTGATCTTCGTCTATCCCGGCATGGGACAATATCTGGTCGACCACGTCACCAAGCGCGACGTGCCGGTGGTGCAGGCGGTCGGCCTGGTCTTCGCCGCCGTCTATATCAGCCTCAACATCATTGCGGACATCGGGGCGATTGTCGCCAATCCGCGCCTCAGACATCCGAAATAGGCGGCGGGCATGCTCGACATCAAACGCATCCCCATCCCCGCACTGATCGGCATCTTGCTGACAGCTATGTTCGTGCTGGCGGCAGTTTTCGCACCGTTGATCGCACCGTACGGCAATGCCGAAATCGTCGGCGATGTCTGGGAACCGATGACGGCGGCACATTTGCTGGGCACCGACAATCTCGGTCGCGATCTTCTGTCGCGCATGATCTACGGCGCTCGCATCACGCTGTTCATTGCGGTGCTGGCCACCGCGCTGTCATTCTCGCTCGGCGCCATCCTCGGCTTTTCGGCGGCGGTGTTCGGCGGCTGGTTCGACACGCTGCTGTCGCGCCTTGTCGATCTGCTGATGTCGATCCCGACCCTGATCATGGCGCTCGTCGTGCTTTCGGTGCTGCCGACCAATCTGGTGACGCTGATCTTGGTGATGGGCGTCCTCGACTCGACCCGCGTCTACCGGCTGTCGCGCGCGGTGGCCGTCGACATCAACGTCATGGATTATGTCGAGGCCGCCAAGCTGCGGGGCGAAGGCAGCGGCTGGATCATCTTCCGCGAGATCCTGCCCAACGCGCTGTCGCCGCTGGTCTCGGAACTTGGCCTGCGCTTCATCTACGCGGTGCTGTTCTTGTCGACGCTGTCCTTTCTCGGCCTTGGCGTGCAACCGCCGGATGCCGACTGGGGCGGCATGGTCAAGGAGAACAAGGACGGCATCGTCTTCGGTATCGGGGCGGCACTCATTCCCGCCGCGGCGATCGCAGCACTGGCGATTTCGGTCAATCTGGTCGCCGACTGGGTGCTCAACCGCACGACAAGCCTGAAGGGAGGACGCGGGTGATGGCTGACACAAAAGCAAAGCCCGGCCTGCTGCTCGATATCCGCAATCTGCGCATCGAAGCGACAGTGTTTCCGCCCGGCGAGGCGCCGAAGAACATCGTTTTGGTCCACGATGTCTCGCTGACGCTGGAAAAGGGCAAGGTGCTCGGCCTGATCGGCGAGTCCGGCGCCGGCAAGTCGACCATCGGCCTGTCGTCGATGGGCTATGGCCGTGGCGGCGTGCGCATCACCGGCGGAGAGGTGCTGCTCAACGGCCGCGATATCCTCAAGGGCGGCAAGGAAGGTTTCCGCAAATTGCGCGGCCGCGAGGTCTGCTATGTCGCGCAGTCGGCGGCCGCGGCCTTCAATCCGGCGCACAAGCTGATGGACCAGGTGGTGGAAGCAACGCTGCTGCACGGCACGGCGACACGCGCCGAGGCCGAGAAACGTGCCGTGGCGTTGTTCAAGAAGCTCAGCCTGCCAAACCCCGAAATCATCGGCGAACGGTTCCCGCACCAGGTCTCCGGCGGTCAGTTGCAGCGGGTGATGACGGCTATGGCGCTGTGTTCGGAACCCGACCTGATCGTCTTCGACGAGCCGACCACGGCGCTCGACGTGACGACGCAGATCGACGTGCTGGCGGCGATCAAGGACGCCATCCGCGACACCCATGTCGCGGCGCTGTACATTACCCACGATCTTGCCGTCGTCGCCCAGGTCTCGGACGAGATCATGGTGCTGCGCCATGGCAGGCTGGTCGAATGGGGCGGCACTCGCCAGATCATCAAGGAGCCGCGCCAGGAATACACCAATGCGCTGGTCTCGGTGCATGAGATCGAGCATGCCGAGCAGAAGCCCGGCGCCGCGCCGTTCCTGTCGGTCAAGAACGTCACCGCCGCTTACGGCGGCAGCCACGTCAAGGTGCTGAAGAACGTCTCGGTCGACATCTTTCCGGGACAGACGCTGGCTGTCGTCGGTGAATCCGGCTCCGGCAAGTCGACGCTGGCGCGCGCCATCACCGGGCTGTTGCCGCCGGAAGAAGGCACCGTCACCTTCGACGGCAGGCCGCTCGCCAACAGGCTTGCCGACCGGCCGAAGGAGGATCTGCGGCAATTGCAGATGATCTACCAGATGGCCGACGTGGCGATGAACCCGCGCCAGACCGTCGGCACCATCATCGGCCGGCCGCTGGAATTCTACTTCGGCATACGCGGTCGCGAGCGCGACAAGCGCGTCGCCGAACTGCTCGACGAGATCGAGATGGGCAAGGGCTTTCTCGATCGTTATCCGGCCGAACTCTCCGGCGGCCAGAAACAGCGCGTCTGTATCGCCCGCTCGCTCGCTGCCAAGCCCAAGCTGATCATCTGCGACGAGGTGACATCGGCGCTCGACCCGCTGGTGGCCAACGGCATTCTCAAGCTGCTGCTCAACCTGCAGCAGCACGAGAAGGTCGCCTACCTCTTCATCACCCACGATCTGGCGACGGTGAAGTCGATCGCCGATTCGATCGCGGTGATGTACCGCGGCGAGGTGGTGCGCTACGGCGCCAAGAGCAAGGTGCTGACGCCGCCCTTCGACGCCTATACCGACCTGCTGCTGTCGTCCGTTCCCGAGATGGAGATCGGCTGGCTGGAAAAGGCGATCAAGGGACGGCGCATGGCGAGCGCGGGGAATTAGTAGGGAATTCGCGGCCTTTGTCGCGAAAACTTCCTTCAACGGCAAAAGCTTTCCGGAGCCGCCCATGGCGCTCAAGACCAAACTGCTGCTCATCATTTTCGATGGCGTGCCCTACCGGAACTGGCGCCGGCTGATGGGCAATCTCGAAGGCTGGGTGCAATCGGGCGAGGCGCAGGTGTGGAAGATGCGCTCGGTGCTGCCGTCGACCTCGGCCTGCTGCTATGCCTCGATCCACACCGGCGTTTCGCCGCAGGAGCACGGCATCCTATCCAACGAGAACCGTTTTCTCGTCAACAAGCCGGATATTTTCTCCGAGGTCAGCAAGGCCGGCGGCAAGACCGGCGCGGTGACGCATTCCTACTGGTCGGAATTCTTTCGTTCCTATCCGTTCGATCTGGTCGAGGACATGGAGTATGACGAGCCCAACGGACCGATCGCGCATGGCCGCTTCCACACCATGACCGGCTACAATGCCCGCAACCAGATGACGCCGAGCGATGTCGACCTGTTTGCGACGCTGACCATGCTGACCCGACGCCATGCCATCGACTACGGTATCCTGCACACCTGCACTCTGGATTCGATGGGCCATCGCTTCGGCCATGACTGCCACGAAATGGACCATGCCTGCTATGCGATGGACGGCATGCTGGCAGCCTTCCTGCCGGGCTGGCGGCAGGCCGGTTACGAGGTGATCGTAACCGCCGACCACGGCCAGACAGACCGCGGCCATCATGGCGGCCGTGACGATGAAATGCAGGATTTCGCGCTGTATTATTTCGGAGCCGGCAAAGGGCCGGATCCGGACACGCTGCTTGATCAGCTGCAACTGGCGCCGACGGTGCTGAAGCGGCTGGGTGTGCCGGTGCCGGAGACCATGAAGGCTAAGCCGTTTTTGGGGTGACGGAGGTCGTCGCTGAGCCGCCGTTCGCTACCCCCTCTCCCCGTCCCTATACGGGGAGAGGGTAAGGGTGAGGGGCAGCGCTAACATCAAAATAAATACCCCAACGCCGGCGCCGCCCCTCATCCGCCTGCCGGCACCTTCTCCCCGTATAGTGACGGGGAGAAGGGNGCATCATCGCCTGCGAACGCCGGCGCCGCCCCTCATCCGCCTGCCGGCACCTTCTCCCCGTATAGTGACGGGGAGAAGGGAGACGCTCTGGCAACACTCCCTCTCTTCGGTTAGCTTCGCCAAAATTCCTTGGCGGAAGGATGAACCTTTTTGAACCTATCGGCGACAGAGCAGACAGGAGCCAGGCGGCTCGACCGGCCATGACGGCAGCGACCGAGACTGATCGCGCGCTTGTCGACCGGGTCGCGAAGGGCGACCGTGCCGCTGTTCGGCTGCTGTTCATGCGTCACCACGCGCGGGTCTACCGCTTCGTGGTGCGCCAGACGGGATCGGAAATGATGGCCGACGATATCGCAAACGAGGTCTTTCTCGAGCTGTGGCGCCAGGCGCCCGGTTTCGAAGGGCGCTCGGAAGTCTCGACATGGCTGCTCGGCATCGCCCGGTTCAAGGCGCTGTCGATGCTTCGCAAGAAAAAAGAAGACTGGATCGATGACGATGATGCGGCGCAGGTTCCCGACGGCGCCGACACGCCGGAAGTCGCCACCATGAAGGAAGACAAGGGCGCCGCTTTGCGGCGCTTCGTCGATGCCTTGCCGGAGGAACACCGCTCGGTGATCGACCTTGCCTATTACCATGGACAGTCGGTGACGGAGATCGGCGAGGTGCTCGGCATCCCGGTCGCCACCGTCAAGACCCGAATGTTCTACGCCCGCAAGAAACTCGGCGAAGCCCTCAAGGCCGCCGGTTACGACAGGGGGTGGCCATGAGCAATCCTGAAGACATGAGCGCCGCTGAAAAAATGTCGCGCCGTGACGAAATGGAAACGCTGCTGCCGTTCTACCTTAACGGCTCGCTGGAAGGCTCGGACCTCGAAGCCGTCGAGGAATGGCTGGCGTCCGATCCGGCGGCGACGGCGGCGCTTGGCGAGGCTGAGGCGGAATTCTCCGGCGCCACCGCCGCCAACGAGGCGATCCGGCCACCGGCCGATGCGCTCAGCCGCTTTGCCAGGGCGCTCGACGCCGAAGCCGGACCGGTCCGCGCTCCCGCGGGCCGTTCCTGGCTGGCGCAGGCACTCGGCCGTTTCATGGCGGTGCCGGTCGGTGTCGCCTGGGCGGCAGCGGCGGTGCTGCTGGCGTTGGTCGTGGTGCAGTCCTACGTGCAGACCGGCGGCAAGAGCCATGATTTCGAGATTGCCGGCGCCGAGGATGATCTGGCGAAACTGCCGTTCGCGCTGGTCAAGTTCAAGCCGGATGCGAAGATGTCCGACATCGCTGTCTTCCTCGACCAGAACGCGCTGAAGATCGCCGGCGGGCCGGCCGCCTCGGGCGTCTTCCGCATTGCCATCCCGGTCAAGACCGGAGCAGACTACACCAGGCTCGTCGGCCTTATTGCCGCCCAGCCGTTCGCGGAGACTGTGATCGAGGGAAGGAAACCGGTTGATGGCAGCTAGGGCGGTCATTCGATTTGCGGCGATCCTGGTGGCGGCGACGACAATCGTCGCCGTGCCGGCGTCGGCGCAGACCAATGATCCCAATGCCGGCCGGGCCGACTGCACCGACGCGGCCGGAGCGGCGGCTGCCGACTGCCCGAAAGACGGCAATGAGGCCAACGTCGGCGGCGAACCAGGCGCAGTTACCCTTCCGGCCCTGATCGTCGACCTGTTTCCCAACCCACCGGCTCCCGTAGCGCCCGTGCCGACGCCACGGCCGTCAGCGCCGCCTGCCGACACGCAGGCCGGGCCACCCGCCGGCGGGGCGATCGTTTCGCCGACCGATCTTGTCGCGACCGCGCCGCGCCGTGCCATCGCCGGCGAGTTCGTGCCCGACGAGGTGCTGGTGACCGTCGACGGCGATGCCGGCGCCGTCCAGCAGATCGCCGCCTCCTTCGGCCTTGAAGTGCGCTCGCAGCGCCAGTCGCGGCTGCTCGGCACCACACTGGTGCGCTTCGGCATTCCCGACGGCCGCCCGGTCGGCGCCGTGCTGGCGCAGCTGGCCGCCGATGGCCGCACCCTGCGGCGCGAGCCAAACCATATCTATTCGCTGCAGCAGGCGGCCGGCATCGTCAACTATGCCTTCGAGCGCATTCAGCTCGACAACAAGCAAGCCAGTGGCGAAAACGTGCGCATCGCCGTCATCGACACCGGCATAGACGACACCAATCCGGCGCTGTCCGGCGTCATTGCCGACCAGTTCGACGCCATGCCCAACGTGCCGGTCGAAAAGCGTGACCACGGTACCTCGGTCGACGGGCTGATCGCCGGCGTCGGCGCGCTCGAAGGCATGGCGCCCGGCGCCAGGATCTATCACGCCCGCGCCTTCGAGGACGGCAGGTCGACCATGGATGTCATCCTGTCGGCGCTCGACTGGGCGGCGGACCAGAATGTCAGCATCATCAATATGAGTTTCGTCGGCCCCAAGAACGATCTGCTCGCCACCGCCTGCCGCAATGCGCGCGGGCTCGGCATCATCCTGGTCGCTGCTGCCGGCAACAACGGGCCGAAAGCGCCCTATGGCTACCCCGCCGCCTATGACGGCGTGATCGCGGTCACCGCCACCGACGCCAGGGACGGGCTGATGCAGCAGGCCAATCGCGGCGCTTATGTCTTCATCTCGGCGCCCGGCGTCGAGATGGTGGCGCCGAGCGGCGCCGGCTCTGACGTCGTCACCGGCACCTCATTTGCCGCCGCGATCGTGTCCGGCGCAATCGCCAACCTGATCCACGCCTCACCCGAGCGCTCGGCCGACGATATCGAAAAGGCGCTGGCCGCCACCGCCAGGGATCTCGGTCCGAAGGGACGGGACAATGATTTCGGTTATGGCCTGCTGGATACGAAGGCGGCGGCGAACAAGTAAACCGGGCGAATTTCGCGCCACCCAATTCAGAGCGCCGGACCCAGCCGGACAGGGCTGCCATCATGGAAGCGCGACAGCCGGAAGCGGCTGAGGTCGTGCCCCGTCTGGTTTCCCTGGATCATGTCGGCAACGACGCGGCCTATGCCAGGCCCGATGCCGAAGCCGTGGCCGCTCATTCCCGTTGCGACGAAAAGGCTGCCGACTGCCTCAACCCGATCCACGACGGGGACGACGTCGGGCATGGCGTCGATCATGCCACCCCAGCCTGCCTTCAGGCGAACCCTCTCGAACTGCGGAAAGAGGTGCTTGAACTTGCGTTCTATCGAACGCAGACGGGCCGGTTCAGGGGCCGGGTCGAGCACCCGCATTCTCTCGAAAGGGCTGTGCGAATCCGGCGCCCAATCGCGCGGCGTCGACCAGGCATCGGGGTAACCTGACGGCGCGAACGGAAAGTAGCGTGTCCCCAGCGGATTGTCCCTCAGCGCAGGAAGATATTTGGTGGCGTGCCGGAAGGCGTCAGGTCCCAGGTAATGCAGATGGCTGCCGCCCGCGGCGAGCGTATACCCGCCATCCTGCCGGCGCCTGAAAGCGATGTGTTCGTCAGTCGCCGCACCTGCATAGATTTCAGCCAAGGGGTCCGTTGCGGCTGCGGTTACCCTGACGCTGAGCTGGGGGATGGAGACGCCGTGTCTTCTCAGGAACAAGGATGACCAGGCACCTCCCGCGACCAGCACACTGGAGGCCTCGATATACCCCGTCTCGGTCCACACGCCCTTGACCTTGCCGCCTGAGATTTCGAGGGTTCGCGCCGCGCAATTCTCGACGATTTTGACGCCTTTTCGCACGGCGAGCCGGGCAAGTGCGGGCACCGCCAGCCAAGGCTCCGCCCGCATGTCGGAGGGCGTCGTCATCGCGCCCTTGAATTTGCGCGACATGCCTTTGATGAGTGCCGCGGTTTCGTCTGCATCCAGGAGACGGGTGTCGAGCGCATGCGTCGCAGCGATCTTCATGAATGCTTCGAAGCCGGCCATGTCCTTGTCGGTCTTCGCCAGGTAGGTCACACCTGTCTGGGTCAGGCCGATGTCCTCGCCGCATTCCTCAGCCAGTTGCCGCCACAGGCGAATAGCCTCTATGACGATGGGCAACTCGTCGGCGTCGCGTCCCTGCTTCCGGATCCAGCCCCAATTGCGGGACGACTGTTCGGCCGCAATGCGTCCTTTTTCCAGCAGCGTCACCGGGATGTTCCGCTGTGCCAGGAAAAGCGCCGTCGTCACACCGATGATGCCGCCACCGACAATGACCACCTCCGACGTTTTCGGCGGTGGGCCAGGATGCCGGATTGGATCCGTTTCGGAGAACGGGAATATGGGCAAGTGGCGCACCCTGAGGACTGGTTGATGGCTCTGGCTTACTGGTTGCCACCCACTCGAAGCCAAATCAAGGACAGGTCCAGGCAGACCGTTGTCCCAACGAAGTCAATCTATCTGCGGGCAACATCCACATGGGTAAACTTGCCCAGCGGAGCAATTGGATTAATCCCTAAACCGGCGCGCCGGCGACCGAGCCTCTCACCACCAGGTCGACAGGCCAGACCTCGCCCCGCGCCCCTTCTTCCAAGCCGGAAATGCGCGCTGCCAAGCGTTCGGCGATGCGGGCGCCGGCGAGGCGGATCGACGAGCGCGTCGTCGACAGCGGCACGGAAAAATTCTCCGGCTTCAGCCATGGAAAGACGTCGTCATGGGCAATCAACGACAGGTCGCCGGGAATGGTCAGGCCAAGGTCGCGCACCGCGCGCACGACGCCGAGCGACATGATCAGGCTGGAGCAGGCGATCGCCGTCGGCCGCTCGCTCTGTTCGAGCAGGCGCCTGGCGGCGCGGTAGCCGTTCTCCTCCGTCATGGTGAGTGAACAGACATGGCGCTCGCCGAGCGTCAGGCCGCTCGCGGCCAGCGCCCTGCGCATGCCGCGCTCGCGGTGGATGGCGAAGGTCTCGCGGTCGTCGCCATTGATCAGCGCCAGCCGCCGGTGGCCGAGCTGAACCAGCAGCCGGGCGGCGTCGTGGAAGCCGCCCTCGTTGTCGATGTCGGTGAAGGGGTAGTCGAAATCGGAGCCTTCGCTGCGGCCATGGACGATGAAGGGAATGCCGAGCGTGTTGACCAGCGCCACCCGCCGGTCGGCCGGGCGCGGCGAGGAGATGTAGACGGCGTCGACCTGGCGGTTGGCGACGATGCGGCGATAGGTGGTTTCCTGGTCGTCGGCATCGGCCGGCGACAGCACCAGGTCGAGCTCGTGCGAGCGGGCATAGTCGCCGAGACCCGACAGGAACTCGACGAAATGCGGGTCGATGTCGACGGAGGCGCCCGTCGGCAGCACATAGCCGATCATGCCCGTCTTGCCGGTCGCCAGCCGGCGCGCGCTCGGGTTGGGCCGGTAGCCGTGGCGCTTGGCGGCATCCACCACGCGCCGGCGGGTTTCCTCGTTGACCTCCGGATAGCCGTTGAGCGCACGGCTTACCGTTGTCTGCGACAGGGCTAGCATATGAGAGAGCTGCTTCAGGTTCACTGGGAGGCCTCCAAGCCTCAAAGCGCTTTTAATTTGGAAGCCACGCGGCGCCACAACGGGCGCGGCCAAGCTGGTCGACCATACGCACTGGTCCGGCCAGTTTGAAGCTTAATACGCTGCTGCACCGCCGTAAAACTATGCTGCAGTGCACTTTACCAAGTCTTCCAGCTCGAAATTAAATCGATTAGCCCACCGCCCTCTTGACTTCCAGCCGATTCAATGGCGAGATCAAAAAGACCAAAGCGCTTTGGAAGACTCTTCGAAAGGTTGCGGTTCCTTTCTGAACGAGTCACAGTCCTGCAGCGTCGGCGGGCGGAATGGAGGTTCCGTCCGGGTGTATGTGTCCACACTGGGAGGAATACCGATGAAGAAGATGCTTCTGCTTGGCGCAGCGTTTGCCACGCTCGCCTTGTCCCTGCCGGCGCAAGCCGAACTGAAGTTCAAGCCCGGGGAAGACAAGCGCTTCAACTGGGCCAATTACGAAGAGCTGAAGAAGGTCGATCTCAAGGGCGAGACGCTGACCATCTTCGGGCCCTGGCGCGGCGAGGACGAAGGCCTCATCCGCACTGTTCTCGAATATTTTCAGGAAGCCACCGGCGCCGAGATCAAATACTCCTCGTCGGAAAATTACGAACAGCAGATCGTCATCGATACCCAGGCCGGCAGCCCGCCCAATATCGCCGTACTGCCGCAGCCGGGCCTGATCCAGGATCTGGCGTCCAAGGGCCTTTTGACGCCGCTGGGCGACGACACCGCCAAATGGATCAAGGACAATTACGGCGCCGGCCAGTCATGGGTCGATCTCGGCACCTTCAAGGACAAGGACGGCAAGCCGGGCTTCTTCGCCTTCCCCTACAAGGCCGACGTGAAATCGCTGGTCTGGTATTCGCCCGACAATTTCGAGGAAGCCGGCTACAAGGTTCCCAAGACCCAGGAAGAGCTCGCCGACCTCGAGAAGAAGATCATCGCCGACGGCGGCACGCCGTGGTGCATCGGCCTCGGCTCAGGCGGCGCTACCGGCTGGCCGGCGACCGACTGGGTCGAAGACATCATGCTGCGCACCCAGGCGCCCGACGTGTATGACAAGTGGGTAAAGAACGAGATCCCGTTCAACGATCCGGCGGTGGTCAAGGCCATCGACATTTTCGGCAAGATCGCGACCGACGACAAGATGGTCGACGGTGGGGCCAAGGCGGTTGCCGCGACCGACTTCCGCGACAGCCCGAAGGGCCTCTTCTCGGTGCCGCCGAAATGCTACCTGCACCATCAGGCATCGTTCATCCCGACCTTCTTCCCGGAAGGCACAAAGGTTGGACAGGACGCCGACTTCTTCTACTTCCCGCCCTATGCATCCAAGCCCGAGCTGGGCACGCCTGTGCTCGGCGCCGGCACGCTGGCCATGATCACCAAGGATTCGAAGGGTGCACGCGCGTTCATCGAATTCCTGAAAATGCCGCTGGCACATGAAATCTGGATGGCCCAGGGCGGCTTCGTCACGCCGCTCAAGTCGGTCAACAAGGATGCCTATGCCAGCGACGCGCTGAAGAAGCAGGGCGATATCCTCGCCAATGCCTCGACCTTCCGCTTCGACGGTTCGGACCTGATGCCGGGCAAGATCGGCGCCGGCGCCTTCTGGACCGGCATGATCGATCTGGTCGGCGGCAAGTCGGCGCAGGATGTCGCCACCGACATCCAGAAGAGCTGGGACGCTATCAAGTAGTCAGCTGGCAAGCAGTCAGCTGGCAAGTAACCACTGCCAAGTAATCAGCCGCTTTGGCGGCAAATTCAGGACTTCCTCCACAGACTGGGTCCGGGCCGCTATGGCCCGGATCCGACCGGCGCCTTACGCCGGACCGATTTGCGTTCGTTCGTTTCAGAATAACTTAAATCGGCGCAGAGCCACATCGCCAGGGCTGTTCAAGGCCCGGCCGATCATGCGCAGGGAAGAGGGACCCATGGCTGCTCAGATCTTATCGGCCATTTTTGTCATCATCATCGGCGTCGGCGGCTGCGTCGCCTATTTCTGGGGCGCCAACAAGCTGGTCGACCTGATATTCCCGTCGCGCGGCGTGGCCGGGGCTGCGGCCATCGACAATCTGCGCCGGCAAGGACTGGTCCGTCCGTGGCTGTTCGTCGGCCCGGCGATGATCATCCTCACCGTCTACCTGATCTATCCGGTGGTGGCGACGCTCTGGCTGTCCTTCCTCGACCGCGGCGGCCAGCATTTTGTCGGCTTCGCCAACTATGAATGGGCGTTCGGCGACCGCGAGTTCCGCAACTCGATCCTGAATAACATCATCTGGCTGGCGGTGGTGCCCGCCGCCTGCACCTTTCTAGGGTTGATAATCGCCGTGCTCACGGACAAGATCTGGTGGGGCACAATCGCCAAGAGCCTGATCTTCCTGCCGCTGGCGATCTCCTTCGTCGGCGCCAGCGTGATCTGGAAATTCATCTACGAATATCGCGGCGAGGGCCAGACGCAGATCGGCCTGCTCAACGCCATCATCCAGTATTTCGGCGGCCAGCCGCAGGTCTGGATATCGCTGCCGTTCTGGAACAATTTCTTCCTGATGATCATCCTGATCTGGATCCAGACCGGCTTTGCCATGGTCATCCTGTCTTCGGCGTTGCGCGGCATCCCCGAAGAGACGCTTGAAGCCGCGGTCATCGACGGCGCCAATCCGTTCCAGATCTTCTGGAAGATCATGGTGCCGCAGATCTGGGGCACCATCGCCGTGGTCTGGACGACGATCACCATCCTGGTGCTGAAAGTGTTCGACATCGTGCTGACCATGACCAACGGCCAATGGAACAGCCAGGTGCTGGCCAATCTGATGTTCGACTGGATGTTCCGCGGCGGCGGCGATTTCGGCCGCGGCGCCACCATCGCCATCATCATCATGATCGCGGTCATCCCGATCATGGTCTGGAACATCCGCCAGGCGAACAAAGAGACGGGAGGACATTGAGATGGCCGTCGCGACCGGAAAGTCCTTTGCCAGCCGCTTCGGCGTCCACATCGCCGTGCTTGTCTTCGTCGCCGTCTGGACCGTGCCGACGCTCGGCATCCTGGTCTCGTCGCTGCGCGACAAGGACCAGATCATCGCCTCGGGCTGGTGGAACTCGTTCTCCAGCTCCAGCCAGACTGAAGCCGGCCGCCTGCCGCCGGCCTCGGCGCAGGTCGAGAAGGACGGCAAGTTCGTGCTTGCCGGCAATATCTTCGGCGACGGTGCTGCGCGCAACATCAGCGCCTTCGGCGTCAAGTCGGCGGCACCGACGCAATATCCGGCCGGCACCACTGCCGATCTCGGCGACGGCGTGACCTTGCAGCTCAATGCCGACGGAACGTTCGTCATGAGTTCGCCCAAGGCTTTCGAAGGCGACCGTGGCCAGCGCGTCTATTACGCCTCGTCGGCGCCACCGAAATTCACCACCGACAATTACAAGACCGTGCTGTTTTCGGAGGGCATCGGCCGCTCGTTCATAAACTCGCTGACCGTCACCATCCCGGCGACGGTCATCCCGATCCTGATCGCCGCCTTCGCCGCCTATGCATTGGCTTGGATGCGTTTTCCCGGCCGCGCCTTGCTGATCGCCACAATCATCGGCCTGCTGGTCGTGCCGCTGCAGATGTCCTTGATCCCGCTTTTGAAAATCTACAACGGCGTCGGCATCTTCTTCGGTGTGCCGTCGAAAACCTATCTCGGCATCTGGCTGGCGCATACCGGCTTCGGCCTGCCCTTCGCCATTTATCTCCTGCGCAGCTATATTGCCGGCCTGCCGCGCGAGATCATGGAATCGGCGCGCATCGACGGCGCCAGCGATTTCGAAATCTTCGTCAAGATCGTGCTGCCGCTGTCCTTCCCGGTGCTGGCGTCCTTTGCGATCTTCCAGTTCCTGTGGGTGTGGAACGACTTATTGGTGGCAATGGTTTTCCTCGGTACCGAAGGGGATCAGATCGTGCTGACCGCGAAGCTCAACGCACTGCTCGGCTCGCGCGGCGGCGACTGGGAAATCCTGACGACATCGGCCTTCGTCACCATTATCGTGCCGCTGATCGTGTTCTTCTCGCTGCAGCGCTATTTCGTCCGCGGGCTGCTGGCCGGCTCGGTCAAAGGAGGTTGAGACTTATGCAAGCCGCTTTGAAGGCGACCTCGAAGCCCGATCTCGCCGTCGGTCGCGACTGGTGGCGGGGCGCGGTGATCTACCAGATATATCCGCGCTCCTATCAGGACTCCAATGGCGACGGCATCGGCGACCTCAAGGGCATCATCCGCAGGCTGCCCTACATCGCCTCGCTCGGCGTCGACGCCATCTGGATTTCGCCCTTCTTCAAGTCGCCGATGAAGGATTTCGGCTACGATGTGTCGGACTATTGCGACGTCGACCCGATGTTCGGGACGCTCGCCGATTTCGACGCGCTGGTTGCGGAAGCCCATCACCTCGGCCTCAAGGTGATGATCGACGAGGTGCTGTCGCACACCGCCGACAACCATCCATGGTTCAAGGAGAGCCGCGCCAGCCGCGGCAATCCGAAGGCCGACTGGTATGTCTGGGCCGACGCCAGGCCGGACGGCACGCCGCCCAACAACTGGCTGTCGATCTTCGGCGGCTCGGCCTGGCAGTGGGACACCAGCCGCCAGCAATATTACCTGCATAATTTCCTGTCCGAGCAGCCCGATCTCAACTTCCACAATCTGGAAGTCCAGGACGCGCTGCTCGACGTCACCCGCTTCTGGCTGGAGCGCGGCGTCGACGGCTTCCGCCTCGACACCATCAATTTCTACTTCCACAGCCAGGGGCTGGAGAACAATCCGCCGCTGCCGCCCGAAGAGCGCAACGACCAGACAGCACCTGCGGTCAATCCCTACAACTACCAGGACCATATCTACGACAAGAGCCGGCCGGAAAACCTTGCCTTCCTCGAACGGTTCCGGGCGCTGCTCGACGAATATCCGGCAACCGCCGCAGTCGGCGAAGTCGGCGATTCGCAACGCGGGCTGGAAGTGGTCGCCGCCTACACCGCCGGCGGCAAACGCGTCCACATGTGCTATTCCTTCGATTTCCTGGCGCCGGAAAAGATCAGCGCCGCCAAGGTGCGCGAGGTGCTGGAAGCCTTCGGCAAAGTCGCCAGTGACGGCTGGTCGTGCTGGGCCTTTTCCAACCACGACGTGATGCGTCCGGCCTCGCGCTGGGCCGCCGACGAGGCCGACCCGGCCGCCTATCTGAAGGTTATCTCGGCGCTGCTGGTGTCGCTGCGCGGTTCGGTCTGCCTCTATCAGGGAGAGGAGCTTGGGCTTGGCGAAGCCGAGTTGCAGTTCGAGGATCTGCAGGACCCCTACGGCATTCGCTTCTGGCCCGAATTCAAGGGCCGCGACGGCTGCCGCACGCCGATGGTGTGGGATGCAACCGCCAGCAATGCCGGCTTTTCGACGGCCAAGCCCTGGCTGCCGGTGCCGGGCAAGCACTTGTCGCAAGCGGTCAATGTTCAGCAGGGCGACGCGGCCTCGCTGCTCGAGCACTACCGGCGCTTTCTCGGTTTCCGCCGCCAGCATCCGGCCCTGGCCAAAGGCGACATCGAGTTCATCGAAAGCGAGGGCGACACCGTCGCCTTCACCCGCCGTGAGGGCAATGAGCAGATCGTCTGCGTCTTCAATCTGGCCAGCAAGCCGGCCGAGGTCGATCTCGGTGGTCAGGCGCTGCTGCCATTGGCCGGGCACGGTTTTTCGGGACAATCCGGCACAGGTTCCATCCGCCTCGGCGGCTACGGCGCCTGGTTCGGGCGCATCGACTGAGTTTTTGACGAAACTGGATTTTTTGAGGAAATCCAGGTTCTCTAGGGAAATCACTGGGAGGAAATTATGGCCGATGTCACGCTGAGACAGGTGAAGAAATCATACGGCAATCTGCACATTCTCCACGGCATCGACCTCGACATAAAGTCGGGCGAGTTCATCGTCTTCGTCGGCCCGTCGGGTTGCGGCAAGTCGACCTTGCTGCGGTCCATCGCCGGGCTTGAGGAGATCACCTCCGGCGAGCTGAAGATCGCCGGCGAGGTGGTGAACGATGTGCCGCCTTCCAAGCGCGGCATCGCCATGGTGTTCCAGTCCTATGCGCTCTATCCGCACATGACCGTCTACGACAACATGGCCTTCTCGATGAAGATCGGCAAGGAAAGCAAGGCCGAGATCGACAAGCGGGTGCGGCAGGCAGCGGAGATCCTGCAGCTGACCAAATATCTCGACCGTCTGCCCAAGGCCATGTCGGGCGGCCAGCGCCAGCGCGTCGCCATCGGCCGGGCCATCGTGCGCAACCCGAAAGTGTTCCTGTTCGACGAGCCGCTGTCGAACCTCGACGCGGCGCTGCGCGTCGCCACCCGCATCGAGATCGCCAAGCTGAAGGAATCGATGCCTGCCACGACCATGATCTACGTCACCCACGATCAGGTCGAGGCGATGACGCTGGCTGACCGCATCGTCGTGCTGAAGGATGGCCATATCGAGCAGGTCGGCACGCCGATAGACCTCTACAAGAAGCCCGGCAATCTGTTCGTTGCCCAGTTCATCGGCTCGCCGGCCATGAACATCCTGCCGGCGACAATCGACAGGACGGGCAACCCGACAATCGTCAGCCATGTCGGCGGCCGCAAGGCAACGGTGCCGATCGCAACGCCGGCGTCAGCAAAGGGTGCGGCAGTCAGCTTCGGCGTGCGGCCGGAGGATCTGTCGGCCGCCACCGGCGCGGAATATCTTTTCGAGGGCGTGGTGGACTATGTCGAGCAACTCGGCGAGGTGCAGCTTGTCTATGTCGATATCGGCCGCGCTGACCTGCCGTTGGTGACCAAGCTGCCCGGCAATGTCGAGGTCAAGCGCGGGGCAAAGCTGCGACTGACCGCGGATGCCGGGGACCTGCACATCTTCGACGCCGATGGGCACTCCTTCTCGCTCAAGCCGGTGGAAGTGAAGGCGGCTTGAGATAGCTGCGTCGTACAGGCATGAAAAAAGAGCGGCGGGCCAGGCCCGCCGCTCTTTTTTTAAGCTTCGGCTGTTAGTTGTTGCCGAACCGATCCCTGTCGCTGCTCTGAGGAACGAACTTCTGTTGGTCGTTCGACGAGTTCAGCAGCTTGTAGACCGCCGAGTTGGTGCCGGTCGACGAAGTGCGGGTGGTGTCGACGGCAGCGGCCGGCTGGTTGGCGCCATTGGAGCCATAATTGTCGCTGCCGGCAAAGGCAGCGCTCGAAACAGCCAGAACGGCTGCGGTGGCAAGAACGATCTTCTTCATTTTAGTCTCCTGAATTTTTCTGATGCCGCCAGCTGCAGCGGATAAGCCCGCCGCGTGCTGGGAACCGGCTTTTAACGGCCGAAAAGGTTACGGTCGGCACCGTGGGCAGGCGCCTCCTCGGCTGGAGCCGACTTCTCAACCGAAGCCGTATGGCCACTATCGGTCGGCGTAATCGCAGGCTGGTTGGCGCCGTTCGAACCGTAGTTGTCGCTGCCGGCGAAAGCGCTGCCGGAGATGGCCAAAACGGCGGCGGCAGCAAGGATGATCTTTTTCATTTCAATACTCCTGAATTTTTTGGGATCCCGAGAGCGACGGGTTAGCCGCCCTTCTTTGGTCGGGATCAGCGATTGCCGTAGAGGTCGCGGTCGGCGCCCTGAACGACAGGCTGCTTGTCAGCGTGCGCCGGCTTCTGAATGGAAGCCGTATACGAGCTGTCGACCGAGACGGCTGGCTGGTTCGCACCATTGGAACCGTAATTGTCGCTACCGGCGAAGGCGCTGCCGGTGATCGCCAAAACGGCTGCGGCAGTGAGGATGATCTTTTTCATTTTTAGTACTCCAGTTTGTCTGTCCGTCTAGCGGCGTGTCTTGGGAGGAATTCGCGTCGTTCGGACAGCCCCGATGTGGGAAAGCCATAGGCTGGTTTCCAATCACGAAGTTGTTCCGTGTGGACCACGGTCCTGCACCTTGAAATTGTGCCAGGAAGTTCCTCTATGGTCATTTATCGCATTGTTTTCAGTTGCTTATGTCGAACCGAGTGGTTCGCTCCGGTGTCGGTTTCCGGGCCGTCGTTCACACCATCCTGCACGCATTGTCAACAGAAACGAACCGTTCGGTTCGATTAGAGATCGCTAATAGTAACTTTTCGATACCGTTGAGCCCTTTTTGCCCCCGATCGGAACTGGATCCGCAGCGATTCGAAACGGCGATGATAGCGCCGCAAGACAGGATCTCAGCCCTTCGGTGGTCGGCGGGGCGTATGCCGCGCGTGTCGCGCCGCATGGATATGATGTCGCTTTCATGCCGACGTCGCGATCGCTGCCGTGATTAGATGATCGCATCTCAGGTGCCGCTTCGTGACGACGCAGCGGAGAATTGGGAAGCCGGTCAGAATCCGGCGCTGCCCCCGCAACGGTGGTGGAGTTGAAGTCGCAACGGGAGACCACTGGGCAGCAGCCTGGGAAGGTGTCGCGATGGTCCGCAAGGACAACTCCAGAGCCCGGAAACCAGCCCGAGATGCATAGACTCGACTGATCGCGGTGGGCGGTCAAGAGGTGGATAGTGCATGTCCGGCGCCGCGCCGGCCTGCGTCCGATCCTTCCTCCATCACCACCAAGTTCAGTCCTTAAACCACGAGGACAGAACTATGGATACGCGCAACGACATGCTGAGGCTCCTGAACGGCCGCAAGCAAGGCTTTTCGCTGGAACAGCCCTTCTACACCGACCCGGACTATTTCAAGCTCGACATGGAGCTTATCTGGTATCGCGACTGGCTGTTCATCGGCCATGATTGCGAACTGCCGAAGCCCGGCAGCTATATCACCGTGCAGATCGGCGATTATCCGGTGGTGCTGGTCCGCGACCAGAAGGGCAACATCAACGCCTTTCACAATTCCTGCCGCCATCGCGGCAGCCGTGTCTGCAACACTGAGAAGGGCATGGCGGCAAAGCTTGTCTGCCCCTATCACCAGTGGACCTACGAGCTTGACGGCCGGCTGCTGTTTGCCCGCCAGATGGCCGACGGTTTCGACAAGAGCCAGTTCGGCCTGAAGCCCGTCGCCTGCGAGAGCGTCGGCGGCTACATCTTCATCTGCCTGGCAAAAGAACCTGCCGACTTTGCCCCGATGCGCGCCATGATAGAGCCCTACCTCAAGCCGCACCGGCTGAATGAAGCCAAGGTCGCCTTCGAGAGCACCATCATCGAGAAGGGCAACTGGAAGCTGGTCTGGGAAAACAACCGCGAATGCTATCACTGCGCCGGCAATCATCCGGAGCTGTGCAAGACATTCCCCGAAGCGCCGACGGTGACCGGCGTGCAGGGCGCCGACAGCGATCCGGAGATGCTTGCGCACTGGGCGAAATGCGAGGCGGCGGGCCTGCCGAGCAAGTTCCGCATCGATCCGGCCGGGCAATACCGCGCCACCCGCGCGCCGCTGCTGCGCGATGCCGTCAGCTACACGATGTCCGGAAAGCGCGCGGTGACGAAGAACCTGTCCGACACTGTTGCCGCCGACCGCATCGGCACCTTGATGCACTACCACTATCCGACGACCTGGAACCACATACTGATCGACCATGCGGTCACCTTCCGGGTGCTGCCGATCAGCGCTACGCAAACCGCGGTGACGACCAAGTGGCTGGTGCACAAGGAGGCGGTCGAGGGGGTCGACTACAACCTTGAGGAGCTCACCCATGTCTGGACCGAGACCAACGACCAGGACCGCCGAATCGTCGAGGAAAACGCCTTTGGCATCCTGTCTCCGGCCTATGAGCCCGGCCCCTATTCGGAGCTGCACGAGGGCGGCGTGATCCAGTTCGTCGAATGGTACGCGGCCTTTATCGGCCCGCGCCTTGCCGAAGGCGGCCGGCCGGCGCTGCGCAGCGTCGCGTGAGCTGGAGCAGGCGAAGAGGGACCAGAGGATGAATGCGATGACGGATCTTGGGCTCTATCGCCATCTCGACCAGATGGCGCCGTGGAACGATAGGCTGCAGGTGCTGGAAGTGATCGGCGTCAGCGACGAGGCGCCCGACGTCAAGACCTTCACCTTCCGCTCCGACAACCAGACCTGGTTCCGCTACAAGCCGGGCCAGTTCCTGACGCTGGAACTGCCGACACCGGACGGGCCGCTGATGCGCACCTACACGCTGTCGTCGTCGCCATCGCGGCCGTTTTCGATCGCGGTGACGATCAAGGCGCAGGCCGGCAGCATCGGCACGCGCTGGATGTTCGACCATCTGGCACCCGGCTCGCACGTCAAGGCCTATGGACCGGCGGGCGACTTCTCGTTGCACAGCCACCCGGCGGCCAAATACCTGTTCATTTCGGCTGGCTCCGGCGTGACGCCGATGATGTCGATGCTGCGCTGGCTGAACGACTGCGCGCCATGGACCGATGTCGGTTTCGTCAACTGCGCGCGGCGTGCCGAAGAGATCATCTTCCGCAAGGAACTCGAACTGCTCGGCGGCCATATGCCCGGCCTGTCGCTCGGCTTCATGATCGAGGAACGTTCCAGCCGCGAGGGCTGGTACGGTCATATGGGGCGCATCGACGCGATCCGGCTGCCCTTGCTGGCTCCGGATTTCCGCGAGCGCGAAATCTTCTGCTGCGGCCCCGATCCGTTCATGCGCGCCGTGCGCGGCATGCTGGATGCCGCCGGCTTCGACATGACGAAATACCATCAGGAGAGCTTTGCCGCGCCTGTGATGGAGGAAATTCCGGCGCCGTTTGCCTCCCCGGTCGAGGACGGCATCGCTGCACCTGTCGAAGCCGTGACGCCGATCCGCTTCTCGCTTTCGGAGGTCGATGCCGAATGCGTCGCCGGCCAGACCGTGCTGCAGACCGCGCGCAGCTCGGGCGTGCGGATTCCCGCCGCCTGCGAGTTCGGCCTGTGCGGCACCTGCAAGGTGAAGAAGGTCTCCGGCGAAGTCGAGATGAGCCACAATGGCGGCATCCTCGACCACGAGATCGATGACGGTTTCATCCTTGCCTGCTGCTCGAAACCGTTGTCGGCGCTCGAAATCGAGGCTTGAGCCGGTCGACTTCGCCGCAACGGTCGCCGACGCAGGCGTTGTGTTCGCGGGTCTTTGTCTTGCCAAGCATAGGCCGAGTGATTTAGACGCACTTAGGAAGGGCTGGGCAGACCGTGAAACCGGCGCATCCCTTCATGGGCGCATGGAACGGGGGACAGAGCGATGCAACAGCGGGTCTACGCGGTCGCAAGCAAGGACATCGTTTTCGAATCATTCGATGGCGAAGCCGTCGTTCTCGATCTTTCGAACGGTAAGTATTTCGGCTTTTCCGATTCCGGCAGCCGGGTCTGGCAGGCTTTGTCGTCCGGCGTCGCCACTGAAGCGCTGGTCGGAGCTGCCGCGGGCGCCGCAAAAATAAGCCTAGCCGACCTCGAAAGCTTCGTTGCCCGACTGCTCGATTTCGGGTTGCTTGCGCCAGCCGAAACACCGGCACAACCGCTTTCGGGCGAGCTGTCGGCTGCGCTTGCTGCCAGCAATGAGCCGCTCAAGGTCGATGTCCATGACGACCTTGCCGATCTCATCATTGTCGACCCGATCCATGAGGTCGAGGAACCTCTCGGCTGGCCGGCGGTGAAACAGGCATAATCGTTTCCCTAAAGCGCGTCGCGTTTGAACGGACTCAGGCGACGCGGTTTAGATCTTTGATTTTATGCATGTCGTCGTCTCAAAACCGGGGCCACCCCGAGCGACATGCATCAGGCGACCCGGCGCAATTCTGGACGCTGGAACAACGAACACATGCCTTTGATCACGCTGCAAACCCTGCCGGATTATGCCCGCCATGTGCTGGCGGCCGCGGAAAGCGCCGCCGCCTTCTATCCCGTTACCACCAGCGTGCGGTTGCCGGGGCTGGACCTGAGTGTCCACCTCGACCATGGCACGCTGGCGGAAGCCATGAGCCATGCCTTCATACCGGCCCCGGAAAATCCGTCTGCATCTGACGGCTGCCGCATTTTCGTCGCCCACCCGGCCATCGATGGCGTCCCCGCCCCGGCCACCTGGGGCCGAGGCGATTACAACCATCATGCCTTTGCCAACCGGCTGGAAGAGGCCGGATTGCGCGGCAGCTACTATCATGACCTCGACTTTTGGCAGTTCCATGATCCGCAACGACATGTCGGGGCGCAGCTGATGATGTCGGCCGACGCCTTTCCGCCATGGGAACAGGCGGCGCCGCTGCGCGCCTTCCTGCATTGGGAATATGCGGCGCGCGGCATGCGGCTTACCCATGCCGGCACGCTGGGCATCGATGGCAAGGGCGTGTTGCTTGCGGGCTCCGGGGGAGCCGGAAAATCGGGAACGGTCGTCGCCGGCCTGCTCAATGGGCTCGATAGCGTCGGCGACGACTATGTGCTGATCGACCGGACCGAGGGGGTGACGGCCTATCCGCTGTTTGCCACGCTCAAGCAGGATCCGGAGGGCTTCAAGCGGCTGAAGCTGGAGGGTCGGCTAAATTCGTACCAACCGCTGAACTGGCAAGGCAAGCATGCCTTTCACATCAACGAGGTCGCGCCTCGACCAACTCCTGCAAGTCTGGACATTATTGCTTTGATAGTGCCCCATATCAGGGGAGGTGCGAGAAGCTCGGTCATGCCCATATCGCGCAAGGATGCCATGATCGCCATGGCGCCGTCAGGAATCGTGCAGATGCCGGGCGAGCGGGAAGCGGGCTTTCGCTTTTTCAGCGAGCTTACCCGCGATCTGCCATGCTACCGGCTGTCGCTGGGGACCGAGCCGCGCGAGATCGCCGGCACGATTGCGGATTTCGTCCTTCGGGGCGCTGCATGAAGTTGAGCATCATTGTGCCGGTCTACAATCGGGAGATCTATGTCGTTTCGACGTTGCGGTCCCTGCTCAGGCAACGCGACGATGCCGATCTCGATATCATCGTTGTCGACGACGGCTCGACGGACAGCTCCGTTGAAGCAGTCCGCGCCATCATGCGGGAAGCGTCGTGCATCCGCCTGTTCCAGCAGGCAAACCAGGGCGTGGCGAACGCGCGCAACACAGGGCTGAGGCAGTTGCTGCCGCAAACCGAACTGGTGTCGTTCCTGGATTCGGACGACGTCTCGCCGGCTGGACGATTCAAGGCTGGCCTACCCCTGTTCGCGGCCGACCCTGCGCTCGAGCTGACCTACTCGCTGATGACGCGCGTCGATCTCATGGACGACGAAACCCTGCAGCCGGCACGGGGCGGCGCAGGTCCCACCGTGCGCGGCGTCAGCCTTAGCGCCGGGATATTCCGCAGGGCACTCATCGACCGTACAGGTGCTTTCGACGAGGAGTTCCGGCAGGGCGAAGACGCCGACTATCTGCTGCGCATTTTCGAAACCAGCCCAAAGCACATTTTTCCCGACACCGTCGCGGTATACTACCGGCGCCACCCCGGCAATTTGACCAAGCAAAGGGATGTGGCGGTGCGCGAATATCTACGTGTAATTCAGAAATCCTTGCGGCGGCGCAAGGCCGATCCGTCGCGGCGCCCGGTCGAGGGGCTTTTCGAGATCAAGCGCCCGGCAGAGTGGTGAAAGAATGAACAGATCACAGCCTGGAATGCGTGCGTGAAGCTGAGCGTGATCATGCCGGTCTACAACCGCGAACGCCATGTCGGCTCGGCGCTGCGCTCGCTGCTGAGGCAGCGCGATGCCGCCGATCTCGACATCATCGTTATCGATGACGGTTCGACCGACAGTTCGGCGGCGGTCGTGCGCTCGCTGATCGCGGAGGCGCCGAGCATTCGCCTTTTCCAGCAGGAGAATGCGGGGGTGACGCGGGCGCGCAACGCGGGCTTGCGGCAATTGCTGCCGCAGACCGGGCTGGTATCGTTTCTCGATTCGGACGACATTTCCCCGCCGGGCCGCTTCAAGGCGGATCTGGCCTGTTTCGACGCAGACCCCACCCTCGAGCTCACCTATTCGCGCATGACGTTGGTCGACGACATAGATGACGATACGCTGGAGCCGACAGCCGACAGCCACTCGGTGACGGTTCGCGGCATTCACCTGTCTCCCGCTATCTTCGTCCGGCGGTTGGTCGAACGCATCGGCAGCTTCGACGAGGATTTCCACCAGGCCGAGGACACCGACTATCTGCTGCGCACTTTCGAAAGCGGGCCGAAATTCACGATGCCCGACACTGTTGCGCTCTATTACCGGCGCCATCCCGGCAACATGACCAGGCAGGCCGATGTTCCTTTTCGCGAATTCATGCGCGCCGTCTACAAGTCGATGAAACGGCGCGAGGCCGACCGCTCCTTGCACCCTGTCGACGGCATCTTCGATTTCAAGGAACTTGCGAATTGGCGTTTCCTGTGATGGCCAGCTACGGCGTCGTCATTCCGGCCTTCAACGCGACCGCCACCATCGCCGAGACGCTGCGATCGGTCGCGGCCCAGACGGTCCAGCCCGACGCTATAATCGTCGTCGATGACGGCTCGACCGACGATACGGTCGCGGTGGTCAATGCGCTGGGCATGCCGGTGCGGGTGTTGCGCCAGGACAATGCCGGACCAGGCAGCGCCACCACCAGGGGCATCGCCGCGCTGGCGACGCCCTTCGTCGCCACGCTCGATGCGGACGATCTGTGGCTGCCGACCAAGATCGAAAGGCAGCTGGAGCATTTCGAGCGGTTTCCCGCGACGGCAGGCGTCTTTGCCCACTGGCGGACGTTTCGCGATGACAAGCCCGATGTGCAAAAGGACGTGGCGGTGGCGGGCTGGTCGCGCACGACGATGATGATCCGCCGGGAGGTGGCCGAGGCCGTCGGTCCGATCATCGACCCGCAAGGCGGTCGCGGCGACATGGTCGACTGGATCGCCCGTGCCCGTGAGGCGGGCTTTGCGCTTGCCATGCTCGACGATGTCCTGACCTTGCGCCGCATCCGGCCCGACAGCATGTCCTATGGACGCGACCCCGTGCGCGACCGCGGTTATGTCGAAGTCGTAAGGCTGGCCATGCAAAGGCGAGCAGCGAAAAAGGCGAGCGCCGACTGATGGCCAATGCCATGCGCCGTATCGGCCGCCGCTTTCCGGACTATGGCTGGTCGTGGCCTACCGGCGGCCTCGACCAGTTGCTGAAGGCCGCATTGCTCCCCGATGAAGAGGCGGCCGGGGGCTATGCGGCGCGCTGGCTCGACGAGAACGATATCGACCATGCTGCTTTCCGCGAGCATCGGCTGCTGGCCGCGATCTCCGACAGGTTCGGCCGCAAGCTCGCTGGGCATCCGGCCTATCCACGTCTTGTCGGCCTGCAAAAGATGCTGTGGACCAAATCGCGACTGGCTGCGCGCGAGGCCGAGCCGGCGCTACAGGCCATGATCGACGCCGGCTGCGCGGTGATGCTTATCAAAGGCGCCAGCCGCATCGCCGTCAACGCGTCGGCGCAGCGCGGCCGGGTGGCGCATGACATCGACATACTGGTGCGCCCGCAGGACATGATTGCCGCCTTCGATGTGCTTAGCGAACGCGACTGGCAGATCGCCACCGGCGTCAGTCCGCAATATCTGCGCACCAGGCTGGCGTCCTTGCGTTCGATGAATTTCTTCAAGGGCAGTTTCGGCGACATCGACCTGCACCAGCTCGCTTATGACGGGTCGCAGCAAAGCGCGAAAGATGATCTGGCGATCTGGCAGCGGGCGCTGTCAGCCGACTTCAATGGCGTCCGCGTGCTTGTTCCCTCTCCGGCCGACCGCATGGCGCTTGCCATCGCACATGGCGGCCTCGATGCCCACACCCACAGCGACTGGCTGGTCGACTGTGCGGTCGCCATCGAGAGTGGCGCAGTCGACTGGGGCGTGTTCGCCGACATCGTCGCCAGGCGCCACCTGGCCGTAGCCGCGGCGGTGGCGCTCTCCTATCTCTGCCTGGAGATCGGCATTGCGGTGCCGGAGGCTGAACTTGCAAAGACGATTGAGTTGGCCGACCGCGCCGGCCTGTCGCGCTGGTCCTCGGTGCTGCAGGCCAAGCCGCGCACCGATTTCGGCGGCCTCGTTTGGCTGTCGCGCGGCTTTGCCAAGCAGTTGCGCCTCAAACGCAAAAAGGGCCGCCTGCAGCAGCCGACGCCCGCCGTCTGGCGCGGCAGGCCGACATTGCGCAAGGCAAGAGCGACGTCGGCGCCGTTTGCACTTTCCCAGCCCCTGCCGCGTCCGGACAGGACTGGAGCGGTGGTGCTGGACGTCACCGTCAGGATCGTCGTTCCACCAATCCGGCGCCGCATTGAGATGGAAATCAATGCCGGCGGCGGCCATGTCGCCCGCCTGCGTTCGATGGTGATCAGCCGCGCCGGCGGCGGACGTGTGCTGCGCTTTCGCGGCAAGGTAACGGTGGACGACACCGGCCGGCCTCTGGTGATCGAGGCACGGCCATCGCGCCAGTTCCGCAACTGGGACAATGAGGCCGAAGTCGCCGCCTATGGCGCGCTGCCGTTCCAATTGCTGTCGGCAAGGTTTTCACCCGCCTGAGAGCGGGTCGCTGTTTCCATGAAACATTGAACCACTGTGGCCCTCTCAGACGCCATAGCGCTCGGTGCGGATGATTTCCGCTGATATGCCGGCGTCGATCAGCGCCCGGGCAGCCGCCGAGACGAAGGCGTTCGACCCGCAGACGAAGGCGAGCGCCGGCGGCCGCGGCAGCCGCGTGAGCGCCTGCATAACCATTGCCGTGTCGATGCGCCTCGAATAGGCGGACGGGCGCCGTACGGCCTCGCGCGTCAGCGTCAGCACCAGCTCGAACCCGTCGCGGCGGTCACCGAGACCGATCAGCTCGTCGCGGAAGATCACCTCGTCCCAGACCCGCACCGAAAACATCAGCGCCACCGGCACCGCCGATTTGCGCAAGGTCCGGTGACGCACCATCGCCATCAGCGGCACGACGCCGGAGCCGCCGCCGACCAGAAGCAGCGGACCGCCATCCCCATCGGACCAGACGAAATGGCCGCCGAGCGGCCCGCGCAGTTCGATCTCGTCACCGACCGCGGCGATGTCGTGGAAGAAGGGCGAGACTTCACCGTCGTCGAACTTCTCGATCGCCAGCTCGATCGTGGCGCCGCTCTCCGGCGCCGAGGCGATGGAATAGGTGCGGCGTGCCTGGTAGCCGTCAGGCGCAGTCAGCCTGACATCGACATGCTGTCCGGCGCGATAGGCGAATGGCCGTGACAGCGCGAAAAAGAAACTGGCAACGCGTGCCGTCCGCTTTTCGATCCGGGTGATTTTCGCCGTCTGCCAGGGAGATTGCGGCGCTTCGCTCATGGATCGCCGCTATAGCGCTGCTCGCGCCACGGGTCGCCATAGATGTGATAGCCGCGCAATTCCCAGAAGCCCGGCTCGTCGCGCTCGGTGAACTGCAGCCCGTTCAGCCATTTGGCCGATTTCCAGAAATAGAGATGCGGCACCAGGAGCCGCGCCGGGCCGCCATGGTCGGCAGTGATCGGCTTGCCTTCATAAAGGAGCGCCACCATCGCCTTCCCCGCTGTGAGATCCTTGGCCGGCACGTTGGTGGTGTAGCCGTCATAGCCATGCGCCAGCAGGAAGCCGGTCGGCGCTTCGATACCGGCATCGGCAAGGATGTCGTCGACCAGCACGCCTTGCCAGGCGGTATCGAACTTGGTCCAGGCGGTAACGCAATGGATGTCGCGCGTCATCTTGGTCAAGGGCAGCGCGTTGAACTCGGCCCAGTTCCACTTCTTGATCGGGCGTGGCCCGTGCTTGAGCGTGAACGACCAGTCCTCGGTGCGCACGCGCGGCGTCGGCCCCGCCGACAGCACCGGAAAGCCCTGTTCGAGATACTGACCGGGCGGAATGCGCGCATCGGTCTCCGTCGGAGGCTTTCGACCGGAGGAAAAACCGCGAGTGACCATTTGACTGTCCGTTTTTAGCAGGCCATTGCCGGCCTGCCGTAATGTTCTCGAAGATGTCGCGGCGGGCAACAGGAATTTCGGCGGCCGTGCGGCAGGCCTGTCGGTGGTCCGGCGAGCCTGCCATGATGTCTCAACCGGCGGCGAAGGATACGGCGACGAAGATTTGCGCGTCGCCGCGATCGATCAAAAGCAGCACCGACTTCCGGCCCGATCTGCCGGCCTCGGCGATCGCCTGGTTGGCTTGCCGCGCATTCCGCACCGGCGACTGGTCGACGGCGACGATGACGTCGCCCGGCTGCAGGCCCGCATTGGCGGCTGCCTTGTCCGGATTGACGCGCTCGACCACGGCGCCACGCTGGTTCCGATCACAATGTCGTCAGCGGCCTTCGGTGCGCCTGAGATAGGTTGTGGCGATCTCGCGCATCCGGTTGCCGTCGAAGCTCGGCCCATGGCCGCCATGGCCGAGACGGACAGGCAGATCGAGGAGCCGCTGCATGGTACGGCGATAATCAGGCCGGGAGGAATCCGGCAGGTCGTCGATCAGCATGGAATCGTAGATGGCGTCGCCGGCAAAGAACAACCCGTCCGTCTCTTCGAACAAAGCGATCGAATCCGGCGAATGTCCGGGCAGATGCAGGACGCGGAACTGCCGGTCGCCGAGGTCGACGATGTCGCCCTCGTCCAGCGTGCGCGTCAGCGGCGCCGGCGGGATCTTGTATTCGGCCGCCGTCCAGCCCGGCGCCGGCAATTTCGAAACGGCGCCGTCGAGATTGTTGAACATGTAGGCGTAGGTCACCTGATCGTTCATGGTCTCGAAATGCTCGGCACTGTGCCGCGGCCCGGCGCGCAGCGGAAACTCGTGCAGCGAGCCGACATGGTCGAGATGGATGTGGGTGGCGACAACAATGAGCGGCTTGCCCTCGGGCGTGTCGATCTCAGGCGCCAGCGGGCAGATGCCCATCCCGGTGTCGACCAGCAGGTCGGCGTCGCGTCCCCTGAAATGCCAGATGTTGGCGCGCACGAAATCATGCACGAACGGCTCGGTCAGCATCGTCGTGCGGTCGTCGATGATCGTCTTGCCGAACCAGTCGCCGACAACGCGCTCGCCACCAAAACGGGTGCCGCCAAAACGGCCGCCCATCAGACGAAGGGCTTTCCCACCTTGTATTTTTCCGGCACCAGCCGCTTCAGGTAAGCCATGCCCGCTTCCGACAGCTGGTTGACATCGGGCTTCATGAAATCGTCGGGCATATGGCGCGTCTTGCCGGCGACGTTCTTCAGCGGCACCTTCTTCAGCACGGTTTTGGAGCCGTCATATTGCAGCGCCACCGAGCCACCGCCTTCGCCGGCAACGGCAACCGCGAAGGCGCCGGCGCCGAAAGCCTCCTGCGCGTCGACGGCGCTGATCGCGCCGACATAGCCGCGCGGCATGTAGCCAAGCGCATCGACGCGCGCGCGCTTGCCCGGCAGGCCTTCGGCGAGCGCACGTTCCAGAGCTGACGGCAGGTCGCTGCCCGACAGTTTGACGTTGCCATGCGCGTCGCGCTCGAGCTTGTCCGGCGGCACCAGGCTTTCGACCAGCGCCTTGCCGTCGGCGGTGCTGACTCCTTCGGAGACGGCGACGATGCAACGCTTGTGGCGGTCGAGCGTGGCGCGCACGTCGTCGATGAAACCGGCGGCGGAGAACGGCCGTTCCGGCACGTAGACCAGATGCGGGCCGCTGTCGGGATCGAGCTGCCAGGCTGCAGCCGCCGCGGTGAGGAAGCCGGCATGCCGACCCATTACGATGCCGACATAGATGCCGGGCAATGCGCGGAAATCGAGATCGACGGACAGGAAGGCGCCGGCGACGAATTCGGCCGCCGAGATGAAGCCCGGCGTGTGGTCGTTTTCCTCGAGGTCGTTGTCGATGGTTTTTGGCGCATGGACGAAAGCAATGCTGCCGCCGGCGGCGTCGGTCAGAATCTGCTGCGTGCCCGACGTGTCGTTGCCACCGATGTAGATGAATGCGTCGGCGCCGGCCTTCTTCAACCCGTTGAGGATGACTTCGCAATAGGCAGCGTCGGGCTTGTCGCGTGTCGAGCCGAGCGCGGCACTCGGCGTGCCGGCGATCAGCCGCAGCCGGTCCTCTGGGATGGCGGAGAGGTCGACATAGTTGCCGTCACGAATGCCGCGCACGCCGTGGAGCGAGCCCAGCACCTTGGCGCCGGGATGGCGCTTGCGGACTTCCAGCGTGGCCCCGACAACCGTCTGGTTGATGACGGCGGTCGGGCCGCCGCCCTGTGCGATGACAAACGTTCCAGCCATGCTCGATCTCTCCCGGCGCTGTGGTTTTCAAGGCACCTTGGCCTAGCTTGCCGCATCGCGCAACGGGAGTTTCCACCGGCGCCAAACCGCCGCACAGGATCAGACGACGACGACCGGGTTCTTCTTGGAAACGCGGCTGTAGAGGTCGATGATATCCTGGTTGATCAGGCGCACGCAGCCCGACGACATCGCCTGGCCGATGCTCGCCCATTCCGGCGAACCGTGTATGCGGTAGCCGGTGTCCTTGCCGTCCTGGTAGATGTAAAGAGCGCGTGCGCCGAGCGGGTTGGTGAGGCCACCGGGCTGGCCGTTTTGCCATTTCACCAGTTCCGGCTTGCGCTGGATCATCTCCGGCGGCGGCGTCCAGGTCGGCCATTCCTTGCCGTACTGGATGTTGGCGCGGCCGGACCAGCGGAAGCCGTCCTTGCCGATGCCGACGCCGTAGCGGATGGCGTCGCCGCCCTCCTGCACCAGATAGAGCTTTCGCTCCTGCAGATGGACGACAATCGTGCCGGGCGCCTCGCCGGTCTCGTTGACGACGATCTGGCGGCGGAACTCCGGCTTGACCTTCTGATAGGGCACCGCCGGCACTTCGAAGCCGCCATCGTTGAGCGAAGCGTACATGACATCGGGGCCGGTGACGTTCTTGTCGACGCTGATCGCCGGACGGATCGGCCGCACCGAGCCGGTGACCGTGTCATCCAGCTGGAATTGCGGCAGCTCGAGCGTCGAAGTGCTGCAGCCGGCCATGCCGAGCAGCGTCATGGCGCCGGCCCCTGACAGGACGAAGCGGCGGGAATAGAGATGTTCGGTCTCGTTTGCGTCGCCATTTGCTGGCGGCGTCACATTCTGCGGCAACTCACGCATGCACCCAAACCCTACGCTGTCGGCGGGAAACATGGTCCGGCCGGATAGCAGGCAGTTTCGCCAAACATGGTTGAAAAAGGGTGAAGGCCCAACGACCGGTCTTAAGCCTGTGCCGCCAATAGCCGCAGCGATCTGGCGAAATGGTCCGCCGTGCATTTTTGGGAGAGGGCTCTTTACATTCCTCCGCACACGAGGATTTATCCTTTTCTTTGCGCTCAAGGAGACAAAGATGTCGTTCGAAAACTGGGCCGCCTTCGCCGCCGCCTCCACCGTTCTGCTCATCATTCCCGGCCCGACCATTCTTCTGGTCGTGTCCTATGCGCTGGGCCAGGGCTGGCGCACCGCCTTGCCGATGGCCGTCGGCGTGGCGCTGGGCGACTTCACCGCCATGACCCTGTCGATGCTGGGCATCGGCGCGCTGCTGGCCGCGTCGGCGACCGTGTTCACCATTCTAAAGCTGATCGGCGCCTGCTATCTGATCTATCTCGGGGTAAAACTGTTTCGCGCCGGCGGCGCGCTCAAAGCCGAACCACGCACAGATGCCGTCTCGGCCGCCAAGATGATGGCGCACGCCTGGCTGGTCACCGCACTCAACCCGAAGAGCATCACCTTCTTCGTCGCCTTCCTGCCGCAGTTCCTCAACCGGGAAGCCGATTTCTGGGCTCAGATGCTGATCTTTGAAGCGACCTTCCTGGCGCTCGCCTTCGCCAATGCCTTCGGCTACGCGCTGATTGCGGCGCGCGCCCGCAACGTCGTACGCAACCCCAAGGCGACCCGCATCTTCAACCGCACCGGCGGCACGCTGCTGGTCGGCGCCGGGATCGCCACGGTGGCGATGCGCTCGGGCAATTAGGAACTGCGGAGCATCAGGGCCGATATGGCAGTAAGAGATCCATTCGGCCTAATGTTCTCGGGCGCGACCGAGGCCGGGTTTTCACCCTACAGCCAGGCCGTTCATGAATTGCAATGCTTCGTCGGCGACCCGGTCGGCTCCGTTGACCGCGCCATATCGGCGGATCCCGGTTTCGTCATGGCGCATGTCTTCAAGGGGTATCTGTTCGGCCTCGCCACCGAACGCGAGGCAACGGCGGTCGCCCAGGCGTGCCATGCTGCGGCACTGCCGCTTGCCGCGACGCCGCGCGAACAGGCGCATTTGGCGGCCCTTGGCCACCTTGCCGGGGGACGCTGGCATGACGCCGCGCGCCTGCTCGAAGATATCGCCATCGACAACCCGCTCGACGCGGTGGCGTTGCAGGTCGGCCACCAGATCGACTTCTTCACCGGCAATGCCCGCATGCTGCGCGACCGTATCGGCCGCGCGCTGCCGTCCTGGCGGTGCGGCATGCCGGGTTATCACGCCATTCTCGGTATGCAGGCCTTCGGTCTCGAGGAGATGGGCGACTATGTCAGGGCCGAAAGTTTCGGCCGACAGGCGATCGAGATCGAGCCGCGAGACGGCTGGGCGCAGCATGCGGTCGCCCATGTCATGGAGATGCAGAGCCGGCAACGCGACGGCATCGCCTGGATGCGCACCAACCCCGAGGCGTGGACGAAGGAAAGCTTCCTGCAGGTGCATAATTGGTGGCATCTGGCGCTGTTCCACTACGATCTCGGCGAGACCGACGAGGTGCTCAAGCTCTATGACGGGCCGATCTATGGCGAGCGTTCGACGCTGGCGCTGAACATGGTCGACGCCTCTGCGATCCTGTGGCGGCTTTATCTCGGCGGTGTCGATGTCGGCGACCGCTGGGCAGCGCTCGCTGCCAACTGGGCGCCGAAGGCTGGAGCCGGCAATTACGCCTTCAACGATGCGCATGCGATGATGGCATTCGTCGGCGCCGGTCTCGAAGCGCCGGTCAAGATCTTGCTCGAAGCCCAGCACGAGGCGATGCGCGGCAGCGACGACAACGCCGCCTTCACCCGGGATGTCGGCCAGCCACTGACGGAAGGCATCAAGGCATTCGGCGAGGGCAACTACAGCGAAGCGGTGCGCCTGATCCGACCGATCCGCGCCATTGCCCATCGCTTTGGCGGCAGCCACGCCCAGCGCGATGTGATTGATCTCACGTTGATCGAGGCGGCGTTGCGCGCCGGCGACACAGCGCTTGCCCGGGCGTTGACGGCCGAGCGCGCACTGGCCCGGCCGGACAGTCCGCTGTCGGCGCTGTTTTCGCAACGCGCCGCCAATTTGTCAGAGAATTGACCCGCGGCGGATCTTGTTTTAAAAACTGGCAAGCCAGATTTTTTCGAGACCCGAAAAAATTAATGGCAATGGGAGGAATGCATGTATCTCGGCCTCGATCTCGGCACGTCGGGCGTCAAGGCGCTGTTGATCGATGCCGGGCAGAAGATCATCGGCTCCGGCCATGCTTCGCTTGACGTATCGCGGCCGCATCCCGGCTGGTCCGAACAAAACCCCACGGACTGGATCCGCGCCTGCGAGACGGCCATTGCCGAGCTGAAAGCCTCGCACCCGAAAGAGCTTGCCGCGGTCAAGGGCATCGGCCTTTCCGGCCATATGCATGGCGCCACCTTGCTCGATGCCGGCGACCAGGTGCTGCGCCCCTGCATTCTGTGGAATGATACGCGCAGCCACGCTGAGGCCGCGGCGCTCGATGCCGACCCGCGCTTTCGCCAACTCACCGGGAATATCGTCTTCCCCGGCTTCACGGCGCCGAAACTCGCCTGGGTGAAGAACAATGAGCCCTCCGTCTTCGCCAAAGTGGCGAAGGTGCTTTTGCCGAAGGATTTCCTGCGGCTGTGGCTGACCGGCGAGCATATCTCAGAAATGTCCGACTCGGCCGGCACCTCCTGGCTCGATGTCGGCAAACGGCGCTGGTCCCCCGAGTTGCTTGCGGCGACATCGCTCGACGAAAGGCAGATGCCGTCGCTGGTCGAAGGCACGGAGAAGGCCGGAGCCTTGCGCGCCGAACTGGCCGCCAGCTGGGGCATAGCATCGGGCACCCCGGTTGCCGGCGGCGCCGGCGACAATGCTGCTTCGGCCTGCGGCATGGGCACGGTCGGCGCCGGCCACGCTTTTGTGTCGCTGGGCACATCTGGCGTGCTGTTTGCCGCCAACGCTTCCTACCTGCCCAATCCGGCAAGTGCGGTCCACACCTTCTGCCATGCCCTGCCCAACACCTGGCACCAGATGGGGGTCATCCTGTCTGCGACCGACTCGCTGAACTGGCTGTCGGAGATTTCAGGCAAGAAGGCCGGCGAATTGACCGCCGAACTTGGCGATGTGCTGAAAGCGCCGAGCGGGGTGTCGTTCCTGCCCTATCTCTCGGGCGAGCGCACGCCGCACAATGATTCCGCCATTCGTGGGTCCTTCACCGGACTGGCGCATGAGTCGAGCCGCGCGGTGCTGACGCAGGCCGTGCTCGAAGGCGTCGCCTTCGCATTCCGCGACAGTCTCGAAGCCTTGAAGACCGCCGGCACGGATTTGACGCGGGTGACGGCAATCGGCGGCGGCTCGCGCTCGCGCTACTGGCTGAAGGCGATCGCTACGGCGCTGCAGGTGCCCGTGGACATTCCGGCCGACGGCGATTTCGGTGCTGCCTTTGGCGCGGCGAGGCTTGGTCTGATCGCGGCGACAGGGGCTGATCCGCTGGCGGTGTGCACGGCGCCGAGGACGGATGCGACGATCGAGCCGGATGCTGCGCTTGGCGGGGCGTATGCCGATGCGTACCAGCGCTACCGGGCGCTATACCCGGCGATCAAAGGCGTGACCGCGTGAGTCGGCGCGAGGCACCCCCCTCTGCCCTGCCGGGCATCTCCCCCGCAAGGGGGGAGATCGGCAGCGTCGGCGGGTATGCCAGTCTTGTAAGGTGGGTGATTAGCGAAGGCGTGGATGCCAGCCAATCTCCCCCCTTGCGGGGGAGATGCCCGGCAGGGCAGAGGGGGGTGTCTCGCGCCACCCTTGATCGATCACTGCGCCGGCACCTTGTCCAGAAACCCGGTGACGCTCTTCAGGCGCCCATTTTCGATAACACCGATATCGGTGCCTTCGATAACCGACGGCACGCCTTCCGGCCCAAGATTCCACGAGAAGCGGATGCGGTCGCCAAACCCGTCCGGCGTACCCTTCAGCGAGAACCGGAAGCCGGCGAAGCGCTGCTGTACGCCGTCGATCAGCCCAGCAACGCCGGCGTGGCCGTCGCCCTGCATGAGCGGATCGCGGTAGCTGACGTCTTCGGTGAAGGTGGCCTTGAGCAGTTCGGCACGGCGATCCGCATCGGCCTCGTTCCAGGCGGTGATGTAGTTCTGGGCGATCGTATTGAGGTCGGTCATGGTCTGTCTCCTTCGTTGAGTGGCTTTGACACGAGGCTTTTCACCCCAAGCGAGAGCGAAACCAATTACGCCTGAGGTAATCAGGGTGAACTATTCGAGAGAGGACAGAAATCATGAGCAGCGGATTTTTCGGCGACATCAAAGCGATCAAGTATGAGGGGCCGGATTCGACCAATCCGCTGGCCTACCGCTTCTACAATCCCGACGAGGTGGTGGCCGGCAAACGGCTGGAAGACCATCTGCGCTTCGCCGTCGCCTACTGGCATTCTTTCGCCTGGCCGGGCGGCGATCCCTTTGGCGGCCAGACCTTCGACCGGCCCTGGTTTCCCAAGGCTGGCGGCGTCGACACGATGGAACTGGCCAAGCTGAAAGCCGACGTCGCCTTCGAGATGTTCTCGCTGCTCGGCGCGCCCTATTTCTGCTTCCACGACGCCGACGTGCGGCCGGAAGGCAAGGATTTCTCCGAAAGTGCCGCGCGGCTCGACGAGATCGCCGACTATTTTGCCGCCAAGATGAAGAAGACCGGCGTCAAACTGCTCTGGGGCACGGCCAACCTGTTCTCCAACCGCCGCTTCATGTCGGGCGCCGCCACCAATCCCGATCCGGATGTCTTCGCCTATGCGGCGGCGACGGTGAAAAGCTGCATCGACGTCACGAAGCGGCTGAAGGGCGAGAATTATGTACTGTGGGGCGGGCGCGAGGGCTATGAAACGCTGCTCAACACCGATCTTGCCCGCGAGCAGGAGCAGGCTGGGCGCTTCCTCAGTCTCGTCGTCGACTACAAGCACAAGATTGGCTTCAAAGGCACGATCCTGATCGAGCCGAAGCCGCAGGAGCCGACCAAGCATCAGTACGACTACGACGTTGCCACGGTCTACGGCTTCCTCAAGCGCTTCGGGCTGGAGAAGGAAGTGAAGCTGAACATCGAGCAGGGCCACGCGATTCTTGCCGGCCATTCCTTCGAGCACGAGCTGGCGCTGGCCAATGCGCTCGGCGTCTTCGGCTCGATCGACATGAACCGCAACGACTACCAGTCGGGCTGGGACACCGACCAGTTCCCCAACAATGTGCCCGAGATGGCGCTGGCCTATTACCAGGTGTTGCAGGCCGGCGGCTTCAAGACCGGCGGCACCAATTTCGACGCCAAGCTGCGCCGCCAGTCGCTCGACCCGCAGGACCTGCTGATCGGCCATATCGGCGGCATGGATTCCTGCGCACGAGGCCTCAAGGCAGCCGCCAAGATGGTCGAGGACAAGGCGCTGTCGGGTCCGCTGGCCGAGCGCTATGCCGGTTGGAACACGGCCGAGGGCAAGGCGATGCTGTCGGGCAAGCGCTCGCTGGAAGACATCGCCGAGCGCGTGGTGAAGAAGAAGATCGAGCCGCAGCCACGCTCCGGCCGCCAGGAGTTGCTGGAAAACATCGTCAACCGCTACGTCTGAGGGCGGAAAGCCGATTCGTTGTGCTCAAGGGTGGCTGGATAACATTCCGGTCGCCCCGGAATGGGGTTTGCGCAAGACCCTATCCGACGACAAGGGTTTGCCCTTTGGCGCCCCTCAATGACCTCGCTCTTGCCTTCAAACTGCCGTCACGTATCTCGTATAAGGATGCGGTTGTGGCGGGTGAAAAGGAAGGAGGCGAACCGATATGCAGCATGAACGCGAAATCGACGCCCTGCTCTCATCCGGCGAGACCGGATCGATCATCGACCGGCTGATGGCGCTGCCGCGGCCGACCGACAGCGTGAAAAACGAATGGGATCGTGCTGTCAGCAGCCGATTTGAAGTCCGTCTGGCGAGGCAGATGCGCTCGCAGATGGACGCCGGCAGCGATCGACAGAACGCAGCCTGATCTCCCTTTGTCTGTGCATGTCGTAATCCCAAAACCGCGACACACTTTTGGGCGACATGCATCAACCTCGGCGCAGCCTGACCGGGGCTTCGCCGAACGCTCTTGAAAACGCTCTGGAAAATGCCGCGGCGGACGAGAACCCCGTCCGCCCGGCAATATCCGCCATGGCGATCCGCGTGTCGACCACCAGCCGCCGCGCCGCGCCCAGCCGCAGCCTGAGATAATATGCGCCCGGCGTCTCGCCGATCGACTTGCGAAAAATGCTCTCCAATGTCCGCGCCGTCACCCCGGCGCGTTTTGCCACCGCGTCGATGGTCAGCGGCTGGTCGACATGCGATTCCATCAGCCGGATAGCCTGCGCCAGACGCGGGTCGTAGCCGTCGAGCCGGCCGAGCGAGACCAGCGGCTGCGCGTCGGTCGCGGCGCGCGCCTGGTCGTAGATGAAGACGCTGGCGACATCGAGCGCGACGGCCATGCCGAGCCGGGTGCGGATCAGATGCAGCATCAGGTCGAAGGTCGGCGACGCCCCGCCCGAGGTGAACACCGGTCCGTCGATGACGTAGCGGTCCGGACGCACGTCGACGCCGGGAAAGGCGGAGGAAAAATCCTCCATGTCTTCCCAATGGGTGGTGGCGCTGCGGCCTTCGAGGAGGCCGGCGCGCGCCACCAGCCATGTGCCGGCCTCGACGCCGCCGCAGGCGCGAGCCGCGCGGGCCGCTCGCCGTAATCCGGAAAGCAGAGCCGATGTCGCGTAATTCTGGGTGCCGAAGCCGGCGACGACGACAAGCACGTCGGTCGGCTCGGCCGCATCGAAGCGGCCCCTGACCGCCACCGGCAGGCCGCATGTGGTGACCGGCGCCTCGCCGGTGACCGAGACCAGTTTGAAATCGAACAGCGTCTCGCCTGAGATGCGGTTGGCGGCGCGCAGCGGGTCGACGGTCGACGCCACGCACATGATGGACGAGCCTGAAAACACCAGCAGCGTCACCTTGAGCGGCGATCGCTCAGCGCGAAAGATGGTCGGTTTTTCGCTTTTGATCACGAGAGCTTCGTAAATTGCAAAACAGTTTCCGGCAAGTCGGTCATTGTTAGGGTCTGTTTCTATGGGGAGGAGATGTCCATGCCGCTCGCGATGAACCGTGAGGTTTTCATTACCTGTGCCGTGACCGGGTCCGGCGGCTCGCAGGACCGCTCCCCGCATGTGCCACGCTCGCCCAAGCAGATCGCCGATTCGGCGATCGATGCGGCCAAGGCCGGTGCCGCCATCGTCCACTGCCATGTCCGCGACCCCGAGACCGGCAAGCCGCGCCGCGATGTCCATCTCTACCGCGAAGTGACGGACCGCATCCGCGCGGCAGAAGTCGATGTGATCCTGAACCTGACCGCCGGGATGGGCGGCGACATGGTGTTCGGCTCACCGGAAGCGCCGCTGCCGCTCAATGAAAAAGGCACCGATATGGGCGGCGCCACCAACCGCATGGAACATGTGCGCCAGTGCCTGCCGGAAATCTGCACGCTGGATTGCGGCACCATGAACTTCGCCGAGGCCGATTATGTCATGACCAACACGCCCGGCATGCTGCGCGCAATGGGCGGCATGATGACGGCGCTCGGCGTCAAGCCGGAGATCGAAGCCTTCGATACCGGCCACCTCTGGTTCGCCAAGCAGCTGGTCGAAGAAAAGGTCTTGAATCCCGACGCGCTGGTGCAGCTCTGCATGGGTGTGCCGTGGGGGGCGCCGGACGACCTCAACACCTTCATGGCCATGGTTAACAACGTGCCGTCGACCTGGAACTGGTCGGCCTTCGCCATCGGCCGCAACCAGATGGCCTATGCAGCCGCTGCAGTGCTCGCCGGCGGCAATGTCCGCGTCGGTCTCGAAGACAATCTCTGGCTCGACAAGGGCGTGCTGGCCACCAATGCGCAGCTGGTCGAGCGCGCCGCCAGCATCGTCACCAATCTCGGCGCCAGGATTTTGGGGCCGGAGGAAGTGCGCAGGAAGCTCAACCTCACCAAGCGGGCGCCGATCGCAGCGGCTGCTTAAGACGGGAGCGGATCATGGCTACCGTCAAATTCACCGCGATGAAGGATGGCGACAGGCAAGACTATGAGTTCCTGACCGCCCATGAGATCGACTATGCCGCCAGGACCGGCGAGCGGCTGCTCGACGCACTGGTGCAATTCGACGAAGGCCTGTCGGGCTACAAGATCACCAGGCTCGGCCATTCGCTGCAAGCGGCGACGCGGGCCTGGCGTGACGGCGCCGACACCGACTGGATCGCCTGCGCGCTGCTGCACGACATCGGCGACATCTACGCTCCCTACAATCACGACGAATACGCCGCTTCGATCCTGAAACCTTTCGTGCGCGAGCAATGCACCTGGGTGGTGGAAAAGCATGGCGACTTCCAGCGGCTCTATTACGCGCATCATCTCGGCGGCAACCGCCATGCTCGCGACCGCTTCGCCAGCCATGCCTATTTCGACGATTGCGACCAGTTTTGCGAACGCTGGGACCAGTCGAGCTTCGACCCGGACTTCGACACGCTGCCGATCGAATTCTTCCGGCCCTTCGTGCTCGAAGTCTTCGCCCGCAAGGCCTACGACCCCTCCGTGATCCGCTCCGGCGAGCGCGTGCCTCTCATCGACCCCGAAACCGCCAAGACAAGAACCGGAGCCTGACCATGAGCATCATCAACAAGGCAGCCTCCATTGGCGGCGGTGTCATTGGCGCCGGCTGGGTGGCGCGGCTGCTGCTCAACGGCATCGACGTGTCGATCTTCGATCCGGACCCGGAAGCGTCGCGCAAGGTCTCGGAAGTGATGAAGGGCGCGCGCCGCGCCTACAAGCAGATGGTTCCCGGCGGCCTGCCCAGGGAAGGCAGACTGACCTTTGCCAAGACCATCGCCGAGGCGGTGGCCGACGCCGATTTCATCCAGGAGAGCGTGCCGGAGCGGCTCGACCTCAAACACCGCGTACTGGCCGAGATCGATCTCTACGCGCCGGCCAACGCCATTGTCGGCTCGTCGACCTCGGGCATCAAGCCGACCGACATGCAGGTGGCGATGAAGAAGCATCCGGAGCGTCTGGTTGTCGGACATCCCTTCAACCCGGTCTATCTGCTGCCGCTGGTCGAGATCGTCGGCGGAGAACAGACCTTTCCAGAGGCGATCGAGGTCGCAAAGGAGATCTATGCATCGATAGGCATGAAGCCGGTGGTGATCCGCAAGGAGATCGAGGCCTTTGTCGGCGACCGCCTGCTCGAAGCGGCCTGGCGTGAGGCGCTGTGGCTGATCAAGGACGGCATCTGCACCGTCGAGGAACTCGACGACATCATGCGCTATGGCTTCGGCCTGCGCTGGGCGCAGATGGGCATGTTCCAGGTCTATCGCGTCGCCGGCGGCGAAGCCGGCATGCGCCACTTCATGGCGCAGTTCGGGCCGTGCCTGAAATGGCCGTGGACCAAGCTGATGGACGTGCCGGAGTTCAACGACGAGCTGGTCGATCTGATCGCCACCCAGTCGGACGACCAGGCGCACGGCCTGTCGATCCGCGAACTGGAAAAGATCCGCGACGACAATCTGGTCGCGATCATGGATGCTCTGTCGAAACAGAACAAAGGCAAGGGCTGGGGCGCCGGCGCCTTGCACAAGGACTATACCAAGCAGTTGGCCAAGCTGGCGGCGAAGAAGCCGGCCGCATCCAGGGCCGCAGAAAAGGCCAAGGCATCGAAGCCGGTGAAGAAGGCGGAAAAGCCGAAGAAAAAGAAGAAGGGCTGAGGACCATGGATTTCGGTCTTTCGGAGGAACAGAAGCTCATCGTCGAGACGACGCGCGCGTTCGTCGAGAATGAGCTTTACCCGCATGAACGCGAGGTCGAGCGCACCGGCGTGCTGCGCCGCGAGTTGATCGAGGAGATCAAGGTCAAGGCGATCGAAGCCGGGCTCTATGCGGCCAACATGCCGGCCGATGTCGGTGGCGCCGGCCTCGATACGGTGACTTGGCTGCTCTACGAGAAGGAACTCGGCCGCGCCAACTATGCGCTGCACTGGACCTGCGTCGCGCGCCCCTCCAACATCCTGCTCGCCGGCACGCCCGAGCAGCGCGAAAAGTACCTGTTCCCGTGCATCCGCGGCGAGAAGTGGGACTGCCTGGCGATGACCGAGCCCGGCGCCGGCTCCGACCTGCGAGGCATGAAGGCGACCGCGGTGCAGGACGGCCACGACTGGGTCCTTAACGGCACCAAGCATTTCATCTCCCATGCCGATCTTGCCGATTTCGCGATTTGTTTCATGGCTTCGGGCGAGGAAGAAACGCCGCGCGGCAAGCGCAAGAAGATCACCGCCTTCTTCGTCGACAAGGGCACCAAGGGGTTCACCGTGCGCGACGGCTACCGCAACGTCTCGCATCGCGGCTACACCAACGCCATCCTCGAATTCGACGATTGCCGCCTGCCGGCAAGCCAGGTGCTGGGTGAGGTCCACAAGGGCTTCGACGTCGCCAATTCCTGGCTCGGCGCCACGCGCCTGCAGGTCGGCGCCACCTGTCTCGGCCGCGCCGAGCGGGCGCTCGGTCATGCCATCGAATATTCCGCGCAGCGCCAGCAGTTCGGCCAGCAGATCGGCAAGTTCCAGGGCGTGTCGTTCAAACTCGCCGACATGGCGACCGAATTGAAGGCGGCGGACCTGATGGTGTTCGAAGCCGGCTGGAAGTACGATCAGGGCACCGTCACCGATCAGGACATGGCCATGGCGAAGCTGAAGGCTACCGAAATGCTCGCCTTCGTTGCCGACGAAGCCATCCAGATCCATGGTGGCATGGGGCTGATGGACGACCTGCCGTTGGAACGCATCTGGCGCGACGCCCGCGTCGAGCGCATCTGGGAAGGGACGTCGGAAATCCAGCGCCACATCATTTCGCGGGCGCTGCTGCGCCCGTTCGGGGCATAACCCATGCACAAGCTTGAGCGTCTGTTGCGCCCAAAATCCATCGCGGTGTTCGGCGGGGCCCAGGCCGCCGCCGTCGTCGCCCAATCGATCAAGATGGGCTTTGTCGGCGAAATCTGGCCGGTGCATCCGAACAAGGACGAGGTCGCCGGCCGCAAGGCCTATCGCTCGGTCGCCGAATTGCCCGGGGCGCCCGACGCCGCCTTTGTCGGCGTAAACCGGCATCTCACCATCGAGGTGATCAAGGCGCTGGCCAAGCGTGGCGCCGGCGGCGCCGTCTGTTTTGCCGCGGGCTTTCTTGAGACCGAGGCCTATGACGATGACGGCGAGCGGCTGCAGGCCGAACTGGTGGCTGCCGCGGGCCAGATGCCGATCATCGGGCCGAACTGCTACGGCCTGATCAACTATGCCGATGGCGCGCTGCTATGGCCCGACCAGCATGGCGGCATCAGGCTGCCCGAAGGCGCCAAGGGCGTCGCCATCATCACCCAGTCCTCCAACATCGCCATCAACATGACGATGCAGAAGCGCGGCCTGCCGATCGCCTTCCTGATGACCGCCGGCAACCAGGCGCAGACCGGCCTCTCCGAAATGGCGCTCGGCCTGATCGAGGACGAGCGCGTCACCTCGCTCGGCCTGCACATCGAAGCCTTCGATTCGGTAGCCGGCTTCGAGAAGCTGGCGGCGCGGGCGCGCGAACTGAAGAAGCCGATCATCGCCATGAAGGTCGGCCGGTCCGAACAGGCGCGGCAGGCGACGGTCTCGCACACGGCATCGCTGGCTGGCTCGGACGCTGCCTCGGGCGCTTTCCTGCGGCGGCTCGGTATTGCCCGCGTCGATTCCATCCCCGCCTTTATCGAGGCGCTGAAGCTTCTGCATGTCACAGGACCACTGCCCGGCTATCGACTGTCATCGATGAGCTGCTCGGGCGGCGAAGCCTCTGTCATGGCCGACAGCGCCGAAGGCCGCTGGCTCAATTTCCCGGAGCTCACCAGCAAGCACCGCGCCCATGTCAAATCGACGCTCGGGCCGCTGGTCGCGGTCGCCAACCCGTTGGACTATCACACCTTCATCTGGAACAACGAACCGGCGATGACCGCCACCTTCACCGCCATGGTGTCGGGCGGTTTCGACCTCAACATGCTGGTGCTCGATTTCCCGCGCCCCGACCGCTGCTCGGTCACCGACTGGTGGGCGACGCTGCGCGCCTTCGAATCGGCGCTGAAGACCAACAAGGCGCATGGCGCGATTGTCTCGTCGCTGCCGGAGAACCTGCCGGAGGAATACACCGCCGAGCTGATGGCGCGCGGCATGGTGCCGTTGTTCGGTATTTCCGAGGCCATGGATGCCGCAGGTGCGGCGGCCTTCATCGGCTGGGCCTGGGCCGAGCCGCAGGCGCAGCCGATCGACACATCGGCTGCCGGTGCTGCCGGCGGCGATCATGTCACCCCTGACGAGGCCGAAGCCAAGGCGCGGCTGATCAAGGCCGGCTTGCCGGTGCCGAAGGCAGAACGTGCCGCTAACGCTGTCGAGGCCGTCATCTCGTCCATGGCGCTCGGCTTCCCGGTGGCGCTGAAGGCGCTCGGCGTCACCCATAAGTCGGAGGTCGGCGCGGTGCGGCTCAATCTGAAAGACGCCGAATCGGTCAGCACGGCCGCGCATGATCTGCTGCCGCTCGGCACCGGCCTCTATGTCGAACGCATGGTGCGCGACGGCGTTGCCGAGTTGATCGTCGGCTTCACCCGCGATCCGATGTTCGGCGCGGTCATGACACTGGGCACCGGCGGCGTGTTGGTCGAACTGTTGCGCGACAGCGTTACGCTCATGCTGCCGGCGACGCGCGACGACATCGAGGCCGCCCTGCGTGGCCTTAAACTGTTTCCGCTGCTGGACGGCTATCGTGGCCGGCCCAAGGCCGATGTCGGGGCTGCCATCGACGCCATCGCGGGCATTGCCGGCTTCGTGCAGACGAATGCCGGAGAGATCGAGGAACTCGACATCAACCCGCTGATCGTCTGCGCCGAGGGCAAGGGCGCCTGGATCGCCGACGCGCTGCTGGTGCTGGGAGAGAAGAAGAATGTCTGACGTCATTTCCACCCGCCGCGAGGGCACCATTCTCGAGGTCACGCTCGACCGGCCCAAGGCCAACGCCATCGACCTCAAGACCTCGCGGCTGATGGGCGAGACCTTCAAGGCGTTCCGCGACGATCCCGGATTGCGCGTCGCCATCGTCAAGACCGCCGGCGACAAGTTCTTCTGCGCCGGCTGGGATTTGAAGGCAGCCGCCGGTGGCGACGCGGTCGACGGCGACTATGGCGTCGGCGGTTTTGCCGGCCTGCAGGAGCTGCGCGACATGAACAAGCCGATCATTGCCTGCGTCAACGGCATGGCGGTGGGCGGCGGCTTCGAGCTAGCGCTGTCCTGCGACCTCATTTTCGCCTCCGACCATTCCTCCTTCGCCCTGCCCGAAATCCGCGCCGGCACGCTGGCTGATGCCGCGACGATCAAGCTGCCCAAGCGCATTCCCTACCATGTCGCCATGGACCTTCTGCTCACCGGCCGCTGGATGGATGTGGCGGAAGCGTATCGCTGGGGGCTGGTCAACGAAGTGCTGCCCAAGGACAAGCTCGAGGAGCGCGTCTGGGAGATCGCCCGGCTGCTCGCCGGCGGTCCGCCACTGGTGTTTGCCGCGATCAAGGAGACGGCGCGGGTGGCCGAGGCGCTGACCTTCCAGGACGCGATGAACCGCGTGACGCGTCGGCAATTGGCGACGGTCGATGCGCTGTATGGCTCGGAGGACAATATGGAAGGGTTTCGTGCGTTCGCAGAAAAGCGCGACCCGGTGTGGAAGGGGAAGTAGCCTCTTTACCCTCCCCTCGATGGGGAGGGTCGGACCGAAGGTCCGGGGTGGGGTGATGCGCCACCACCCCCCCCCCCCCCCCCCCCNGGGGGGGGGGGGGGGGTTGATGCGCCACCACCCCCACCCGCCGCTTCGCGGCGACCTCCCCCATCAAGGGGGAGGTAAAGGAGCTGCATGACCGACTACAAAACCCTCATCGACGCCGAGACCTGGGCCTTCATCGAGAAGACCAACTCCTACTATCCTCCCGACACGATCGACTACACCATCGCCCAGCAGCGTGCGATCTATGACAGGATGTGCCGCGAGTTTTTTGCCGGCTATCCCGATGGCGTGACGGCGGAAACGACAATCATTGCCGCCCACGACATCCCGATCCGCATTTATCGCAGCACGACACCGGGCCATGCCGCGATGGTGCTTTACATCCATGGCGGCGGCTTCATCCTCGGTGGGCTGGACAGCCATGACGATGTCTGCGCCGAGCTGTGCGCCCGGACCGGCTTCGAAGTGGTCTCCATCGACTACCGGCTGGCGCCGGAGCATCTGCACCCGGCCGCCTTCGACGATGCGCTGCATGCCTTCGAATGGGCGGCCTCAAACTACGACTGCCCTATTTTGCTCTGCGGCGACAGCGCCGGCGGCAATCTCTGCGCGGCTCTCGCCCACGCGACGCGCAGCCATGCCAAAAAGTCGATCGGCCAGGTGCTGATCTATCCCGGCCTCGGCGGCGACCGTTCGCAAGGCTCCTATTTGACGCATGCGGAAGCGCCGATGCTGACGGTGCGCGATCTCGACTTCTACAGGGATGTCCGCACCGGCGGCCTCGATGGGACCGGCGACATCACTTTGTATCCACTGGCCGACGCAGATTTCATCGGCCTGCCACCGACAGTGCTGATCACCGCGCAATGCGACCCGCTGTCGTCGGACGGCGAGGCCTATCGCGATCGCGTCCTCGCTGCCGGCGGCCATGCCGCCTGGTTCGAGGAGCCGGGACTGGTGCACGGCTATCTCCGGGCCAGGCACACGGTCGGCCGGGCCCGCGCCAGCTTCAACCGTATCGTCGAAGCGGTGTCGGTGCTGGGCAAGGGCGACTGGATCTGGTGATCCGGCTCAACCGCGGACAAAGGCGATCAGTTCCTCAGCCATGCGATCGTTGAATTCCCGACGAAAGCGGTTTTTCTTCAGCCATTCAGGGTTTGAGCCGACGGTCTTGTTGGCATCCACGACAACGCCTTTGCCATCGACAATGAAATAGTCGATGGCGCCGAAGTCCAGGTTGAGCCGCTGCCGCACCGCCAGCACTTCCGGTGGCACGGCGCCGCCCACCTCATTGCTCAGGATTTTTGAGCCGGCGCACAACACATCGTCGTAGACCTGCCGCATGTTGACCTCGGCACCGAGCAGGAACATGTAGCGGTGCTTGACGATGGGCAGGTCGAGCGTATCGAAAGCGAACTTTTCCACCATCAGGCGATTGTTGCGCCATACATCCCGCGGAACCTCGCCGATCGTCTGGTAGACCTTATAGGGCGGGCACAGGCGGTCCTTGTAGCCGGGTTCGAAGAGCTTGCGGATGGCATGCGCGCTCCTGGTCAGGCCGTTGCGATGCTGCCACCAGCGCTGCTCTGGTCGGCCCCTGGAGTTGAGGACCGTCTTGACGACAACCGGCCCCTTGTGGCTGTCGCCGGCCTCCAGCTTCAGTGTCGAATAAAGGTGCCGGTGGATGGACAGCGCGCGGCCATTGATGGTGCGGTCGTAGAGGTGGCCGAGACCGCGGTACGGTGGCGGCACGATTGTCAGGTCGACATGCAGAAAGGCCACCGGCGCCCGATCTCGGCCGGCCGGCCGGTCGAGCAGGCGCACTTTCAATCCAGCCTGTTCCAGGTAAGGCAGTAACTGCGCGATGCAATAGCTCCGCACCAGTCGGAAATTGCGCAGGCTCTCTACATAGACATCGAGATCTGCGGCAGACACCGAACGCTATTCCTTGATATCGACGCCCGAGAAATCGTGGTGATCAAAGGGGTCCATGACATAGCCCGTCACCTGTTCGCGCATCGGGATCGAGACCACGGAGTGGGCGATAGCGACCCACGGCATCTGCTCCCTGAAGATCGTTTGCGCCTGCGAATAGAGTTTTGCGCGGGCAGCGGGATCGACGATCCCGGCTGCCTGCTTGAGCAGATCGTCGAAGGCCGGAAAACACCAGTTGGCACGATTGGTGGTGCCGACGCCGGCACAGCCAAGCGGCACCGACAGGAAGTTATCGGGGTCGCCATTGTCGCCGGTGAAGCCGAACAGCATGGCGCCGTCGCGGTCGCGTGACTTCGAGCGGGCAAGGTATTCAGTCCACTCATACGTCACGACTTCCACGGTGACACCGATCTTTGCCAGGTCGGACTGGATCATTTCGGCCATGCGCTGCGCATTCGGGTTGTACGGACGCTGCACCGGCATCGCCCAGATCTTCATGTGCAGGTCCTTGATGCCTGCATCGGCGAGCCCCTGCCTGCCGGCAGCGGGATCGAAGACATGATCGGGGCTCGTCTTGTCATAGGCCCAGGACGTCGGCGGCAGCGGATTGCGTGCGACTTCACCGGTGCCGCGGAACACGACGTCGACCAGCGCCTGGGTGTCGATGGCCATGGCGATCGCCTTCCTCACCTTTGGATCGTCGAAGGGCTTCTGCAAAGTGTTGAAGGCGAGGTATCCTGTATTGAGGCCCTCCTGCCGCATGACCTTGATGCCGGGTGTCGCCTTGATCGCCTCCAGGTCGGCCGGATTTGGATAGGGCATCAGGTCGCATTCGCCGGCGCGCAGCTTTTCCATGCGAATGCTGGCATCGGCGGTGATGGCGAAGACGAGATCGTCGATCTTCGGCTTGCCGCGCCAGTAGTCCGGATTGGCCTTGTAACGGATGACCGCATCCTGCTGGTAGTCGACAAGCTGGAACGGACCCGTCCCGACCGGCTTCAGCGCCAGGTCGAGCAGCCGCTTCTCGGCGACGAGCTTATCGGCATATTCCCTGGAAACGACCGAAGCGAAATCCATCGCCAGGTCGGCAAGCATCGGCGAATGCGGCGCCTTCAGCGTCATCACGACGGTATGGTCGTCAAGCTTGCGCCAGCCGGCGACAAGATCCGGCATGCCGATGCCGTCGAAGTAAATGTACTGGCGTTTGGCATAATTGTTGAACGGATTCTGAGCGTTGGCCTGACGGTCGAAGGTGAACAGCACGTCGTCGGCGTCGAAGTCGCGGCTCGGCGTAAAGCCCTCGACGCTGTGGAATTTCACACCGTGCCGCAGGTGGAATGTGTAGGTGAGGCCGTCGTCGGAAATCTCCCAGCTTTCGGCAAGGCCGGGGCGTACCTTCGTGGTGCCGGGCTCGAACTCGACCATGCGGTTGTAGAGAGCGGTGGCCGAGGCGTCGCGGGCGCCGGAGGCGAGTGCGGGATCAAACGTGTCCGGACTGACCTCGGTGCAGTAGATCAAGGTCTTGGCCACGGATTGATGGACCGGCAACGCACATGGAAAAAGCGCCGCCAGGAACAGAACGAAGTGCCTGCGTGTCATGATCCCCCCAGGGTTGGGAAGACGCTAGCAGAAGCCGGCACTGACGGTAAGTAAGCCGGCCGGTCTTTCGCGCGCCAAGACTGTTTTCCACCTTGAGTTGACACAAGGAATTAGCCGCGCCTCTGTGAAATGGCGGACAGACCCGGCCGCCGTTTTGCATGAACCTTTCCGCTTCAGCCTGCGACTGACGACCAGGCGCCGCATGGTGCGGGCCGGAAAGGATGCCCCCATGACCAGGACCCCAGAGGCTCCACGGTCTCCGGGACCAACGCAAGCTCAGCGCGACCACCGCCTTCGGGATGGAGTCGATGTGCTGGGCTTTCGGCTGATTCCGTTGACCCTGCGCAGGAGCAGGCGTATCGTGAAGATGAGGAAAGCAGACAATTCGATCAGGGACGAACGTGCCGGAACGCCGCGCCTTGCCCTGTTTCGCGCGGCCGGACCGGATGTTCCTCCCGAAAACTTCGGGGGGAGTTTTATGTCCTGCGATCGCGGCGCGTCCATGTCGTCTCCAAGCGGCGGTTTGCGCCGTTCGCTCCATCTGGCCGGCGGTTTGCTTGCCCTGGCGCTGAGCGCCGCGCTCTGGTTGGGCACAGCCGCCCAAGCGCAGGAAACCCAGATCATCTATCCCGGCTCGATGGCGGTCACCGGATTTTCCGGCACCGTCATTCCCAATTTCGACTCTGCCGATTCCGAAAGGGGGGGGCTGCCGCCCGGCGTCGACCCGGTCGACGAAACCTTCATCGACACGACGCGCGCCACCTTGCGCGTCTTCGACGTTTCGGCGCTCGGCGGACCGGCTTCCGGCCAGCTCGTCTACACGCCGCCGCCTTTCGAGGTGACGGCCGAACAGATCGGCCAGGTATTCGCCATCACCTATGATGACGGTGTGCGCGACGGCGTTCCCTCGGGCGTCCCCAATCTCTATGCCGGCGCTACCTCGCTGCACGGCATCCGTATCGTCACCCCGGACGAAGATGCCGACGGTCGGCCCGAGCGACAGCGCCGCGGAACCGCAGGCGCCGTCTTCATGGACGGCCAGTTCGGCACCGAAAGCGGTGGCGGTCCGGGCACGATCTGGAAGATCGACGGCATCACCGGCGCGGTCTCCAAATTCGCCGACATTGACACCAACAGCGGTTCCGGCATCGGCGACATCAGCTTCGACAGCAATCACCGCGAGTTCTTCGCCAGCGATCTCGGCACCGGCCTCATCCACCGCCTCGATGCCAACGGCACGCTGATCGACACATTCGATCACGGCGTTGCCGGGCGGCCGGCGCATGGGCTGGCTCCCGTCGCCGATGACGGTGCGGTGATGGACATACAGGGTGCTGCCTTCGACTCGGAAGACCCCGACACATGGGGCTACACGCAGGACGAACGCCGCGTCTGGTCCGTCGCCTATCATGGCGGCCGGCTCTATTATTCGGTCGGCGAAAAGGCCGAGATCTGGTCGGTTGGCATTGCCCGCGATGGCAGCTTTGCCGGTGATCCGCGCTGGGAGCTGACGGTCAAGGCCGACAAGGACTACGCCGTCACCGACATCGCCTTCGACAACCAGGGCTTCATGTATCTGGCGCAGCGCGGCCCGGTCGAGAATCGCTACGATTACAGCCAGTTCGCCGATTCCGGCAAGGGCGAGGTCATCCGCTACTGGCGCGAAAACCCGGACGATCCGGCGACGGAATCGGTCTGGGTGGAAGAGCCGCAGGAATATGCGGTCGGCTTCCCGCAAGGAAACCGGCAGTCTGCCGGTGGGCTCGACCTGCAATATGGCTATGACGCCGACGGCAATCTCGACACCGGCGTGTGCACCGACACGCTGGTCAACACCGGCGACAAGCTGCGCGACAACCCGACACTTGCCGACCAGCTCGCCGCCGGCGGGCCGCTTGCCGTGCACGGCGTGCAGATCACGCCGACGCCGTTGGTCAAGCCGGCCAACGTGCCGCCTTTCGGCTCGTGGTTCGTCGACTTCGACGGCTATTTCGAAGACCCGGAAGTGGAAGGCCACGTCGGCGACGTCGAGGTCTGGCACCCCTGCGAAGGCCGTGCCGGCTATTATGAAGAGATCCCCGGCGGTTATCTGCCGCCGTTCTATCCGCCGGACTTCCCACCGCCCGGCGATCTGCCTCCGTGCATCGATGTCGAGGATGTTCAGTTCTACTGCACGCCTCGCGGCCTCCAGGCCGACCTCTATCTCCATGACCATGCCGGCTTTGGCGGCGATTCGATCAAGGTCCAGCCTTCCAGTGAGACAAAGTCCAGGACACCAGGCGTCGGGGTGACATCACCCCAGTCGCATGCTCCCGGCAAGCCTTACACGGTCGACATCACCGGCCATTCTCCGGGCGACAGAGTCGATGTTGGACTTTGCTTCTACAGGCAGTCCGACAAGGACAAGGGTGGCTACTACCCTTGCTGCAAGATGACTTTGCCGCTCAGAACCCCAGCCGTCAGCTGCGAACGTTGAGGAGGGGAAGATGAAAAATCTCGCACTTTCCCCGACCGCGAACAGCAGTCAATCCAACGTCATGGAGACCATCATGAAACCCCTGTCATATGCCAGGCGCGGCGCGCGCTGGCTGATGGCGGCCGGTATCGCGGTCGCCATGTTCACCCCTGTGGCAAGCCACGCCGAAGATGCAGTCCCGATCACTCCGGAACTGCGGCTCGACCTCGACAATTCAAAAATCGTCAATCCGAGGCCGGAACGGATCGTGCCGTTCTTCACCAAAACAGGCACACAGAGGAGCTGCGACTACGTCGTCTACTCCCTGAGCTTTGGCCTGCGCGGCGACTCGCAAGGCTTTGCCGACCCAAGCTTTTCGGCCAGGCTGAAGAAACTCCAACTCGACTTCAAGGATCAGCTTCCGCACGGTCTTGCGATCGTCAACGTCAACGTGTCCGGCGACGGCACGGATGCGTCTGGCGGACCGCTGCCGGGTGCGACAATCAGCACCTCGGCTAATCCGAACGATACGGCAACGGTTTCCGATTTCCGGATTTCCACCACCGATCTCGACGGCGCTGGGGCTGGCAATGAACGCGTCATCAATTTCAAGATCACCGCCAAGATCGACCATGCGGCGTTTCCTTCGCCGACCATCGTCGACAACCAGGGCATGATCAAGGTGACGCCGGGCGTCGGCACGGGGGCCATCATCCCGTCGCAGGATCCGGGCAAGCCCGACGACGGCGACTACAAGACCGGGGCCAAGACCTCGATCAAGATCGACCTCACCAACTGTGACAAGCGGCCTCCGCCTCCCGACCGGGAATGTTTCAAGGTGGAGCGCGGCACGGTCGATTGCGTGCAAGGCGGCGGCGCGTTCATCTACCACATGCCTGTCGGCCCGGAGATGGGCGGCAAATGGGTGCAGGTATCGACGACGACCCCAGGCATCACCATCATCCCCGACACGCAATTGGTGCCGGCGGGCGGCGGTGTGCTGAACTGGAAGATCGTCGGTGCATCGCCCGGCGACGTCATCCACCTCATCGTCACCGGCATCGAGACCTATGCCGGCCCGAAGGAGGGTTGGGGACTATGCTGCACGCAGACCATCGACATCGTCATCCCGCGTGACTTGAGATGTCCCCCCAAGGACAAGGAACCGGACCTCAAGGTCGAGAAACGCGCCGACGTGACGCGTTGCACGATGGGCGGCGGCTGCGACTTCACCATCAAGGTCACCAATGTCGGCGACGGGCCGTATCACGGCAAGATCGTGCTCGACGAGGTGACGCTGCCGGCCGGCTCGACTCTGGATTCAGGGCCCAACCCGCCCTGGGTATGCATGCCCGGCGTGACCCCGATGACGTGCACCTATCCGGTGACCACGCTCAATCCGGGGGCCTCCATCAACCTCAAGCTCGGCTTCAAGCCGGCGGGTGGTTGGCAAGGCAGCGCGTTGCGCAACTGCGCCACCTATAATTACGGCGCCAGCGGCAAGCCGCTGTTCGGCAGCCAGCAGAACGATCGCGGCTGTGCCTCAATCCCGATCTGCCGGCGTGGCGACCGCGACCGCGATTGCCGGCCCCCGGTCGACAAGAAGGTCGACTTGATCCTGAAGAAGCGTGCCCGCATCCCGGTCTGCACGCCCGACGGCATCTGCTACTTCGTGATCGACATCATCAACAATGGCAGCGTCCCCTATAATGGGCCGTTGACGGTTGTCGACAATTACCCGGGCGGCGCGCCGGCCTCTTCGACCTTCGGCCCGTCTCCGCCCTGGACATGCGGACCGAACGGTCCCGGCCAGTTCCGCTGCGACAATGCCGGCATCGTGCTGATGCCGGGCGCATCGACGCCGATCGTCGTCAGGGCGGTCATGCCGGCCGGCTACCAGTCGGATTCGGTCGAGAACTGCGCGGCGCTGAAGCCCGTCCCCGGTGAGGTCGACCTCACCAACAACAAGGCCTGCGCCAAGGAACGCTTCCGTCATCCCAATGGCGGCAAGCCGACCCTACGCATCACCAAGGTCTGCAATGGCTCGCTCGCCGGTGCGGCGGTGGTTTCCTGCCGCATCACCGTCATCAGCCTTGGCACCTCTGCCCCCACCGGTCCGGTGCGGGTCAACGATGCTGCCACGCTGATATCGGGTGGCGCGCCGGTCCAGATCCAGACCGTCACACCCGACGGTGCGGAATGGGCCTGCGGAGCGGTTCCGGCCAATGCGCTGTCATGCCAGATACCCGGCGCCGCGATGACGCCCGGAACCTCCAGGCACTTCGACGTGACGGTCTTGGCCAATGGCGCGTTCGAGAACTGCGCACGCGGCTCATACGGCCCGGCCCCTGGAGACGACGTCGTCTACCCGATCGGCCAGGCCTGCGCCAAGGGCGGCGGCACGTCCACCATTAGCGTCAAGAAGACCGGCGATGCCGAGTGCCAGCCGGGGCAACCCTGCTCGTTCGAGATCACCATCACCAATGATGGCCAGACCGCCTTCTCCGGTCCGGTCCGCATCGGCGATGCGATCGGGGTGGACGGGCTGGGGCGGCTGCAAGGCGTCGCGATCACCTCGATCGAACCGCCCTTCGGCTGCTCGCCCGAACCGACGACCTTGCCGTTGACCTGCATTGCCAACCTGACGCTCGGCGCCGGGGAAAGCCATGTGCACAAGGTCACCGTGGTCCTTCCCGACGCTCCCTTGGTCAATCTGCGGGGCAACGTCAGCGGCCAGAACTGCGTCGGCGTCTTGTCTCCCGACACCAGGGTGCAAGGCGGCGGCGACGTACTGCCCGGCGACCTGACCAACGTCCAGGGCGATCGCGGCAAGGCCTATGCCTGCCATCCGTTCACCATCAAGCGCGAGGTGAAGAAGGAATGCTCGCCAGGCTTCGTCATGAACGATGCCGGCCGGTGCGTGTGTCCGGAAGGCACGACGTTCCGCAACGGCCAGTGCTCGCCCGACGGCGGCGTCATCATCCAGCCGAAGGATCCGAGGCCCTGCGTGCTGCTCAAGGGCCAGATCCGCACCGAGGATGGACGCTGTGTCTGCCCGCGCGGAACCGAGCTTGAGAACGGCGCTTGCGTCAAGACCGACAAGCCTGGCTGCACCATCCCCGGTTCGGTCCCGACGTCGGACGGCAATGGCTGCTACTGCCCGGAAGGTACGCATCTCGACCGACAGGCAAACGCCTGCGTGCGCGACAAGCAGAAGCCTCAGGAGTGCGGCATACGCGGCCAGGTTCATGACGCCGATGGCGATTGTGTCTGCCCGCGTGGGACAGAGGTGCGCAATGGAGCCTGCCGGCCGATCCGGCCAAAGCCTGAACAATGCTCGATCCGTGGTCAGATCCAAAACGCCAACGGCGATTGCGTCTGCCCGGACGGCACAGAAGTCAGGGGCAAGGTCTGCCGGCCGATCCGGCCGAAGCCCGAGCAGTGCTCGATCCGCGGCCAGGTCCACGACGCCAACGGCAATTGTGTCTGCCCGCGGGGTACCGAGGTGCAAGGCAATGCCTGCCGGCAGAAGAAGCCTGTGCTGGAACAGTGCGACATACGCGGCCAGGTGCACAACAAGCGCGGCGAGTGTGTTTGCCCGCGCGGCACCCAGGTGATCGACGGCGCATGCCGCAAGCCGAGGCCGCAGGTGGGAGACTGCGCCCCGGGCTCGCAGATGGTCGGCGGCCAGTGCGTGCCGATCATCAGGCGGCGCTGCCCCGAAGGCACCGTTGGTCGGTTCCCGAACTGCAGAGCCATCCGGCAGCAGCCGTCGCTCGACCCGACCCTGTTGCTCAATCCAGGTGTCCTTCAGCAGTTCATACCGAAGCGCACGCCGCAGACGCAGGTACAGCCGCAAAGGGATCCGGCGGCCAACTTCAAGCCATAGGATCTGATACGAGTCAAAATTCAGAACCCCGCCGGAGCGATTCGGCGGGTTTTTTCCTTGGGCGCGCTGCGGCGATCAGGCGGCCAGGTATTCGCCGAACCCGCTGCCGGGCGCAGCAAATACCGACTTTCCCTTTCCGGGATCATAGTCTAGAGCAGTTCATCGTTTCGTGGAAACGCCGAACCGCTCTATCTCTTTGTTTTCACGCAATTCCGGACGGAAAGCCGTTCCCACTTTTCCTGGAATTGCTCTAGCAGTCGTCAAGGCCGCGCCCGCAAACAGGGCGCCCAAAGGGGCCGCATCATGAGCAGGAAGACCCTGATCGCGCCATCGGTGCTGGCGTCGAATTTCTCGAAGCTCGGCGACGAGGTCGAGGCGGTGACCGCGGCCGGCGCCGACTGGATCCATCTCGACGTGATGGACGGGCATTTCGTGCCCAACATCACCTTCGGCCCGCCGGTGATCAAGGCCATCCGCAACCGCACCAAGGCCTTTTTCGACTGCCATTTGATGATTGCGCCGGCCGATCCTTATCTGGCCGCCTTTGCCGATGCCGGCTGCGACGGCATGACCGTGCATGCCGAGGCCGGACCGCATCTCGACCGCTCGCTTCAGACCATCAAGGGTCTCGGCAAGAAGGCCGGCGTATCGCTCAATCCGGCGACGCCGGAAAGTGCGATCGAATATGTGCTCGACCGGCTCGACCTGATCCTGATCATGACCGTCAATCCGGGTTTCGGCGGCCAGGCCTTCATCCCGGCCATGGTCGACAAGGTCAAGCGGGTGAAAGCGCTGATCGGCAACCGGCCGATTCGCATCGAGATCGACGGCGGCGTGTCGCCGGAAACCGCCCCCCTGGTCACATCAGCCGGCGCCGATGTGCTGGTGGCAGGCGCCGCCATCTTCAAGGGCGGCAGCGTCGAAGCCTATCGGGCCAATATAGAAGCCATCCGAACCGCGGCCGACCGGGCTGCCGGCTGACATCAGTTCCAGGGCAAGTTCCCGGCTGGTCGGTTCTCCTCGGCCTGATCTCCCTGCCTGATCCTTCGATCTCCCAAAAAGCCGTCAACGGGTGGCAGCCGCAAGGGCATCGCGGCAAGCGACAGGATCGCGGCATCCGGCACTAGTTTTGGCCCATAAATCTAGTGGATAACTGCCGAAGGGATCTGCATGCGGGGAGAGGTCAATCCGGCGGCATGACGCGCGTTAAGAAAAAATTATCCGTATTCGGATCTCGAAGCTGTTTCTCGAGGGCACCTGCCATGCTGGCAGACAAACTTTCTTCAGAAGAACAAGTTTTTCACGATTTTAGTTACTTCCGGCGGATAAGATGCGGTCAACCTTCCTCTTTAAGTCGAATATCGTGATCTTTCGCTTGAGGGGCGGATGCCTTAGGAGTTACAGTAAGTTTACAGGGGAAATCGTTTGCTTCGCGAACGGGCTAGCGGAGCATGGGAGAGCTACAGGAGTCATATTGACCTACGGATCTGCCGATGTGAGCGAAGGCGCGGGACCCAAGAGCACACTCGCTAGTACGGTCTATCAACAGCTTCGCGACGATCTCCTGCGCGGCGTGTTTGAAAGTGAAAGCAAGCTTCGTGTCGAATGGGTGGTTTCCCGTTACGGCGCCGGCGCCTCACCGGTTCGCGAGGCCCTCAACCGACTTGCTTCGGAAGGCCTGCTCGGCCGCCACGACCAGCGCGGTTTTTTCATCATGCCGGTCAGTGCCCCGGAACTTGAGGAATTGACGCGCACCCGCTGCTGGCTGGAAGAGCGGGCGCTGCGTGAATCCATTGCCAACCGCACCGGCGAATGGGAAGAGCAGCTCGTGCTGGCCTTGCATCGCCTGGCGCGTGCCCCGCGCCGCTTGCCGGAGGACCCGTCCTCGAACAATCCGGAATGGGAAAAGCTGCACCGCGCCTTCCATAGGGCACTGATCGCAGGCTGCCGATCGCATTGGCTGACCGGCTTTTGCGACCAGCTTTCGGATCAGGCCTCCCGTTACCGGCTGATCTCCCAGGACGGCAGCGAGCGCGACGAAATCAGTGAACATCGGCTGATTGCGGAGCGCACGGTGGATGGCGATGCCGACGGCGCCGTTGAAGCCCTCCTCAACCACTACCGTCTGACGGCAGCCATGTGCATGGAGCGCTTCAACGACAGCGGCGATCCACGCGTGAGCGCCACCAAGGCGCTGCGCAGCCGCAGATAGAAGCGCTTCCGGTCCGCTATCCAAAATCCGCCCGCTATCCAAAATCGCCCGTTATCCAAGTCCGCTTGACTTCATCTGATCGGCGGCAAACCCGATTTCACGTTTTTGCCGGACGGAGGCGAAATCGTTTCCTTTGTTCCAAAGCCATCCGGCTCTAAATCAAAGGGATAGAGCATGATGTCCTCCGAAAACCGCTTCACACTTTTCGGCATCATCTCTAGGGAATGCGCATGACCAATCACCTGTTCGACGCGTTCCGCAGCCGGATTTCAGCCTCCGAGCGCATCCTGATCGCGACCGATGACGGACGCGCGATCGCCTATGGCGACATGCTGGCGCAATCGGCACAGCTGGCACATGCGCTGAGGCATTTCGGCGTCGAGCCGGGCGACCGCGTTGCCGTGCAGGTCGAAAAAAGCCCTGAATGCATTTTCCTTTACCTCGCCTGCCTGCGCGCCGGCGCGGTCTTCCTGCCTCTCAACACCGCCTACACGCTGGCCGAACTCGGCTATTTCTTCGGTGATGCCGAGCCGCGGCTGGTCGTCTGCGACCCGGCCCGCGCCGGCGCTATCGCGCCGTTGGCGCAGGCGTCGGGTGCTGCCACCTTCACGCTTGGCAGCAATGGTGAGGGCTCGCTGACCGAACTGGCGGCGCAACAGCCCACGGATTTCGACGCCGTGGCGCGCGGGCCGGACGATCTGGCCGCAATCCTTTACACATCGGGCACCACCGGACGCTCCAAGGGCGCCATGCTCAGCCACGAAAACCTGGCCTCCAATGCGCGCGTGCTGGTCGAGCAATGGCGTTTCACCGGGGATGACGTGCTGATCCATGCCCTGCCGATCTTCCACACGCATGGCCTGTTCGTCGCCACCAACGTCACCCTGATGGCCGGCGCCTCGATGCTGTTCGAGCAGAAATTCGACGCCGGCCGCATCGTCTCGCTCTTGCCCCGCGCGACAGTGCTGATGGGGGTGCCGACCTTCTATACCAGGCTCCTGCAGCAGGACGGGCTGGATGCCCAGGCGGCGAAGAACATCCGCCTGTTCGTTTCCGGCTCGGCGCCGCTGCTCGCCGAAACGCACAAGGCCTGGCGCGAGCGCACCGGCCACGACATTCTCGAGCGCTACGGTATGACCGAGACCAACATGAACACGTCGAACCCCTATGAGGGGGAGCGTCGCGCCGGCACGGTCGGCTTCCCGCTGCCCGGCGTTTCGCTGCGCATCGCCGACCCTGACAGCGGCGATGCGCTTGGCCAGGGTGAAGTCGGCATGATCGAGGTCAAAGGTCCGAATGTCTTTTCCGGCTATTGGCGCATGCCGGAAAAAACCAAGGCGGAGTTTCGCAAGGACGGCTTCTTCATCACCGGCGACCTCGGCATCATCGACGCGGACGGCTACGTCCACATCGTCGGCCGCGGCAAGGATCTCATTATCTCCGGCGGCTACAACATCTATCCCAAGGAGATCGAGAGCGAGATCGACGCCGTTGCCGGCGTCTTGGAAAGTGCCGTCATCGGAATTGCCCATCCCGATTTCGGCGAAGGCGTCACCGCTGTCGTGGTGCGGGCGCCGGCATCGCAGATCACCGGGGCCGAGATCGTTGGCGCCATTGCCGGCCAGCTGGCCAAATACAAGCACCCGAAGCAGGTGATCTTCGTCGACGAGCTGCCGCGCAACACGATGGGCAAGGTGCAGAAGAACCTGCTGCGCGAGACCTACAAGGGTCTCTACGGCTAATCCATAGCCGGCTAATGTATTTGCCCAAGCGCTTCGCCTGGACATCTCTGTTCGCGGTTCGGCAGTGGCGCCTTTTACCTGCGCGGCTTTTTCACCCGAGTGCTGGAACCCCACAAAGCGCGGTTCAGCAGGCTGCGTTTGCGCTTGCGCGGGATGAGGTCGACGTCGCTGACGAGCTTGGCGCCGCCCTCCCGCCGCTCCAGGGTGATCTTGCGGCTGTGGAAGGCTTCGAGCTCCGCACGATGCGCCACGCTGATGATGGTGACGTCAGGCAGTTCGCGGATCACCGTCAACATCATCGTGTCCTGGCTCTTCTCGTCGAGCGCCGAAGTCGCTTCATCCAGCACCACGATATCGGGGCGATGCAGCAGCAGGCGCGCGAAGGCGAGGCGTTGCTTTTCGCCGCCCGACAGCGTCTGGTCCCATGGCGCCTCTTCCTTGATCCTGCCGGTGAGATAGCCAAGCCCCACCTTGTCGAGGGCAGCCTTGATTTGCTTGATGGTCCACTTGTCCGCCGCCGCGGGATAGGCGACCGCGCGGCGAAGCGTTCCGGAAGGGATGTAGGGGCGTTGCGGCAGCATGAACAGGCGCCTGTCGGTGTGGAAATTGACGCTGCCGCCGCCCCATGGCCACAGGCCCGCGACGGCCCGCACCAGCGTCGACTTGCCTGAACCGGATTCGCCTGAAACCAGCACCCGCTCGCCCGGCTCGATCACGACCTCGGTTTCCTTGACCACGGAGGTGCCGTCGTCGAGTGTCACGGAAAGATTGTCGAGGCTGAGGATGGCGCCGTCTTCGGCTTCGCCTCGGTTGATGCGTCCGAGCGCATCGCTCTGCTCGGCGCGCTCGAGCCCGTCTAGCGACATCATCAGCGAGGCAATGCGCCGCGCGGAGGCGTTCCAGTCGGCAAGGCGCGGATAGTTGTCGACCAGCCAGCCGAACGCGCCTTGCACGATGCCAAAGGCAGACGCCGCCTGCATCACCTCGCCAAGCGTCATCGAGCCTTCGAGGAATTTTGGCGCGCACAAAAGGATCGGCACGACCGGCGCAAACAGGCTCGATCCCTGCGACACCGCCGCCGTGCGCATGTGCTGTCCGGTCAGCAGAGCCCATTGCCTCAGCACGTGGCCGAAATTTCTGTCGATGCCGCTGCGCTCCTCGTCCTCGCCTCCCAGCAAGGCGATGCTCTCGCCGTTTTCGCGCACGCGCGTCAGCGTGTAACGCAGTTCGGCCTCCGCCTGGTTCTTCCGCTCGGAGAGCTGGACGAAATCGCGGCCGATGACCACCATCGAGGTCGAGGTGATGGCGGCATAGATGATCGCGGTGATGACCAGAAAGCCGGGAATGGTGATGCTCTCGCCGCCGATCGGCAGGGTGAGCGCGCCGCCGATGGTCCACAGCACGACGATAAAGGTCGAGGCCGACAGGAACGCGTTGAGGACGCCGGCGGTGAAATCGACCGGCGACTCGGTGGCGATGCGCAGATCCTCGGTCATGCGGGCCTCGGGGTTCTGGTGGTCGCCGCCCACGAGGTTCAGCTGGTAGTAGCGGCCGTTTGCCAGCCAGCGCGCGACGACCCCGGTGGTCAGCCAGGAACGCCAGCGGCGCTGGATCGTCATGCGCAGGTAGACCTGCGCGACGACAAGGCTGCCGCTGCAGATCACCAGCGGCACGAATACGGCGCTGAGGAGATAGACTGTGCGGGCGTTGCGCTGCTCGAGGGCATCGAACATCGAGCGGTTCCAGACATTGATGCCATACTGGAAACCGATGTTGATGCAGATCAGCAGCAGCACTCCGATCGTCAAAGGCCAGGCGAGCTTGTCGCCATGCCTCCCCCAATAGCCGCGCCCGCTGATCCAGAAACGCCGCAGCAGATATTTCTTGCGCGCCTGCTCGGCCTGCTCAGGCGTCAGCTTGGGATCGGGTTCGACGGCATCCGGCGGCGGCGCAGCCTCGCCAACGGGCTCGGACGTGGCTTCGGCGGCCGATGCTTTTTTCTCGCGCGGCGTGTCCTCGCGCGGTCCATCTCCGCGCGTTTGCCGTGACGGCTTTTCCCGACGCGACTTCGTGACATCGCGCGCTCCGACACCGTCGGCCGGTTTCGATTTGGGTTTTGCCTCGGACATATGCCCCGACAACGACCTCCATATCAAAAGGTTTCATGGTATGCGCCTGCCCGAAGTTTCAGGAACGCCCGTCATTGCGGATATAAAAGCCCAACGACATGTTCTGCGATGGCGAGGCTGGCGGTAAGGCCAGGGCTCTCGATNCTCGATGCCGAACAGATTGACGATCTGACCGCCCCCGTGGTCAGCCGGTCCCTGGATGACGAAGTCGGCGGCCGGCTGGCCCGGACCGGACAGTTTCGGCCTGACGCCGGCATAGGCCGGTTGCAGGGCGCCGTCCGCCAGGCCGGACCAGTAGCGCCTGATTTCGTCGTAGAAGGCAGCGCCTCGTGCGGGATCGACGGTATAGTCGACGCGATCGATCCATTCGACATCCGGGCCAAAGCGCGCGCTCCCCGACATGTCGAGGGTCAGATGCACGCCGAGGCCGCCATGGACCGGCACCGGATAGATCAGCCGCGAAAAGGGCGAGCGGCCGGAAAGCGCGAAATAATTGCCGCGCGCCAGCCACAGCGGCGGAACACGGTCTTGCGGGAGGCCTTCGATGCGGCCGGCGAGCGCCTGCGCGTCGAGGCCGGCGGCGTTGATGAAGGCGCCGGTCTTCAAGGTGAAACCCTCGCCATCGGCGTCGCGCGTGTCGATCCGGATGCCGTCGGCTTCGATGCTCGCGCCTGAGACAACGGTGAGCAAGGCGAAAGATGCGCCGGCCGCTTCCGCGTCTCCACGCAATGACAGCATCAGCGCCTGGCTGTCGACGATGCCGGTCGACGGCGACAGCAGCGCGCCGGCGCAGCTCAGCGCCGGTTCCAGGCTTTCGGCCTCTGCGCGCGTCAAAAGCTTGAGGTCACCGACTCCGCATTGCGCCGCGTTGATCTGGATCGCCTGCAGTTTGTCCAACTGGTCGGGTTCGACGGCAACGATCAGTTTGCCGGTGCGATGATGGGCGACGTCGTGCTCGCGGCAATAGGCATAGAGACGCTCGCGGCCGTTGACGCAGAGACGGGCCTTCAGGCTGCCCGGCGTATAATGAAGCCCGGCATGGATGACTTCCGAATTGCGCGAACTGGTGCCGGTGCCGATGGCTGCGGCCTTCTCGACCACCAGCACCTCGCGGCCCGACAGCGCCAGCGCGCGGGCAATGGCGAGGCCGACAACACCGGCTCCGGCGACAACGCAGTCGACATCATGCATGGGTGGACTTTAGCGCGGACTGTCCGCGCCTGCAAAAACCTTGTCGCCGCCGATCCAGACGCCGTTGACGTCGAGGGCGTCCGACAGAGCGACGATATCGGCAGCCGTGCCATTGGCGAAGCGGCCGAGCCGGTGGGCCTGGCCGACCGCCTGCGCCGGATAGAGCGAGGCCATGCGCAACGCTTCCGACAGGTTCAGCCCGACGATCCTGTGCATGTAGCGGACGGCCGAGATCATATCGAGATCGGCGCCGGCCAGCGTGCCGTCGGCCAGCCGCAGACTGCCATCCTTGCGATAGATGATGCGGCCGTTGAGGGTGAGCGACGTCATGTCGGTGCCGATCGTCGCCATGGCGTCGGTGACCAGCACGATCCTGCCCGGCCCCTGCTTGGCGCGCAGCGCGATTGCCATGGTGGCGGGATCGACATGGATGCCGTCGGCGATGATCCCGGCCGACAGACTGCCTATGTCGATGGCCGCACCCGCCAGCCCCGGCTCACGGTTGCCGATCTGGCTCATGGCGTTGAACAGATGTGTGACCACGCTGGCGCCGGCATCGGCAAAGGCTCTGGCCGTGGCGTAGCCGGTGTCGGAATGGCCGAGGCTGACAATCACACCGGCCTTGGCCAAGGCCGCAACGCGGGCAGGCTCGACGGATTCAGGCGCTATCGTCGTCAGCAGCACCGGCAGGTTTTTGCGTGCCGCGACCAGCGCCGCTTCATCCGCATCCGTCATCGGCCGGATCAGCGCCGGTTCATGCGCGCCCTTGCGGGCGACGGAGAGATGCGGCCCTTCGAGATGCAGGCCGAGAAATCCCGGCAGTTTTTGCCGTGCCGCCCCGGTGCCGGCGGCAATGGCCGCGGCGGTGATGTCAGGCGTATCTGTGATCAGCGTCGGCAGCAGTGCGGTCGTGCCGAACGGCGCATGCGCCCGGCAGATTGTTGCCAGCGAGGCGACATCGGGATGGTCGTTGAGCATGACGCCGCCGCCGCCATTGACCTGCAGGTCGACAAAACCCGGCACCAGCATGCCGCCCCCGGCGTCGATGCGGGCAACGCCCGACGGAATGGCGCCGACGGGATGAATGCCTTCGACCACATCGCCGTGCACGACAAGGGCGGCGTTGTCATGCCAGTCGTCGCCATCGAAAATTCGGGCGCCAGTCAGGGCAAAACGGTCGCTCATACGGTTTCCGTCACCTTGCGCAGATTGCGCGGTACATCCGGATCGAGGCCGCGATGGCGGGCGAAGGCTTCGACGAAGCCGTAGAAGGAGACGATCAGCGTCAGCGGGTCGGTCAAGGGATGACCGGTGGCGACATGCGGCAGCCGCGCCGCGCTCTTGGCTTTGTCCGAGGTTACAAAAACGGCTGCACCCTTGCCGGCAAGGTTGTCGGCAGCCTCTGCCACGGACGGCTCGGAGGCATCGCGGGCGGCGAGCGCCAGCACCGGGAAGCCTGGCCCGACCAGGGCCAGCGGGCCGTGCATGACTTCGGCGGCGCTATAGGCCTCTGCATGCATGCCGCAGGTCTCTTTGAATTTCAGCGCCGCCTCGTCGGCCATCGCCGCCGACGGGCCACGTCCTAGGATGAACAGCGATTGCGGCGTCTCCAATGCGCCGGCCAGCGCCATCCAGTCGCAGGCGATCGCCTTGCTGAAATGCTCGGGCAGGCGGGCAAGGGCGGCCAGCAGTCTGTCGTCGCCGGTGCAATGCGCCATCAGCGCCAGGCCGGCGACCGCCGAATTGACGAATGTCTTGGTCGCCGCGACGCTGCGCTCGGGGCCGGCCAGAATGTCGATGGCAAAATCCGAAGCCCGCGCCAGCGGCGAATCGGCGGTGTTGGTGATGGCGACGGTGAGCGCACCGCCGGCTCGTGCCGTCTCGGCCATGGCGACGATGTCAGGGCTCTTGCCGGATTGCGAGATGGCGAGGCAAGCCGAACCGGCGAGCTTGAGCTTGGCGCCGTAGATCGAGGCGACCGATGGACCGACCGAAGCGACGGCCAGGCCGGCGGTCAGTTCGACGGCATATTTCATGAAGGTGGCGGCATGGTCGGACGAACCGCGCGCGACGGTAACGACGAAGCTCGGATCGCGCTCGCGAATGCCGCGTCCGGCCTCGGTCAGCACCGCCGCCGAGCCATCGAGCAGACGCGCGACGGCTTGCGGAATTTCGTCGATCTCGCGCCGCATATGGGTGGTCTTGGGGATCATGGTCGGCCCTCTTCGCTCGGCCCTGTCAGGCGCAGTTCGGCGACGAAATCATAGGCGTCGCCGCGGTAGATGGAGCGGGTGAACTCGATCACCTTGCCGCTCGCGAGATAGGAAATGCGTTCGATGTGCAGGCCGGCAATGCCGGATGGCACTTCGAGCAGACGCGCATCGGCGTCGCCGAGATTGGCGGCGGAAATGCGCTGCACCGCCCGCACCGGCCGGTTGCCGGTCAGTTGCAGCGCCGCATAGAGTGACGAGCCTATCCCGGCCGGATCCGGCAGCACGCTGGCCGACAACGAGGCGCGCTCGATGGCCAGCGGCGTGTCGTTTGCGATGCGCAGGCGCGCCACGCGCGCCACCAGCTCGTTCGAGGACAGGCCGAGCACCATCATCTCGTCGGGCGAGGGCGGGTAGAGGTCGCGGTCGAGCCAGGCTGAACGCACCGCCATGCCGCGCCTTGCCATGTCCTCGGTGAATGAAGTGAGCCTGGACAGCGACTGCTCGACGCGCTCCATGCGCGGCGCCACGAAGGTGCCGGAGCCGTGGCGCTGCACGAGGATGCCGCCCTTGACCAGATCCTGCACCGCCTTGCGGACGGTGACGCGCGAAATGTCGGCCTTGGTGGCGATGTCGCGCTCGGAAGGCAGCGCATCGCCCGGCCCGATCAGGCCGCGATTGACGGCGTCCTCGATGCTTTTCCTGAGCTGCAGGTAGAGCGGGGCGCCGCTCTGCGACGACTGCCTCAGCGTGGCGAAGATCTGGTCGGCGGCATCGCTCATCGCGTCGCCTCCGCTTTGACGAAGATGCGGGCCGCCATCTGCACGGCGCCGCCCAGGGCATCGTCGAGCGGCGCTTTCAGCAGCGCCTGGTAGCGCTGGGAAAGGCGCGGCCCATAGAGCGGCGCCAGCCCGCCGAGCAGGCAGAGCGGGGCGTCATCAGAGAGGTCGAGCGCGTGGAGCGACGCCTCGACATCGGCAACCGACTTGTCCACGATCCAGTTGGCGACGCTGTCGCCCTTCTCGGCATGCTCGAAAACCTTGGGCGCGAAGCCGCCGAAATCGCCGGGCTTGGCATTGGTGGTGAACTCGACCACGTCTTCGGGATTGTTGCGGAAAATGGCCATCATGCTGTCGGTCAGGGCTGAGCGCGGCCGGACGCCGTCATGGGCGAGCAGCGTCTGCTCCAGCAGGTCGCGGCCGATCCGGGCGCCGCTGCCTTGATCACCGACCTGAAAGCCCCAGCCGCCGATGGCGCGCGACGTGCCGCCCTTGCGCGCCATATAGGCGGTGCCGGTGCCGAGGATGGCCATGGCGCCGTCACCAGAGCCGACTGCCCCTTCGAGCGCGATCTCGGCGTCCGTCTCGACGCGGCTGATGCTGAACGGCAGGATCGCTTCAAGCTGCTGGCGATAGGTGCCGACATTGGCGCCGGCAAGGCCGAGAATGGCTGGTGTCTGCGGGATCAGGTCCGGATCTTGCCCGGCGGCGATGAAGGCCTGGCGAGCAGCCTCGACGATGTGGGTGCGAGCGCCGGTGAGATCGGTGCGGATGTTGGCGGCGCCGCTTTTGGCACGGCCAATGACAACGCCATCGCCTGTCGCAAGGGCTGCCCTGCAGCTGGTGCCGCCGCCGTCGATACCGAGCACGAATTTCACGCGATGTCTCCTCCGGGCGGATAATACCAATAAAATACCAATAGCCAAGGGATTAATTTCCGTTTCAAAAAGATTAAGGCGCATCAGGTTGAAAAACCCGGGAATTTTGCCGGCTCAACGATTTCCAGTTCGCAATTTCGTTAATGCGTGTGGACAAGTGGTATTTTTTTGGTATTGTTCTTCCATCGGAGGGACAGGGATGACCGAACCGCGCACCGAAGCGCTTCACAGCAATGCCGAGGGACTGGACATCCAGGCCCCGGACGCCATCCTTTCTTCTTTGGTCAATGCGCAGATCGAGGCCGCCAAGGCTGTGCGCGACGCCATTCCCGCCATCGCCGCCGCAGCCGAAATCATCGCCGGGCGGCTGAACGGCGGCGGCAAGCTCGCCTATGCTGCGGCCGGCAGCTCCGGCCTGATGGCGCTGGCCGACGCGCTGGAGTTGCCCGGCACCTTCGGCATCAAGCGCGAACGCATCGCCATCCTCATCGCCGGTGGCGACGACGCTTTCAAGACCCTGGCCGGCGGACCGGAAGACGACACCGACGAAGCCTCGACGGCAATTGCCGGCGCCGGCATCGGCAAGGGCGACTGCCTGATCGCCATTTCGGCCAGCGGCTCGACGCCTTATGCGGTGCAGGCGCTGAAGGATGCGCGCAGCCGGGGCGCGGCAACCATCGCCATTGCCAACAACAAGGACACGCCCCTGCTCAGGCTGGCCGACGTCGCCATCCTGCTCGAGACGCCACCGGAGGTGATTGCCGGCTCGACGCGCATGGGCGCCGGCACTGCCCAGAAGATCGCGCTCAACATGCTGTCGACGCTTACCGCCATTCATCTCGGCCATGTCCATGACGGCTACATGGTCAATCTCACCGCCGACAACATCAAGCTGCGCGACCGCGCGGCTCGCATCGTCGCCGCTATCAGCGGCCGCGACCGGCAAGACGCCGTGCGGCTGCTCGAAGCGAGCGGCGGCGTCGTCAAGACAGCCATTCTGCTCGCCGCCGGCGCTGCCAACGCCGTTGCGGCCGAGAAGATACTGGAAGGGACCGGCCAGAAGCTGCGGCCAGCCCTTTCCGCGATCGAGGGGAACAAGGGCGTGAAGGCCCCTGTTCTCAAAACCGAACCTGAAAAAGGTCAACAGGGAGACTAGCATGACAACGAAATTACTGACGGCACTGCTTCTCGGCACCAGCATTCTCGGCACCGCCGGGTTGGCTCACGCCGATGACGTAACGCTCAATATCGAAAGCTGGCGCGGCGACGACCTTGCCATCTGGAAGGACAAGCTGATCCCGGCCTTTGAGGCCAAGAACCCGGGCATCAAAGTGGTGTTCGCACCGTCGGCGCCGACCGAGTATGACGCCGCACTCGGCGCCAAGCTCGCCGCCGGCTCGGCTGGCGACCTGATCACCTGCCGCCCGTTCGACAAGTCGCTCGAACTGTTCAAGAAGGGCAACCTTGCCGACCTGTCGGCGCTGCCCGGCATGGAAAACTTTTCGCCCGTTGCCAAGGCCGCCTGGCAGACCGACGACGGCAAGGCGAGCTTCTGCGTGCCGATGGCCTCGGTCATTCACGGCTTCATCTACAACAAGGACGCCTTCGACAAGCTCGGCCTCAAGGTGCCGACGACGCGTGACGAGTTCTTCGCCGCGCTCGACAAGATCAAGGCCGACGGCACCTACATCCCGATGGCCATGGGCACCAAGGACCTCTGGGAAGCCGCGACCATGGGCTATCAGAACATCGGTCCGAACTACTGGAAGGGCGAAGAGGGCCGCGCAGCGCTGATCAAGGGCGACCAGAAGCTGACCGACAAGGACTGGGTTGCTCCCTATGAGGAACTGGCCAAGTGGAAGCCTTATCTCGGCGACGGCTTCGAGGCCCAGACCTATCCGGACAGCCAGAACCTGTTCACGCTTGGCCGCGCCGCCATCTACCCGGCGGGATCGTGGGAGATCGGCCTGTTCAACACCCAGGCGCAGTTCAAGATGGGCGCCTTCCCGCCGCCGGTCGAGAAGGCCGGCGACACCTGCTACATCTCCGACCATACCGATATCGGCATGGGCCTGAATGCGGCGTCGAAGAATGCCGACGCGGCCAAGACCTTTCTGTCCTGGGTCGCCTCGCCGGACTTCGCCACCATCTACGCCAACGCACTGCCGGGCTTCTTCAGCCTAAATTCCACCCCGGTGAAGATGGAAGACCCGCTGGCGCAGGAATTCGTCTCCTGGCGCGACAAGTGCAAGTCGACGATCCGCTCGACCTACCAGATCCTGTCGCGCGGCACGCCGAACCTCGAGAACGAAACCTGGGTTGAATCGGCCAACGTCATCAACGGCACCGACACGCCGGAAGCTGCCGCCAAGAAGCTGCAGGACGGCCTCGACAGCTGGTACAAGCCGGGCAAGTAAGCTCAGAGACAGACAGGGCCCCAAGTGGACGGCCCTGCGTTTTTCGAAAGCATCATCGACTGCGAACGACGGCGCCGCCCCTCATCCGCCTGCCGGCACCTTCTCCCCGTATAGTGACGGGGAGAAGGATCAGCCGAAACGCAGGCGCCCCCTCTCCCCGTCCTTCACGGGGAGAGGGTAAGGGTGAGGGGGCAGCGCTGCCGTCGAAGGCATTGCTAAACCTCGGCGGGGACCGCACTCATGGCCGCACAAACACGACCGAAACGACCGTTCCGCTGGCATATCGGCGTCTTCCTGGCGCCGGCGCTGCTGGTCTATACGGCGATCATGATCCTGCCGCTCGCCGGCACGCTGCAGCTGTCGCTGTTCCGCAATGTCGATCAGCATCAGGTGTTCGTCGGTTTCACTAATTTCCGTACGTTGTTCGGCGACCCCAACTGGTCGGTCGGCTTCTGGAACGCGCTGCGGAACAATACCTGGTTCTTCATCATCCACATGGTGGTGCAGAACCCGATCGGTGTCATGCTGGCGGCATTGCTGTCCAGCCCGAGGCTGAGATTCGCCGCCTTCTACCGCACCGCGATCTTCGTGCCGACCATCCTGTCCTTCGTCATCGTCGGCTTCGCCTGGAAACTGATCCTGTCGCCGTTATGGGGCGTGGCGCCGCATCTGATGGACCTGGTCGGCTTGAAAAGCCTGTTCACGCCGTGGCTGGGCAAGGAGCGATATGCGCTGACCGCGCTCAGCCTGATCTCGGTGTGGCAGTTCGTCGGCATCCCGATGATGCTGATCTATGCAGCCCTTTTGTCGATCCCCGAAGAGGTGATCGAGGCGGCCGAATGTGACGGCATCACCGGCATGTCGCAGTTCTGGAAGATCAAGCTGCCGCTGATCCTGCCGTCGATCGGCATCATCTCGATCCTGACCTTCGTCGGCAATTTCAACGCCTTCGACCTGATCTACACCGCGCAAGGGGCGCTCGCCGGCCCGAACTATTCGACCGATATTCTGGGCACTTTCCTCTACCGCGCCTTCTTCGGCTTTCAGCTGCAGACCGGCGATCCCAATATGGGCGCGGCGATCGCCACGATGATGTTCCTGATCATCCTCGGCGGCGTCTGCGTCTACCTCTTCCTCGTCCAGACGCGCCTGCGTCGCTACCAGTTTTAGAGGGGCGAGATGTCGAGCTTGAACACCCCCCTCTGGCCTGCCGGCCATCTCCCCCGCAAGGGGGGAGATTGGCAGCTCTGGCCTTGCCGCTCGTCTTGCAACGTTGGCGATTGGCGAAAGCAGTCGCGGCATCTGATCTCCCCCCTTGCTGGGGAGATGTCCGGCAGGACAGAGGGGGGTGCCTTGGCGCCAACCTCGCCTGCCTTGGCTCGTCAGGAGACCTTCCAATGAGCACCGCCACTCGTTCGCTGCCCCGCACCATCGGCGCCCACGCGATCCTGCTGACCTACACGGCGATCGCGCTGTTTCCGGTGATCCTGGTCATCATGAATTCGTTCAAGTCCCGCGCCGGCATCTTCAGCGAACCGCTGACGCCGCCGACGCCAAAGACCTTCGACCTGATCGGATATACCACCGTGATCGGGCAGGGCGACTTCATCCACTATTTTCAGAACAGCCTCGTCGTCACCGTCGCCTCGCTGTTCTTCGTGCTTCTGTTCGGCGCGATGGCGGCGTTCGCGCTGTCGGAATACCGCTTCCGCGGCAACACGCTGATGGGGCTTTACCTCGCGCTCGGCATCATGATCCCGATCCGGCTCGGCACCGTCGCCATCCTGCAATTGATGGTGGCGAGCGGGCTGGTCAACACGCTGACGGCGCTGATCCTGGTCTACACCGCGCAGGGGCTGCCGCTGGCCGTCTTCATCCTGTCGGAATTCATGAAGCAGGTGTCCGACGATCTGAAGAATGCCGGCCGCATCGACGGCCTGTCGGAATACACCATCTTCTTCCGGCTGGTGCTGCCGCTGGTGCGGCCCTCGATGGCGACGGTCGCCGTCTTCACCATGATCCCGATCTGGAACGATCTGTGGTTCCCACTGATCCTGGCGCCGTCGGAAGAGACCAAGACGGTGACGCTCGGCGCGCAGTTGTTCCTCGGCCAGTTCGTCACCAACTGGAACGCCATCCTGGCCGCACTCTCGCTGGCGATCATGCCGGTGCTGACCCTCTACGTCATCTTCTCGCGGCAGCTGATCCGCGGCATCACATCCGGAGCCGTCAAGTGAGCGGAGCCCTACAAATCTCTGCTGGAGCCTTCACCCCACCCGGCGCTGCGCGCCGACCTCCCCATCAAGGGGAGGTAAAAGGTCGTGGCTTCATTCACGACCGCCAAAGGGCGACTTTCGGAGAAGCTTCTTTGGCAGTGAGGGTGTTCGCGCCAACGTCCTACCTCCCCTCGATGGGGAGGTCGGCGCGAAGCGCCGGGTGGGGTGACACCCTCTCAGAAGGAACAACTGGAACATCTGGAGTAGTTAGGTGACCTCTAAATCGCCCCTTCGCGTCGTCGTCGCAGGCCTCGGTAATATGGGGCGTAGCCATGCGCTGGCCTACCACACTAATCCGGGCTTCGAGATCGCGGCCCTGATCAACCGCTCCGACGTGCCGTTACCGGACGGGCTGTCGGGCTATGGCATCAGGCGCTCCTTCGACGACGCGTTGCGCGATGAAAAGCCGGATGTCGCCTGCATCGCCACCTATTCCGACAGCCATGCCGACTATGCGGTGAAGGCATTCGAGGCCGGCTGCCACGTCTTCGTCGAGAAGCCGCTCGCAACGACGGTGGCGGACGCCAAGCGCGTCGTCGCCGCGGCCAAGGCCAACGGCCGAAAATTGGTGATTGGCTATATCCTGCGCCATCACCCGTCCTGGGTCCGGCTCATCGCCGAAGCGCGCAAGCTTGGCGGCCCTTACGTGTTCCGCATGAACCTCAACCAGCAATCGTCAGGCCCGACCTGGCAGACGCACAAGCAGTTGATGCAGACGACGTCGCCGATCGTCGATTGCGGCGTGCACTATCTCGACGTCATGCTGCAGATCACCGACGCCAAGCCGGTCGAGGTGCGCGGCATGGGGCTGCGGCTGACCGAGGAAATCGCGCCGACCATGTACAATTACGGCCATCTGCAGGTGCTGTTCGATGACGGTTCGGTCGGCTGGTACGAAGCTGCCTGGGGACCGATGATTTCGGAAACGGCGTTCTTCGTGAAGGACGTGATGTCGCCCAATGGCTGCGTGTCGATCGTCATGAAGGAAGGTGTGAAGTCGGACGACATCGACACCCACACCAAGACCTCGACCATCCGCCTGCACAGCGCTGCGACGGGTGCGGACGGCAAGTTCGCCAGGCCGGACGAGATGCTGTCGATGGACGGCGAACCCGGCCACCAGGATCTCTGCGACCTCGAACAGGCCTTCGTGCTGAAGGCGATCCGGGAAGACATCGACCTGACCCGCCACATGGACGACGCGGTGAAATCGCTCGCCGTCTGCCTTGCCGCCGATGAGAGCGTGCGCAGCGGCGCCCCAGTTAAGCTCTAGTAGGGCAAACTCTAGAACAAGGACGAAGCCGTGGGCTCGCTGGTAATCGAGAATGTGAAGAAGGCCTTCGGGCCGGTCGAGGTGCTGAAAGGCATCAACCTCGAAGTGACCGACGGCGAATTCGTCGTCTTCGTCGGCCCATCTGGCTGCGGCAAGTCAACCTTGCTCAGGGTCATCGCCGGGCTGGAGGATTCGACCTCCGGCAGGGTGGTGATCGACGGCGCCGATGTCTCGGCCACGCCCCCGGCAAAACGCGGCATCGCCATGGTGTTCCAGACGTACGCGCTCTACCCGCATCTGACGGTGAAGAACAATATGGGCCTCGGCCTCAAGCAGGCCGGCACGCCCGCCCCGGAGATCGAACGCCGCATCGGCGTCGCCTCGTCGATGCTGTCGCTGGAACCGTATCTCGAGCGGCGGCCGGCGGAACTGTCGGGCGGCCAGCGCCAGCGCGTCGCCATCGGCCGCGCCGTGGTGCGTGAGCCAAAACTGTTTCTCTTCGACGAGCCCTTGTCGAACCTCGATGCAGCGCTGCGCGTCAACACGCGGCTCGAGATCGCGCAGCTGCACCGGCGGCTGAAGGCGACGATGATCTACGTCACCCACGACCAGGTCGAGGCGATGACGCTGGCCGACAAGATCGTCGTGCTCAACGCCGGCCAGATCGAGCAGATCGGCGGCCCGATGGAGCTCTACAATTCGCCGGCAAACGAGTTCGTCGCCGGCTTTATCGGCTCGCCGAAGATGAATTTCATCGACGGCGCCAGATTGGGCGAGACGGCCAAGACGATCGGCGTGCGGCCGGAGCATCTGACCGTGGATCCAAGGTCCGGCGCCTGGAAGGGAACGGTGGTGCATGCCGAACATCTCGGCGCCGACACCAACCTCTATCTCGACTGCGAAAAGGCCGGGCTGATCACGGTCCGCATTTTCGGTGTCTACGACGCCGAGCCAGGTGCGACGCTGTATGCAACGCCGGAGCCGGGTAAGACATACCGGTTTGGGGCGGACGGGAAGACGATCAAGTAATCCTTCGCCGACAGCAACCACGGCGATCACACCGCGCCGAGCAGCACCGCGCCATGGATCGCCGCCTGCCAGCCCAGGGCCGCCCAGCGTATGTCCAGAGGCTCTACAACAAGCGAATGCGGCAGGCTGTCCGCGATGCGCTGCTTGAGCGCCTGGCGGGGATAGGACTTCATGTCGACAATGCCGCCACCGATCAGGATCGTCTGCGGGGAAAACAAAGCGGCTGCCGTTGCGATGGTCACCGCCTGCTGCCAGACGATCTCATCGAGCCATTCGCGCAGCGACGGCGGCTGCCCGGTTGCCGAAAACAGCTCGGCAACCGGGATATCGTAGTCCGCGGCAAGGTCGACAAGCGTTGCCCCTGAGGCGTAGGTCTCGACGCGGTTTGGCGGTCCGCTTTCGTCAGGCCGGTAGATCGGCATATGGCCGATTTCCAGCGCCCAGCCGCCGCCCCTGAAAATGCCGTCCTTGCCGAGATAGGCCGCACCGATGCCGGTGCCGAGATAGACCGCCAGCACTTCCTTTTGCCGCTTCACTGCGCCGGCGACGCTTTCACCGAGCAATTGCAGCACGACGTCGCGTTCGAGCCGCACGGGAACGCGGAGCCGCGATGCCAGTTCCGTACCCAGCCGGATGCCGTTCAGCTCGGGAATGTTGGCCGTGTGCAGCACCGTGTCGAAGTCGCGGTCGATGAACCCAGGCACCGTCGCAACGACCCGTGCAGGTTTGAGCCCGGCATCGCGGCAGGCTGCGGTGACCGCATCGGCCAACCCCGCCACAGGCGCGCCCTTGCGCAGTTGCGCGGTCGGGTAGGTGCGGGCAAAATCCACCGGGATGCCGTGGTCGGCAAAGCCAACCTTGACCGACGTGCCGCCGATCTCGACCACGGCGATCGTGTCGTCCATCGTTTGATGCGTCATGCGAGCGGTTCCAGGAATTCCGAAAGACAGGCGCGGAATTCCAGCCGGTAGGCGGCGCGATCCTGCGATTTGGCTGTGATGGTGCAAAGCCGGGCCGACGGAATGAGTCCGGCCAGCGTCTGTGCGTCGGCCAGGCGATGGACGAGGTCATGGTCATGGCCGATGACAAGAGTCGGCACCGCGATAGCGCGGATGTCCGCCTCGCTCACGCCGGGACCATCGCCGGCGATCGCCGAAAGCAGCCTACCGAACAGAACCGGGTCCGGGCGATTGAAGAAGCCTTGCAGGCTGGCGAGATTGTCCGGCGCCAGCCTGGCCAGTTCGCCGGCAATAGCGCTGTCATCGAACAGACGCCTGGCGTCTTCAGGCGAATGGCGCATCAAGAGATTGCCGACGACGGCATAGGGCTTCATATTTTCCGGAGCCGCCTGGGCTACCCAGGCGGGCCGCGCGAGCACCAGCGCGCGCACGCGGGCCGGCTTATGCACCGCCAGGCGCAGTGCCAGCGCCGCGCCCATCGAAATGCCGCCGACGACGGCCGGACCGATGCCGAGATCGTCGGCCAACGCTTCAATGTCCTCGGCAAACGTCGCGATCGAAAGCCGCTCGACCGGCCCGTAGCCGGATCCACCCTGGCCACGGCATTCGAGCGTCACCCGCCGGGTCACCGGCAGATCGGGAAACACGTCGGCGACCTGCGCGTCGTCGCCGCCTAGGCCGTGCTGAAAGATGAAGGGAGGCCCGGCGCCGACGTCCCGGTAGGCAAGGTCGACGCCATCTCGGCTGAAGGTCTTTTTCACGTGTCGTCGCTCGCTTCCAGCACGGTGCGCAGAAAAGCGCCGACGCCGGGCGCCTCGGCCTCTGTCAGGCCATGTGTGATCAAGGGGCCGTCGAACCCGGCAGCCTTCAGGCGGCCGATGAAATGCGGGAAGTCGACCACGCCCTTTCCGGCTGCGGCAAAACTGCCATCGGCATGGCGGTCCTTGGCATGGGCCATGCCGATCTCGGCGGCCAGCAGATCGATGGCTTCGTCGATGAGGCGATGACGCTCCGCGCTGTCGGCCACTTCGAACAGATTGGCCGGATCGAGCACGATGCGCAGCCGCGTGCTGTTCATTTCGTCCAGCAGGCGGCGTGCGGCCCGGGCGCTGGAGAGGACATTGGCCAGTTCCGGTTCGATGCCAAGCTCGATGTCGAAGCGCTCGGCAATCGCAATCGCCGCTTCCATGTCCATCCGCAGATCGCTCCATGCCGCCTCGCTCGCATTGTCGGGATGCCAGCGCCACTGATCCTGCGCATCCCTTGTGCCGGTGCACAGCGTAATCAGACGGGTGCCCATATCGGCGCATGACGCGGCCAGTACCTCAAGCCGGGCGAGTCCCTGGATGCGAACCGTGCGATCCGGGTGGATCATGTTGTAGGTTCCCGAAACCGCCGCGATCGAAACGCCGGCCTCGCCGCTCGCCTCAGCGACGGACCGGGCCGCGCCGAGCTCAATGCTGTCCGGCATCGACGGCAGTCCAAGGCACGCCATGTTGAACTGCGCCGCCGTGTAGCCGCCGTCCGCGACCGCGCGCAGCACCGGCAGAGCGCCGGTGGTGGCGAAGGTCTTGGCGAAAATCCCAAGCTGCATCACACGACCCCGTCGACATCGGCCAGACGGACGGCGCGGCCGCCGGCAGCGGCCGAGCGGGCGATGGCCGCCATGCCCCTGACCGAGGCGATGCCGTCCTCGATGCCGGCGCCGATCATCGGCGCGCCATTCAGTACGACATCGGCAAAGCCTTCGAGCTGCCGGCGATAGAAGTGGCCATCCGCGCCAAGCGTGCGGTGCCAACTGCCATCGGCCTCGCGGAAAATGTCGACCTCGCTGCTCTTGTAGTACCAGGGGTTATACGTCTTCGCGAGAACGCTGCCGTTCTCGCCGTAGATCTGGAACCCTTCGTGCCAGTCCATGCGCACGGCGACCGTCAGGTCGAGATGGCCGATCGTGCCGTCGGCGAAGATGGTGGTGACGAACCAGCAATAGGCGCCATAGCGCTCGGTGAGCCGGGCCTCCACCGCCTCGATCGGCCTGTGCAGATGGCGCGCCGTATCAAGGAGATGGCTGCCATGCGCCAGCATGTAGTATTGGCGCAGATCCGCCTTGGGATTGACGGCAGGCTTGCGCGCCTTGGCGCTGGTGATGATCAGCGGTTGCACCGCATCGGTCATCGGGTAGCGGTGGGTGCTGTCGCAGTACCAGCCTTTGAACGCCAGCCGCTCGCCCATTTCGTCGTCGACGAAAGCCTTTGCCGCCTGGATGCCGGGATCGAAGCGCTTCATATGGCCGACCTGAAGCACCTTGCCGCTCTTGTCGAGCGTGGCCCGCAAGCCTTCGACCTCCTCGACCGAAACGCCCAGCGGCTTTTCGCAAAGCACATGCTTGCCGGCATCGAGCGCCAGTTCCGCGGCCTTGACGTGAAAAATGTCCGATGTCGCGATGATGACGGCATCGAGGTCGGGATCGGCCAGCATCTGGCCGTAGTCGGCATAGGATTTTTCGGGCGCGTAGGTCGCGGCCATCCTGTCGCGCAGATCGTCGGCGACATCGCAGATGGCATGGAGATCGGCATTGCGTGCCTTGGTGCAGGATTCGAAATGCGCTGCCTGCGCAATCGGACCGCAGCCGAGCACGCCGACGCGCAGCCGCTTTTCGTCTTTGCGAGGCATGGAATCTCTCCTGATTAGCGCGCGGCGAGGCCGCGAAGTTGAAATTGCGGATCGCCCGACAAAGCTGCCTGATGCAGCAGACAGGCAGCGCCCAATGCCGGACCGTCGGCGCCGACGCGCGACAGTTCGACTGTGGGAACCGGATAACCTTCAGCCAGGAAGTCCGAGAGGAAAGCTTCCACCTGTTTGGCGACAAAGGGATAAACCGCATTGACCGAGCCGGAGAGGATGATGCGCTCCGGCTGCAAGGTGCAGGCAAGTGTCGCCAGCCCGCGACCGAACCAGAGCGCCCAGTCGCGCGCCGTGGCAACGGCTGGCGGATCGCCGTCGGCCAATGCCGCCACAAACTCATGCAGGCCGGCGCGCAGTCCGCTTATGTGCAAATAGCGAGTCAGCAACGCATCCTTGCCGACATAGGATTCCAGCCGCCCCGGGCGCTTCGCGTCGAAGACAAAACCTTCGTCGCCAATGCGAAGATGACCGATTTCGCCGGCGCCGCCGAGCCGGCCGCGATGCAGCCTGCCGGCATTGATGATGCCGCCGCCAACGCCGTTCTCGATCAGGATGACCAGAGTATCCTCGTCGTCCTTTCCTGGCCGCGACCGGTATGTCTCGGCCACCGCCACGGCATTGGCATCGTTTTCCAAGAGGATTGGAAAGTCCGCGCCAAAGGCAGTGCGCAAAAGCTCCGCCAGATTGACCCCGTGCCAGCCAAGGATGGTGGCATGGTATGAAATCCCGTCGGCGGCGGGGAAGCCGGGCACGGCGACATTGAGCCCGTAGGGGCGCGTGCCCGCAGGCAATTGCGAGCGGATCTCGGCGACGAGTTCCCCGATGATGGCAACCGCGGCTTCAGGCGTGCTGCCCGGGCCGGCAAATGCCCTAGAGGCGCTCGCACGCCGCGCGCCGGCAAGGTCGACAGCCACGGCTGCGATCCAGTTGACGCCGATATAAGCGCCAAGGAAGAAGCCGCCATTGCCTTCGATCTCGACCAGGATACCGGGACGGCCGACCCGACCCTCGCTATCCTGCTCGTCATCCGTTCCATCCGACCGCTCGCGCGCCAGACCGGCTTCGGTCAGCCCCAGCACCAGGGCGCCGGTGGTCGACCGGGTCAGGCCGAGATCGCGTGCGAGCGCCGCTCGGCTCAACGCGCCGGCACGAAACAGCGCCGCAAGTGCCCTCGTTTCGTTCGGCCGAAGATCGGTCGACACCAGCACGTCGTTCTCCACAATTTGTTTGATTTGCATACTAATAGAATTTCTAGGCGGTTTGAAAGACCCAAGGTTGGGTGCATTGCAACAAGATATTCAGCATCCCCAAGCCCATTGACCCAAGTTTCAAACGAGGATTTGTATCAGAAACTTACAAATTGGCATGGGAGGATGCGTGCCGGTTCTAGCGCGTCTCGAACATATCGTGAAGGATTTCGGTGCCGTCCGCGCGCTGGACAATGTGTCGCTCGACATCAATGAGGGCGAGGTTCTCGGCCTGATGGGCGACAATGGTGCCGGCAAATCGACGCTGGTCAAAACCATCGCCGGAAATTTCCAGCCGACGTCCGGCGCCTCCCAAGCCTGTCCTCCGGCGCATCGGCCGGGGGACATCTCTTCGAAGGCAGGCTTGCAGTTGGGCCGGCCCGCTTCGCAATCAGAGACTGCCTGTGTCCCTCCAGCAGGCGATCAGATGACCGTCGCCGGCCTGCCTGACGGGTGGTTGCGCCTTTCGGCAATCGGGCAGCGCGACAGGACAGCGGGCGGCAAAGGAGCATCCGGAGGTTTCGGCATCGTGTGCCGCGACGTGGAGCTGAGCCGGAGCCCTCGGCGCCGTCTCATCCGAGGAGGCGGCCAGAAGCAGCTTCGTGTAGGGGTGGTTGGGGCCACGGAAAATCTGCTCGGATGACCCCGTCTCGACGAGCCGGCCGCGATAGAGCACGCCGATCCTGTCGGCCATATAGCGCACCACCCTTAGGTCGTGGCTGATGAACAGATAGGTGGCGTCCTTGTCGCGCTGCAGGTCGTTGAGCAAATTGAGCACGGTCGCCTGCACCGAAACGTCGAGCGCAGAGGTCGGCTCGTCCAACACCACGAGCTTCGGCACGCCGGCAAAGGCGCGCGCAATCGCCGCCCGTTGGCGCTGGCCACCAGACAGCGATCTCGGCTTCTGGTCGACGGTCGTAGCGGCAAGACGAACCGAGGCCAGGAGATCGCCGACACGCTGCTTCACCTCGCTGCGGCCAAAGCCGGCGAGCCGCCGCAGCGGACGGCCGAGGATCCTGCCGATCCGCTGGCGCGGATTGAGCGTGCGGTCGGGTGACTGGAACACCATCTGCACGTCGCGCCGTTCGCTCAGGCTTCTTTTCTCGACGCGCGGCGCGACAGTGCTGCCGAACAGCTCGACCGACCCAGCGTCCGGCGTCTGGAGGCCAGTCACGATCCTTGCCAATGTCGACTTGCCGGAGCCGGATTCGCCGATCAGCCCGAACGTCTCGCCCTGGGCTATCTCCAGGTCGATATCGTGCAGGACGGCCTGGGAGCCGAAGGCGTGGCTGATGCCTTTGCAGGCGACGGCGATCGGACGTGCGGCTTCCGGTTGATCGCTGCGGACAGGCTTCGACGGGCTGGTTGTGTGCATCTCGGCCAGCCTGCCGTCGCGCTTGGTGAAGTTGAGCGCCGGGATCGAGGCGATCAGCGCCTTGGTGTAGGCGTGAACAGGGTTCTCGAAGACATCGTTGGCGATGCCGCTTTCGACCACCGTCCCCGACTGCATCACGGCCACCCGATCGCAGGCCCGGCGGACCATGTTGATGTCATGGCTGATCAGCAGAACGCTGGTTTTGTGATCGCGGCGCAAGTCCTGCAGGATGGCGACGATCTCGGACTGGACGCTGGCGTCAAGCGCCGTCGTCGGCTCGTCCAGCACCAGCAGCGACGGGTCGAGCGCAATGGCAATCGCGATGTTGGCGCGCTGCTGCATGCCGCCCGACAATTCGTGCGGATAGAGATCGAGCACCCGTTCCGGATTGCTCACCCTGACACGGCTCAGCAGTTCGGCGGCGCGGGTGCGTGCTTCGTCCTGCCGAACCTGGCGATGCCGCATGATCGTTTCGGTGATCTGCCGGCCGATCGTCATGGCCGGATTGAGTGCCGCACCTGGATGCTGGTAGACAGCCGCGATGCGATCGCCCCTTAGCCGGCGAAGCTGCTCGCCGGAGAGACTGCGGATCTCGCGACCCTGGAATTCGAGCGCCGACGCGGCGATCCGGGCGTTGCGCGGCAGATAGCGCAGAATAGCGAGAGCCACCGAGCTCTTGCCCGATCCGGACTCGCCGACAAGGCCGAGCGCTTCGCCTTCGCCGATGGCGAGCGACACGCCGTTGACGGCCGGATGCGATCCCCGGCGTCCATCATAGGCGACGGTGAGCTGCTCGACGTTCAGAACCGATGACGACATGTCTTGCTGAAACCACTTTCTTTCGGCGCGGTCTTCGAGGGCAATCGCTTCCGCTTTCGCGCCGCACAATCTCTATAAAATTACTCGAATTAAGCTGGAGCGCAATCTACCTTTCATCGCTCAGGAGAGATTGTCGCAGCCGGTCGAGGCGTCGCGACGGTCCCTTGGAGCAGTTCTGCAAGGAGGCCGACATGGCACGCGACCACATGATCCTCAGCGCGTTTTTCTTCAACCCGCAGGGCGATCATCGTATGTCATGGCGCCATCCGCGCGCGCCCGGCCGCGAAGTGCTCGACTTCGACTTCTACCGCGATCTCGTCCAGTCTGCCGAGCGCGCCAGGATCGATACGATCTTCGTCGCCGACCATGTTGCGATCTGGGATTCCGTACAGAGCGGCGTAGCCCATTACGCCAATGCCCGCCTGGAACCGCTGACGCTGTTGTCGGCGCTTGCCGGCGTGACCAGGCATATCGGCCTCATCACCACCGCCTCGAGCTCCTACAGCGAGCCCTACAATGTCGCCCGCATGTTTGCCTCGCTCGACCATATCAGCAAGGGCAGGGCGTCTTGGAATGTGGTGACGTCGGCCATGGACGAGGAGGCCCGCAATTTCGGCCGCGACGGCAATATCGAGCACGCCTTTCGCTATGAGCGCGCCACCGAATTCCTCGATATCGTCAAGGCACTGTGGGACAGCTGGGAAGACGAAGCCCTGCTTATCGACAAGGCATCGGGCTATTTCGCCGATCCCGACAAGGTCCATGCGATCAACCACAAGGGCCCGCACTTCAAGGTGCGCGGACCGCTCAATGTCTCGCGCCCGCCGCAGGGCCATCCGCTGATCGTCCAGGCCGGCTCGTCCGAAGACGGCAAGAATTTCGCTACCGCGCATGCCGATGCGCACTTTGCCATCTACAGCACCAAGGAAGACGGCATCAAATATAGGCAGGACATCAACGAGCGCCTCGCCCGTTACGGCCGCAAGCCCGAGAGCTTCAAGATCCTGCCGGGCATCCTGCCGATCGTCGCAGCTTCCGAAGCGGAGGGACGCGAGCGGCAGGAGTATCTGCAGAGCTTGCTTCCCGATCGGGTCGGCATCGACCTTCTCTCGAGCTGGAGCGGCGTCGATCTCTCCGTATATCCGCCGGACGGCCCGCTGCCGCCGCTGCCGGACGAGAGCACCTTCAATGGCGGCCGCACCTCGCTCAATCGCGTCAAGGAATGGTCGAAGCAGAACCTCACTCTGCGCGAGATCGCTCGCAAGCTCGCCAACAGCGGTTCGGTGCCGACCGTCGTCGGCACACCGAACCAGATCGCCGATCAGCTGCAGGACTGGTTCGAGGCAGGTGCCACCGACGGCTTCAACCTGATGTTCCCGCTGCTCCCGGAGGATTGGGTGAATTTTGCCGAGCAGGTCGTGCCGGAACTGCAGCGCCGCGGCGTATTCCCCACCGAATATGCGCCGGGGACGCTGCGTGATCGTTTCGGCTTGGCTCGGCCGGCCAACCGCTTCGCCGAACAGCGCGACAATGTGCGCGCCGTATCCTGACTTGGGGCAACTGATATGACCGCAGCGCCAAAACTTCAGCCCCGCGAAGCCACGGCTCCGCAGCTCATCAATGTTCTGCACAGCCCCAAGCGCATTCGGGTCAAATTCGCCGGCCGCACCATCGCCGACAGCCGCAACGTCCTGGTGCTGCGCTCCAACCATTTTCTGCCGAGCTATTTCTTCCCGGCCTCCTCGGTGGACCGCTCGCTCTTGAAGCCGTCCGAGCATCGCCAGCCGCATCCAGTCGGCGGCGAAACCACCTATTGGGACCTGGAGACGGGATCGAAAGCTTCTCCCAATGCGGCCTGGTCGTTTGTCGCGCCGCAGGATGAAAGCCTGTCGCCACTGGCCGGCCGCATCGCCTTCACCTGGAAAGCGGTCGACCAATGGTTCGAGGAGGAGGAAGAAGTCTTCGTCCACGCCCGCGACCCATACGCCCGCATCGACGCTCTGCAGAGTTCAAGCCATGTCCAGATCTGGTTCGACGGCGAAGTGATCGCCGACAGCCATCGCCCGGTGCTGCTGTTCGAAACGCATCTGCCGACGCGTTTCTATTTGCATCCGGACGATGTCAGGCTCGACCGTCTGGTCGACTCGGACAGCACGACGCGCTGTCCCTACAAAGGCATCGCCTCCTACTGGTCGGGCCGGCGCGCCGACGGCTCGGTGAGCCCCGATGTCGCCTGGAGCTACCGCGATCCCATTGCCGAAATGCCCAAGATCAGGGGCCTCATCGCCTTTTACCCGCAAGCCGTCGACCGCATCCATCTCGACGGCGAACCAGTCGCTTAAGCCATTCAACAGTCATTTCAGACAGGGGTTCCAGAATGACCAAACGCAACGACATCAATACGCTTCGCAATCTGTCCGGCGACATCTGGAACGTCGCCGTCGATGAGCACCAGGCCGGCTTCCTCAAGCGCCGCGATCTGCTGAAATACGCAGCCTTGATCGGCCTCACCGGCTTTGCCGCCTCGCAGGGACTTGCTGGTTTCGGCACGGCGCGCGCTGCCGGCGCCGGCGGCACGGTCCGCGTTGGGCTCGGACAGCCGACCAAGGCGATCGATCCCGTCTCCATCACCGATCCGGCCAGCATCGGCGTCATCAGCCAGGTCGGCGAATATCTCATCCTCGACGATCCCAAGGACGGTCTGCAGCCCAAGCTCGCTCTGTCGTGGGAGGCCGACGAGACCGCTAGCCGCTGGACCTTCAAATTGCGGCCGGGCGTAAAATTCCACGACGGCCGCACCGTCACCGCCAAGGATGTGGTGGCGAGCTTCGAGCGGCTGGTCGATCCGGCCAGCGGTTCGTCCGCGTTGTCGGCCTATAAGGGCATCCTGTCCAAGGGCGGCGCCAAGGTCGTCGACGACCAGACAGTCGCCTTCGATCTCGACGGGCCCAACAGCAACTTCCCCTTCTATGTCTCGTCCGACGTCTACAATGCCGTCATCCTGCCGGCCGACTATGCCGGCGATTTCGAGAAGAATTTCAACGGCACCGGCCCGTTCAAGCTCGAATCCTTCCGCCCCAAGCAGGGCGCCAGCTTCGTGCGCAACCCTGATTATTGGGGCGACAAGGCGCTGCCCGACCGCGTCGAAATCAAGTTCTTCGACGACGAGCAGGCGCAGGTGCTGGCGCTGCAGGCCGGCCAGCTCGACGTCATCCCGAGCACGACCCGGCTGGAATTGGCGATCGAGGGCAATCCCAACTTCAAGCTGCTCAGCGTGCAGGCAAGTTCGCATGACGAGGTGCATCTGAGGACCGACCAGGCGCCGTTCACCGACAAGCGCATCCGCCGCGCCTTGGCGCTCACCATCGACCGCGAGGCGGTGGTCAAGGGCTTGCTCAAGGGCCGCGCCATCGTCGGCAACGACACCCCGTTCGCGCCGATCTTCCCCTCGGCCGATCCGTCGGTGCCGCAGCGCAAGCAGGACATCGCCGAGGCCAAGCGCCTGCTTGGCGAAGCCGGCGTGCCGAACGGCTTCCCGGTGACGCTGACCACCGAGCGCGCCTATGACATTCCCGATTATGCCGTGCTGATCCAGAATTTTGCCAAGAAGGCCGGCATCGACATCAAGCTCAACGTGCTGCCGCAGGACGCCTATTATGGCTCGGCGAAGTTCGGCTCGTCGCCATGGCTCGATTCCAATCTCGGCATTACCGATTTCGGACATCGCGGCACGCCCGACATCTTCCTCAACGCGACGCTGAAGAGTTCGGGCGCCTGGAATGCGGCGCATTTCAACAACCCGGCCTATGACGGGCTGCTGCTCGAATATGGCAAGGCCCGCGACCTTCAGGCTCAACGCCTTGCCGCGGGCAAGATCCAGACCTTGCTGCTGGACGAGACGCCGCTGGTCATCAGCTACTTCTCGCAATACAGCCGCATCGTCTCGTCGAAGGTCGAGGGCGTCCGCTTCACGGCGATCTCGCATCTGCTGCTCGACCGCGTGACGTTCGCCCAGGCATGATTGCGAGACGTCCAGCCACTCCGGGCACTAAAATCCGATGCTGACCGGCCGCACTGTGTCGGTGCGGGCAGCCTCGCTTCTGCTCACGCTGTGGCTGGTCAGCATGCTGGTGTTCTTCGCCGGGCAGGTTCTGCCCGGCGATGTCGGTCGCCTCATGCTCGGGCCGTTCGCCGATGCCGAGGCCGTCGCGGCGCTGAACAGGCAGCTCGGCGCCGACCAGCCGGTGCTCGTGCAATACTGGCACTGGTTCAGCAGCGTGCTGTCAGGCGACTTCGGCACCTCCCTGTCGCTGCGTCTGCCGGTGGCGCCCTTCGTTCTGGAAAGCCTCAAGCGCTCGGCGGCCCTTGCCGGAATTATCCTCGTCTTTCTGCTGCCGCTGGGCATCGGCGCCGGCATCGTCGCCGGTCTCAACCAAGGCCGCTTTATCGACCGCCTGATCGTACTCGCCGGCGTGTCCTTCGGCATTGTCCCGGACTTCGTCTCCGGCCTGCTGTTGCTCATCGTCTTCGGCCTGTGGCTGAACTGGTTCCCGATCACGGGCGCTGCTCCCGATGGCGCCGGGCTCTGGGTCAGTGGCTATTACCTGATCCTGCCGGCGCTGCCGCTGGTGCTGAACCTTGCCGGCTACATCGCCCGCATGACGCGGGCCGGCGTGATCGAGGCGCTGGCCGCCGACTATACGCGCACCGCCGTCCTGAAAGGCCTCGAGCGTCGCGAAATCCTCATCCGGCACGTGCTGCGCAATGCGCTGACGCCGACCATCGCCGTGCTCGCGACGCAGACCGGTTACATGCTTGGCGGGCTGGTGGTCATCGAAGCGCTGTTCGGCATACAGGGTCTCGGCAATCTGGTGCTCAACGCCGCCAAGTCGCGTGACTTCCCGATGCTCGAAGCCGGCGTGCTGGTCATGGCGACCATCTTCGTGCTGTCGGCCGCGGCAGGCGATCTCGTGAATGCCTTGCTCGATCCGCGGCAGCGCCGCCGTGTGTCGCCATGATGGAACTGATGGAATTGCCGGAGCGCCGTAAGCTGGGCTGGCGGGCAGCAAGTCGCATCCGCGAGACTGTTTCGCAGCTGCCGCCCTCGGTGATCGTTGGATCGCTGATCCTGCTGTTCTGGGTCGGCTGCGCCGTGTTAGGCAGCCTGTTTGTGCCCTACGATCCCTATGCCGAGGATTTCCTCGTCATGCTGGCGCCGCCTGATGCCGCGCACTGGTTCGGCACCGACCAACTTGGCCGCGACGTGCTGTCGCGCATCGTCGTCGGCTCGCGTGACATCCTGCTGGTCGCGCCGGCAGCAACACTGCTCGGCGTTGCCGCCGGCAGCGTGCTTGGCCTCGTGCTCGGCTATTTCGACGGGCTGATCGACGCCATCGGCGCCAGGCTGCTCGACACGCTGATGGCCTTTCCCTTCATCGTCCTCGTCACCATGGCGCTGGTCGCGCTTGGGCCATCGAACCTCACCGTCATCCTTGTGATCGGCATCGCCTATGCCCCGCTGGTGGCACGGACGGTGCGTGCCGCCGTGCGCGAGCAGCGCGAACGCGACTATGTCAGCGCCGCTCGTCTCGGCGGCGAGAGCGCTCTTGCCATCATGTTCCTTGAGATCCTGCCCAACGTCAGGGAGACCATCCTCATCGAACTGGTCACACGGCTCGGCTACGCCTTCTTTTCAATCGCCACGCTGAGCTTTCTCGGCCTCGGTATCCAGCCGCCTTCAGCCGACTGGGGACTGGCGGTCGCCGACGGCTACGGCTTCCTGACCGGCGGCAAATGGTGGGTGGTGATCTTCAACTCGGCGGCCATCGTTTCGCTTGTCATGGCAACCAATCTGATCGCGCAAGGCATGGGCGCCTTCGAAAACAGCGATCGATGAAGAGCGGAACGCTCAGCAAAGCTGACGCGCAATCGCGGACCGTGCGCTAAAATCGTTCCTCGTGATTCGGCTCTGACAGGGCCTCAAAGCAAGGAACGGCATGAGCAAGGCCCTCATTACATTCGCATTGGTCGCGGTGCTCACCGCATTGCTCATGGCGCTCAGCCTGGCGGTGGCTAGGCACGGCTATCCCTATGGCGCGATCGGCGTGAGGCGGCTGGACGGTATTGCCGATGCCGGCTCGTTCCTGCCGCTCGCCGCCGTCTACTTCTTCAGCGCTATGCTGATGATGATCCTGCCGATCCGGGCCGCCGGCATCGTCTTGACCCATGCTGCGGATGCGCTGTTCTGGGCGGTGATTGCCCTGTTCGCCACGATTGTCGGCTGTCTCGTCGCCCGCTGGGCTTTTGGCCAAAGCAGCGTGCTGTGGGCGCTCCTGAACTGGCGTTTCCTGTTCGCCGCGGCCATCGTCGGCAGCCATTTCACCATGAACGAGCTGCGCCGCAACATCCTGCTCAGGAGCCTGTTCTTCGTCATCTTCGCAGCAGCGACGCTGGCCTGCCTATTCTGGACCTTTCCGACCTGACAGGGCCGCTTCATATTGTCCATCTTGAGGCCGCGGCTTTCATAGCCGCGCGCCATCGGCTATCCAGTCCGCAGCCAGATTTCAGCCCTCACAGTGTCGTCATTTGTCTGATAAATGATTCAGGCATACGGCACCCCAGCGAACCAATACAAGGAAACCGCGACATGAGCCTGTTCCGTAAAAATCTGATCGATGGCGAGTGGGTAGGCGAGGTCGGCTCGCGCAACATCAATCCCTCGAACACTGACGACGTCGTTGGCGAATATGCTTCGGCCGGCGCCGAACAGGCAAAGCAGGCCATCGCGGCGGCCAAAGCCGCCTTCCCGGCCTGGTCGCGCTCGGCGCCGCTGGTGCGCCATGCCGTGCTGAAAAAGGCGTCGGACGAGATCATGGCGCGCAAGGAAGAGATCGGCCGCGCGCTGTCGCGCGAAGAGGGCAAGACGCTGGCCGAAGGCATTGGCGAGACCATCCGCGCCGCCCAGATCTTCGATTTCTTCGCCGGCGAGACGCTGCGCCTGTCGGGCGAACTGGTACCCAGCGTTCGGCCCGGCGTCGGCGTCGAGATCACCCGTGAAGCTGTCGGTGTCGTCGGCATCATCACGCCATGGAATTTCCCGATCGCCATTCCCACCTGGAAGATCGCGCCGGCGCTCGCCCACGGCAACACCATCGTCTTCAAGCCGGCCGAACTCGTCCCTGAAAGCGCCTGGACCATCGTCGACATCCTGCACCGCGCCGGCTTGCCGAAAGGCGTGCTTAACCTGGTCATGGGCAAGGGCTCGGTGGTCGGCCAGGCCATGCTTGACAGCCCCGACCTCAACGCCATCACCTTCACCGGCTCGGTCGGCACCGGCAAACGCGTCGCCGCGGCAAGCGTCGAGCACATGCGCAAGTTCCAGCTCGAAATGGGCGGCAAGAACCCGATGGTTGTGCTCGACGACGCCGACCTCGCCACGGCTGTCGAGTGCGCCATCAACGGCGCCTATTTCTCGACCGGCCAGCGCTGCACGGCATCGTCGCGCCTGGTGGTGACCGAGGGCATTCACGACCGCTTCGTCGCCGCGCTCAAGGAGCGTCTGGAAAAACTCGTCATCGGCGATGCGCTTGATGCCAAGACCCAGATCGGGCCCGTCGTCGATGCGAGCCAGCTGAAGCAGGACGAGGATTACATCGCCATCGGCAGCCAGGAAGGCGCCAACCTTGCCTTCGGCGGCGAGCGGCTCGATCGCGAAACGCCCGGCTTCTACCTCCGGCCGGCGCTGTTTACCGAGAGCACCAACGCCATGCGCATTTCGCGGGAAGAAATCTTCGGGCCGGTAGCCAACGTCATTCGCGTCAAGGACTATGACGAGGCGCTTGCGGTTGCCAACGACACCCCCTTCGGCCTGACCTCCGGCATCTGCACCTCTAGCCTCAAGCATGCCACGCATTTCCGGCGCAATTCCGAGGCCGGCATGGTGATGGTCAATCTGCCGACCGCCGGCGTCGATTTCCACGTCCCGTTCGGTGGCCGAAAGGGATCGAGCTACGGCCCGCGCGAGCAGGGCCGCTATGCCGCGGAGTTCTACACCACGGTGAAGACAGCCTATACATTCGCCGGCTGATCGACGGGTGACCCGATGGCAGCGGCGAAAGAGGCCCTGACCTGGCTCAACCCGCCGCCGCACCATGCCTTCGGCGATGGCATCGTGCATGTGCGCACCGGCGGGGAAACCGACTTCTGGCGCGAAACCTTTTACGGTTTCTGGCGTGACAATGGCCATTTCCTGTATCGGCCGGTCGAGGGTGACTTCAGCGCCGAAGTCACCGTCAAGGGCGACTACAAGGTGCTCTACGACCAGGCCGGGCTGATGCTGCGGCTGAGTGAAACGCACTGGATCAAGGCCGGCATCGAATACACCGACGGGCTGGCTTACTTTTCGGTGGTGGTCACCAACGACACCTCGGACTGGTCGCTGCTCAGCATTCCCACCGGCCCCGACGGCGTGCGCATCCGGCTGACCCGCCATGCCGAGGCGATCCGCATCCAATATCTTGATACCACCGATGGCAAGTGGAAGCCGGTGCGGCTGGCTTATTTCCCGATCTCCAAATCCGTCGATGTCGGCATGATGTGCTGCTCGCCGCAGCGCGAAGGGTTTGAGGTAACATTCTCCGGCTTTACTGTCGGCCCGCCGATTTCCAGGCAATTGCACGACTGACGGCCATATCGATGGCGGACTAACCGTCTGCCTGATGCTGGAAGAACTGCAAAAACAGCTCCCGTTCGGTGGTTATGTCGAGCTTCTCGTAGATGCGGCGGCGGTGGTTCTTCACCGTGCCGACGGCGATGCCGAGCCGTTCCGCGATGTTGGCGGTCGGATGTCCCGCCAGGATCAACTGCACCAATTCCCGCTCGCGCAGCGACAGCTCCGGCCACAGGCTCGCCGGGATGGTCGGCTCCTGCCGGGGCGAGGCGCCGGGGCCGGTCGGCGCCCATGTGCGAGAGAACTCGGTGCCGCGCGCCTTGATGTCGAGCGCATGCAAGGCCCCGAACACCGGCAGCCGCTCGTCCAGCAGGGCGATCTCGCTCTCCTTGAAGGTGGAGGTCGAGCGGTCGAGGAAGATGCCGAGGCACCAGTCGCCGCCATCGGCCAGCATGATGCCGACCTCGTCGCAGATCTCCGACTGCGCCAGGAAGCCGGCTATGTACTGGCCCCGTTTGGCTTCGTCGTCGGCAAGCCGCTTCAGCGGCAGGATGCCCAGCCGGCGTTCACGCCGCCACGAGGCATAGAACGGGTCGAAGACGTAGTAATTGTCGAGATAGCGCCGGACCATCTCGTCGGAGAAGCGCCGGTGCTTGATGAATTCCGGCGTCTGCGTCGCCGAATATCGGGTCACGGTGACGAGATCGTGCTCGATATCGGCTCCGATCAGGTCAATCAGGCAGTCGACATGCCTGTCCGTACCGGCGGCGGCAATCGCCCTGGCGAGCGGCCCCCAGATATTGCCCATGCGCATGCCCTTTTCTCGGCGATCCCGGTCCGGCAGTCATTGTGTCTTTTGGCATATGGCGCAAGGCCGCCCAAGGAATCTAGCTTGAGCCATCCTAGAGCAATCCTGAGGCGACCGTGACCCAACCCAACCTCACCAGCCCCATCGTCGGCAATCCAATCGTCATCGGCATCGACGCCGGCGGCACCATGACCGACACGATCCTTGTCGACCAGGACGGCCACTTCAAGATCGGCAAGTCGGCAACCACGCCGAAGAACGAGGCCGAGGGTTTCCTGGCCTCGGCCGAGGATGCGGCCGATGCCTGGGGCATCTCGCTGGAGCAGCTCTTTTCCGGCGTCAACGTCGTGCTCTATTCCGGCACTGGCATGCTCAACACGCTGCTGTCGCGCACCGGCCGCCGACTCGGCCTGATCACCACCAAGGGTCTGGAAGACATGATCCTGATGGGCCGCGGCCTGCAGGCCTGGGCCGACTATTCCTATGCCGACAGGCTGCATGCGGTCACCCACCACCATCCCGATCCGCTGGTGCCACGCCGCCGCACCCATGGCGTCACCGAGCGCATCGACCAGTTCGGCGACATCGTGCTGCCGCTCTACGAGCATGAGGTCGCGACTGCAGCCAGGAAGCTGATCGCCGACAAGGTCGAGGCGATCTGCATCATGACCATCTTCTCGCACGTCAATCCGGTGCACGAGAAGCGCATCGCCGAGATCTGCCGCGAGGAAGTGCAGAAGGCCGGCGCCGACATTCTCGTCTACACCAGCCACGAAGTCCGCCCGGTCATTCGCGAACAGTCGCGGCTGAACTCGGTGCTGATCGAGGCCTACGCGACGTCGCGCGGCCGCAAGCAGCTTAGGGGTATCGAGGACGTCTCGAAGAAATACGGCTTCAAATACGGCGTGCAGACTTTGCTCTCCTTTGGCGGCCTGACCTCGATCAATCATCCGCGCCTGCACGAAACCATGATTTCGGGCCCGATCGGCGGTATTCTCGGCGCGGCCTATGTCGGCAAGCTCATCGGCAACGACTCCCTGATCTGCTCGGACATGGGCGGCACCTCCTTCGACATGGGCGTCATTTCGCGCGGCCAGACGCGGATCGAGAACGAGCCGCTGATGGACCGTTTCAAGCTCAACGTGCCGACGTTGCATCTCGACACGATCGGCGCCGGCGCCGGCATGATCCTCAAGGTCGACCCGCTGACCAAGAAAGTCTCGCTCGGGCCGGAAAGCGCCGGTTCCGACCCCGGCCCCATCTGCTTCGCCAAGGGCGGCACTGAACCCACCATCGCCGATTGCGACGCCATACTAGGCCGCCTCAACCCGTATTATTTCCTCGGCGGCAAGGTCGTCTTGCAGGTCGAGAAGGCGCGCAAAGCGTTTGAGGAAAAATGCTCCAGCATCCTTGGCGTCGGGGTCGAGGAGGCTGCCGAAGGCATGATCGACATGCTGGAAGCCGATGCCAACAACGCGCTGCGCCGGGTCATTTCCGGCCAGGGCATCCATCCCTCGGAATTCACGCTGCTGTCCTATGGCGGCTCGGGTCCGCTGCATCTGGCCGGCTGCTCCAGGGGCATCGGCTTCAAGGACATCATCACCTTCCAGTTTGCCGCCGCCTTCTCGGCCTTCGGCTGCACCACCGCCGATTTCATGCGTCGGCATTCGGTGTCGACGCAGCACGACATCGGCGCCCGCGCAAGCGATAACGAGCTGCTCGCTTTCGGCAAGAAGGTCACCGACGTCTGGAATGATCTCACCAAGGCGGCGGTCAACGAGATGATCAGCGACGGCCATATCAGAGACAAGATCAAGACCGTGCCGTTCCTGATGATGCGCTACACCGGCCAGCTCGAGGATGTCGAGGTCATGGCACCGCTTGCCGAGGTCAATTCGGCTGACGACATGCGTAGGGTCATCGACGAGTTCGAGGCGGTCTACGCCAAGGTCAACCATCGCGTTTCGCGCTATGGCGAAGCCGGCTTCACCATCACCGAGCTCGGATTGATCGCCACCGCCGACAAGGTCAAGCCGGTGCTCTTGAAGCGCCCGCTCGGCAAGTCGGCCCCGGCAGCAGCGCACAAGGGCGTGCGCGAGGCCTATATCGGGGGACGCTGGCACAAGGCCAATCTCTACGAGATGGACCTACTGCAGCCCGGTCATGAGGTGATCGGTCCGGCCATCATCGAACATCCCGCCACCACGCTCGTTGTTCATCCGCAGGACCGTGTCCACGTCGATGAGTGGACGCTGCTGCATTACACCCATTCTTGAAAGGGCACCGCCATGTTGGACAGACCTGCCTCGGCCCTGCGCCTTCGCGAACGGCTGCTCGATTCAGAACGGCTGATGGAAGAGACCGGCTGCTATGACGGCATCACCGAGCTCACGCTACGCAACCAGGACCCGCTGAAATTCGAGACGCTGCACACCAAGCTGCGTGCCTATTGCGTCTCGGCCCGCGAAATGGCCCGCCGCATCTCGGCCTCGCCCGGCGTGCGCGAAGTCGGCGAAATGGTGGTGGCGATCTATACGCCCGAGGGCGATGCGATCGCGCTGTCCAACGGCATCATGGTCCACGTCCACACGATGAGCCGCTTCATCAAATGGATGATCGAGAACAACTACGAGGAAAACCCGAAGATCCGCGAAGGCGACATCTTTGCCAACAACGATGCCTTCATCGGCACAGTGCAGGTGCCCGACGTCATGGACGTGGTGCCGATCTTCCATGAAGGCACGCTGGTCGGCTGGGCCGGTGCGGTCTGCCACGAGCTCGAAGCCGGCGGCATCACGCCCGGCGGCGACGTCTGCCTGGCGCAGGAGCGCTTCACCGAAGGCCTGTTCGTCTGCGCCGAGAAGATCGGCGAGAATGACGAGATCCGCCGCGACTACGTCATCCGCTGCGAGCGCAATCTACGCATGCCGATCTACTGGGTGCTCGACGAGAAGGCCAAGGTCGCCTCCTGCATCGACATGCGCGAAAGCGTCAAGCAGCTGATCTCGGAGATCGGCCTCGACTACTGGATGAAGGTATCGAAGGAGTTCATTGAGGAGGGTCGTCGTGCCCAGCTCGCCCGCACCCGCCAGCTCACCGTGCCCGGCATCTATCGCGGCCACACCTTCTATGGCCATGTCACGACGGGCAAGCCCGGCTTCCAGCTGCTTGGCGATCCCGACTGGCTCTACAACATCCCGATCGAGATGGAGATCACCACCGACGGCAAGATCACCATGGACTTCGAGGGCACGCAGCCCTGGGGCTACCATTCGATGAACTGCACGCCGGCCGGCATGGATGGCGGCATGTTCGTCACCTTGACCCAGCACATGAATTTCGAGGGCCTGGTCAATGACGGCGCCTGGATGGCGACCGAGCTGAAGCTGCCGCACGGCACCTGGACCAATCCCGACAATGAGATGGTGGCGACCGCCACATCCTGGGCGCTGCTGCTGCCGGCCTATGGCGTGTTCCAGCGACTTTTGTCGCGCGGCTTCGTCGCGCGCGGCTTCGTCGAGGAAGCCTTCGTCGGCCAGGTCAACAGCCCGATGATCGAGATGGGCGGCGAAAGCCAGTACGGCACGCCGTTCGGCATGGCGCATTTCGAATGCGCCGCCGCCGGCTCCGGCGCGCTCGCCATCGCCGATGGCCTCGACACCGCCTATGTCGGCTGGAATCCGGAATCCGACATGGGCAACATTGAGGTCTGGGAACAGTCGATGCCGATGGTCTATATCGGCCGCTCGATCATGCCCAATTCGGGCGGCGTCGGCAAATATCGCGGCGGCTGTTCCTTCGTCTCGACCTGGCTGATCAACAAGACCTCGCACCTGCGACTGCACACCTCGGAACACTCCTCGCGGGTATTCGACAATGGCGGCATGTGCGGCGGTTATCCCGCGCCGACCTGCCAGAAGCATCGCGCGGTGCGCAACTCCAACATCCACGAACTGGCGGCAAAAGGCGAACCGCTCGCGCATGCCCCAGGTATCGATCCGCATGTCTCCGACTACGAGAAGAACATCGGCGGCGACCATGCCGTGGTCGAAGGCCCCTACATCACCTCGCCGCACAAGTCGGGGGACATCTTCAGCCATTCCTACAATGGTGGCGGCGGCTACGGCGACGTGCTGGAGCGCGATCCGGTCAAGACCGCCTGGGATGTCGAGAACGGTTTTCTCACCCGCCAGGCGGCGATCCAGATTTTCGGCATCGTGCTGAAGGACGACGCCGAGGGTTATCCGGTTGCCGATATCGACGCCACCGTCGAACGTCGTGCCGCCATGCGCAGAGAGCGTCTGGCCAAGGCGATCCCGGTTTCGGACTGGATCGCTGCCGAACGCGGCCGTGTCGAGAAGGCCGACTTCGCGCCCGAGGTGAAGAAAATGTATGCCAGCGCGATCAAGCTATCGTCGCGCTTCACCAGGGATTTCAGTGATTTCTGGACCGTCGACGCCAGATCGATCTTCATGCCGGGAGCAAAGCCATGACCTCATACAGCAAGGAAGTCCTCGGCGATCTCTCAGCCGGCAAGCTGCCCTGGCCGCAGACAAAGCGCATCATGAGCGCCTACAAGGACGACGACCGCTTCTTCAAGATGCTCGCCGTCTATCAGGACCGTGTCACCTGGAAGGACCCGATCCTGCTGCCGGTCTCGGATCACCTGTTCATCTGCCAGAGCGGCGACGAGCGCATCACCCGTTGCGAATGCGGCCACTCCTTCGGCGACTACCGCAAGAACTGGAAGCTCAAGGCCGCGATCAACGTGCGCAACACCGAGGCAGCGCTGCGCGAGATCTATCCCAATAGCGATATCCCCGATCCGCAATGGATGGAAATCCGCGAATTCATCTGCCCGCAATGCGGCACCATGCACGAGGTCGAGGCGGCAGCACCCGGCTATCCGATCGTGCATGATTTCGAACCCGATCTCGAAGGCTTCTATCGCGAGTGGCTGGGCAAACCGCTTTAGCGACGTGGTGACCAGCGCTGCAGGCAAGGTAGCGCTCGTCACCGGGCTGGGTCTAAGACTATGGCATCAAACGTCGGCATCGGAGATTCACTGCCCATGACAGACCTTTCCGGCCGCAGCGCGATCGTCACCGGCGGGTTTTCCGGCATGGGCTTCGCCATTGCGACGGCGTTGGCGCAGGCCGGCGCAAATGTAGCGGTCGGCTCCTACATCGCCCCCGCCGGCGCCGACAGAACCGACGCCGCCTACTATCCCGGCGCCGATGAAATCGAGCGCGTGCGGTTGGCCCTGTCGGCACACGGCACCAGGGTTTATGCCGCCCATCTCGATGTCCGCGACAGCGATGTGACCAACCGGTTTGCGGCTGACGCACAAGCCGCCATCGGCCCGGGAGACATACTGGTCAATGCCGCGGGCACCACCGCCGAACAGCCGGTCTGCGGCCATTCCGACGCACTGTGGGACAAGATCGTCGACACCAATCTGAGCGGAGCGTTCCGCGTCACCCGAGCTGTGCTGCCCGGCATGATCGAGCGCGGCTGGGGCCGTATCGTCAACATCGGCTCGACAGCGGCTTCCGTCGGCTGGAAGGACAACCCGGCCTACTGCGCCTCGAAGGCCGGGCTGCTCGGCCTTACCCGCTGCGTGGCGCTGGAAGGCGCCGCGCACGGTGTCACTTGCGTCATGATCAGCCCGACCTGGGTCGAGACCGAACTGATGCGCCGCAACGTGGCGCAGGTCGTCGAGCGTGAGGGCAAGGGCAGAACCGCCGAGGAAGCGATGGCCGAGATCGCCAAGGGCAATCCCCAGCAGCGCATGCTGCAGCCGCAGGAAATCGCGGCTCTAGCCGTGTTCCTGTGCTCGGATCTGGCCAAGGGCATCACCATGGAAAACATCCAGATCACCGGCGGAGCGCTGTGGTAGCGGCCACAGTTTGAATTTTCGAACGAGCGAGCCGCATTAACGCCATTTGTCGGTTGCATGGTCGTTTTGGCCCTGCCTGCAGCAACTTTACCCCTCGCGGCAAATTTACCATTGAGTGACAGGCGATAGAGGTTATATTGTGCACTGCACAATGGATGCCCGCTGATCGGGGTCCGGCAAGGGCAGGTTCCGGCGATCGCGCATGACGCAGAAAAGCCGACCATGGGCGCTTCAGCCCAGCCGAAAGGCGGCAGCATGAGAAATCCGGTACGGATATGAAGATCCCGAAATCCATTCTGATCGATCCGGACAACAACAAGGCCTATGCCGCCTTCGCCGTTGCGGTGTCGGTCTTTGCCTTCGCCTACTCCACCAATTTCGGCCAGATCCTGATCCTCGCCTACTATCTGGTATGGCTGCCGCTGCTGTTCGTCGATTACCGGCGTTTCGCCCGCGATCTCTCCAGCGCCTGGCTGCCGCTGCTGTTTGCGGCCTATGTCTGCCTGTCGCTGTTCTGGTCGCAAGCGGCCGGCACCAGCGCGCGGGCGGGGCTGCAATATTTCTCCCACATGCTGTGCGCCTACATCGCGGCGCGCACCATCAGCACGCGCACGCTGGTGCTGGGCTCGCTGATCGGCATCTTCATCGTGCTGCTGTATTCGCTGAAGGTTGGCGCCTATGCGCTCGACACTATCGACGGCACCACCAATTTCGTCGGCGCCTTCGGCTCCAAGAACCAGATAGGCTTCTTCGCCTCGCTCGGCATCTTCTTCTGTTTCGCTTTTCTGGCCTTCTACCGGCGCAACTGGATGAGCTTCGTCTGGACCGCGCCGATCATCCTGCTGTCGGTCTATATGCTGGCGATCGCCCACTCGGCGACGTCGGTCGCTTCGCTTCCGGCGGTGATCGGTGTCGTTGCTTTGCTTGCCATGAGCAAGGTTCTGTCACGCCGCTACCGCCGCGTGCTGTTCGTCGTCGGCGCTACGGCGCTGGTCGGCGGTGTGATGGCTGCGCTGAACCTTGGCCTGCTCGATGTCGTGCTCGGCATCTTCGGCAAGGATTCGACGCTGACCGGCCGCACCTATCTCTGGGAACAGGGCTGGGCCGCCGCGCAGCAGCGTCCGGTGCTCGGTTATGGCTATGCCGCCTACTGGATCCAGGGTTTTGCCGATCCGGAACGGCTCTGGGCCGAGTTCTACATCTCCACCCGCACCGGCTTCCATTTCCACAACACCTATATCGAGACGCTGGTCGAGCTCGGCTTCATCGGCGTGACGATGCTGGCGCTGATCATCCTGCGCTCCTTCTGGGGCCATGTTTCGAAGGTGGTGTTCGGTGACTGGAGCGCCGATTCAGTGGTGCTCGCCGGCGCGGTCGGCATGATGCTGATCCGCTCCTTCTTCGAGGTCGAGATCCTCGGCCCCTATTTCATGGCCTCGTTCATCGTCTATTACGGCCTGTTCAAGCTGCGCCCGGTGCCGCTCGCCAGGGCAAGGCGGGCCTATGTTCCGGTGCCGGACGAGAACACCGCCAACGGCCGCATGCCGGCGCGCGTCTGACTTGCTTATCTCAGGCGACGGCGCGCTTGCGCAGCATCAGCCGCTGCAGGAAGCGGCGCAACGGCTCGTCATAGAGGCGCGTGGCGATGTCGGCGATGACGATGACGGAAACCGCCATGACGATGCCGAACCAGGGATGATGCGCGAACGGGTCGATCGCTGCGGCCTTGCCCGCCCCGGCGATGATCATCAGCATCGGCGTGTGGATGATGTAGATTGGGTAGGAAATCCGCCCCAGCCAGCCATAGAGGCCTGACAGGCGCGGCGCCGTCGGCGCAATAGTGCCGACCACCACCAGCGCCGGGAAGACCAGGACGACGCAGGCGAGATCGTAGGCGACGCGCGCGCCGCCGGCCGGCGCGATGGCAAAGACGATGAGCGTCAGTGCGATCGCGACCTCTATCCACCAGCCGCGCCGCAGAAAGCCGAGCCCGCTTTGAAAGCGTGTCATGGACCGGCAAAGCAGCACGCCCAGGAAGAACGAGAAACAGACGCGCGGCAGGCCGCTGACGATGGTCGAGCCGGTCATGCCGAAGTCGAGCGTGCCGGCAATGATAGAGGCGACCACCAGCAACACCAGGCTGACGGCGATGAGCGCGCTCAGCACGCGTTTCGTCAGCAGGAAGAAGACGGCGACATAGGCTATGTTGACGATCAGCTCGAAGAACAGCGACCACGACGCGGGGTTGAGCGGAAAGATCGTGTGATAGGCATCGCTGACCAGCGGGATGAAGAACATGCCGGTCGTCAGCATGGTGCCGATCTCGGAGATCGGCATGTATTCCGCCGGAATCAGCCGGTTCTTGACGATGAGATAGAAGAAACCGAGCAGCGTGCCGGCGAGGTAGAGCGGGTAGAGGCGTATCAGGCGGATCGCCATGAACGTGCCGAAGCCCATGCCGTTTTCGATCTTGCGGTCATAGGCATGCGCGATGACGAAGCCGCTGAGCAGGAAGAACAAGTCGACCGCCAGATAGCTCGACGGCAGCACCTTGCCGGCGGCCAGAAACGGCGAGAAGTGGTAGAGCATGACGCTGATCGCCGCGACGCCGCGGATGGCATCGAGATTGAGGTAGACGTGGCGCGGTGCGGCGGGCTGCATGGAATGCCTTCAAGCGGTCGAAAAACGGAAGTTCCCGCCCGCACCCTGGCGCGAACGAGCCGAACTGGTCCTCCCGCCTCCATCGCGCGGGCCTCGCCGAGCGAGCCCGAGCGCTAGAGCAATTCCGGGAAAAGTGGGAAACGGTTTTCCGTCCGGAATTGCTCCAAACAAACAGGTTACTGGCTGGCCGTCGGCGCCAGCTTCACCTTGATGACGTCGCCCGGCAGCACCGGCGTATCTTCCTTGGCGTCGATCTCGCTGGTCTTGCCGTCGGTCACGCGCACCAGCGAATAGATGAGCGCCGGCCCTTCATTGTTGTTTGTGATGGCGGCGGTCGTGGCCGGGTCCGATGCCTGGGCCATCAGGCCCTGTTGCATGTTGACCCTGAGTGCGGCTTCGTTGAGGTCTGCTTCGACCTGCTGCCGGTCGGCGGCAAGTCTCGAGTTCAACGTGTTCTGGGCATCGATGGCATCCTGCGTCGCCTTGCTGACCGACTGCTTGGCGGTGAGGATCGCCGTCTCATAGTCCAGGATCTTGCCCTGCAGATCGGTGACCGACTGTTGCGAGGAAAGCAGGCGTGCGTTGGCGACCAGGCCCTTTTGCGCCAGCGGACCGATACTGTCCGCCTGCTGCTGCGCCAAGTCGACCTGCTTTTGCTGGTTGACGATCTTTTTCTGCAGCGCCTCGATTTCGGACTGCAGGACCCCTTTCAGATCGTCAAGCGCCTGCAGCTTCAGCTTCAACGCTTTCTGGTCGGAGATCAGGATCTGCATTTCGTCGGAGACGATTGTCGCCAGGCGCGGGTCGCCCTCGACTTCCTTAGGCGCCTCGAAACTCTCCTTGCCGGCGAGATCGGCATCGATGCGGGCACGCTTGACGATCAACCGCACGCGCTGGTCGTCATAAATGTCGAAATTGCCCTTGGCGGTGATCAGATCCTTGCCGAGCTGGGTGCCGAAATCGGCGTTGCGCCGGATGCCGCCGGCGATGCTGATCGCCTTGAGCACGGTCAGCTCCGGCACATAGGGAAACTGGCCAGGCGTCTGGATCTCGCCCGAGATGTAGAACGGCCGGAACTGCACCATTTCCACCGAGGCTTCCGGCTTGTCCGACAAGGCAAGCTTGCGCTGCAGGGCGACGCTGATCGCGGCCGCAACCTCCGACGTGGTCTTGCCGGCGGCCGGCAGTTCGCCGACGAACGGCACCGACAAATTGCCGGCTGGACCGACCGAATATTCGCCGTTTACCGCCGACCAGTCACGGAACGTGCCTTCCACCGTCTGCCACTCGGCGACGCGGATGTTGAGCTTGTCTTGCGAGCCGAGCCGGTACTCGTCGGCCATGGCCGGAACCGCGAGCGACAGAGCGAGGCACGTGGCGACGAGCCGTGCCGGCCGCATCGGGCCGGCAAGGCGAAAATACGCTGATATGTCTGTTTTCAACTGAACGTTTCCGATCCGTTTTGGCCCCATCCGCCCGATAGGCCTGCTGCCGAGTGCCTCCTTCGGAACCTGGCAGAATACTATGGCTGCAATGCGAGACCGGCCCATCGCCGAATAGCTTTGGACCGGATTGGCTTCGGGCCGTACCGGCCCGATTGCTGACCAGTTGCGGTCGGTCAGTAGGAACCGCGCGACATCCACACCGCAGGCACGGTCTTGAGGATGATGCGAACGTCTTCGAACAGCGACCAGTTCTCGACATAGTGACGGTCGAACGCGACGCGACTGTCATAGGAGACATCGTTGCGTCCGCTGACCTGCCAGAGCCCGGTCAGGCCCGGCCGCGACTTCAAATAATAGACCGCGGCGCTGCCGTAGATCTCAAGCTCGTCGCGCACCACCGGGCGAGGCCCGACAAGGCTCATGTCGCCCTGCAGGATGTTGATGATCTGCGGCAGCTCGTCGAGGCTGAGCTTGCGCAGAACGGCGCCGACGCGGGTGACGCGCGGATCGTTCTTCAGCTTGCGGGTCGCGATCCATTCGGCGTTGGCTTCCGGATTGGCCGCGAGATAGGCGGCCAGCACACGTTCGCCGTCTTCGACCATGGTGCGGAACTTGAGGCAGGGGAAAATCCGCCCACCGCGTCCGATGCGCTTGTGGCCGTAGAAGATCGAGCCGCCGTCGGAAAGCTTGACCAGAAGGGCCACCATGAGGAACAGCGGGCTAAGCGCCACCAGGCCGACAAGTGAACCGAAAATATCGAAACTGCGCTTCAGCAGCCCGCCGATGGGTGGCGGAAAATCTACGCCGACATGCGAAAATGCCGCATTGGCCGACTTGGCAACGTCCCTCATGCAAAAGCTCCATACGTTGAACGGATGGTTTATGCCACGATACCAAAAAAATGCTGCAGCGCAACACACAATTTCCCATATGGCTGAAATAGTCACGTCAGGAATTGACTAAATAATAAACGCTCCTTGCCCAAATTTTGCCCTTTATGGCGGGTTTGTGACGAATAATTAGCAACCGTAGGAAATGTAATGCCTTTTTTCGGCGGGTTTTGGGCAAATCGTCCTTTGCCGCAGAGGGAACGCCTTTAACTGATTTTCGAATCACTGGCTTTGCTAAATTAATCAAGTAAAATCCTAATCAACATTGTAGATTCTACTGTAGTATAAAGCGCATGACGAGTTAGGTCATCACCCCTGCGTGTGCATCGCAGCATGGCGGAGTCCAAGCCGCCGCCAAGCCGAAAATTATTGCAGGTTGCCCTTGCCGTCAGTTTCGCGCCTTAATAGAGTCGCAAATTATTCCTGATAGAGTCTGGATGGGTTGGGAAGGCCGGAAGCAACCGGCCGAAAAAGAGCAGCTAAATAAGCTCGCATGGCGAATGGGGAGATACTCGGGTGGGTAAGTCATCGCTTTTGCATGCTCGGGCCGGTTGACGGGCCGCCGAACATGTCATTACCAAAATTCGTCATTGGAATGGTTTTCGCCCTCGCGATCGTGGTCGCGTGGTCCTATGTCGACGGCGCGACGGTCACCACAACGGTGCTTCGCGTCATCGGCTGCGCTGTCCTCATCCAAGTCGGTTATTTCCTGCTGGTGTATGTTATGATCGCCAGGAGCGCGCCGACATCGGCCGACAGGGCTCGCGACGCCGAAAGAAGCCTCGGCGCCGACAAGGCGGTTGAAGGCGAGAAGCTCTCGGCGAGGCGCAGCGTGCATTGAGCAGTCTGAAGCCGCAAGGTCGGCCTCGGATCATCTTGCAGCCGGACTCAGCCTGCTTCGGCCGGCTCGGGTTCCGATTGCTCGCCTGAAAGCATTTTCGACAGGCGGCTGCCGGCCTTCGCTTTCAACCTCTGATATTGCCCGACTTCGACGATTCGTCCGTTTTCGACTGCAACCACCCAGTCGGCGAAGGCGATCATCGATGGCCTGTGCGCAATGGTCAGGATCGTCATCGATCCGCGCAAGCCGTCGATCGACTTGGCGATCAGGGATTGGTTCTGCCAGTCGAGCGCGCTGGTCGCCTCGTCGAGAATGAGCAGCGAAGGTTTGCGCAGCAGCGCGCGCGCCAGCGCGATGCGCTGGCGTTCGCCGCCCGAGAGCCGGACGCCGCGGTCGCCGACCACCGTGTCGAGCCGCAACTCCAGCCGCTCGACGAAGTCGGCGCCATGCGCAGCGCGCAGTGCAGTCCACAGCTCCGCGTCAGTGGCTTGCGGCGCGGCAAGGCGCAGATTGGCGGCGATCGTATCGTGCAGCAGGAACACGTCTTGCGGCACATACGCCACCTGGTCGCGCCAGCGCCGGCGGTTGGCCGCGCCGATCTCGACGCCATCGGCCAGGATCTTGCCCTCGCTCGGTTCGAGCAGGCCAAGCAGCATGTCGGCAAGCGTGCTCTTGCCCGATCCTGACGGACCGATCAGCGCCGTTACCTTGCCGGCGGGAAGGCCAAACGTCACATCGCTCACCACCGGCTTGCCGCCGGCCTCATAGGCAAAGGAGACGTTGCGGATGTTGAGCCCGACATCGAGCGACAGCTTGGCATCCGATCCGAGGTTTGCCGGCTCGCGTTCGGCATCGAAACGCGCCTGCATGTCGCGCATCGAGGCATAGGCCGGCAGATTGATCAGCACCTGCTGCGCCTGCATCTGCATGTCCATGAAACGCGGCGCGATGCGCATGAACACCAGAAGCAGGACAACGATCTCGGCCAGCGAGAGGTTGAAGCGGACCAAAGCGACATAGATGAACAGGCTCAGACCAATGACGCTGGCCACCTGGAACAGAGCGGTGCCGATGGTGCTGTTGCGGACATAGTTGATGTTGTCGGCCTTCATCTTCTCCAGCGTCGCGCGAAGCTGCGCGTAATAGGTCGCCTCGACATTCAGGCTCTTGGCCACCTTGATGCCGCCGAGGAACTCCGAGACCGTTCGGTACTGCTCCTGGCGATTGCTGGTCAAAACCCGGCCGAAGGCGCTGGCTCGTGCCCGAAACGGCTGCAGCGCCAGGAAGGTGACGATGCCGACGACAATGGCAAACGCCGTCATCACTGGCGAAATGAACAGCGAGACAACGAGATAACCCGCCAAAAGCACGGTGATCTGCACCAGCATCAGCAGCGAGAACGCCGCCGACTGCACGCGGTCGATATCGCCGGTCAGCGCATGGTCGAGATCCGAGCTGCGCATGCGCGCGAATATCCCCCACCGCGCCTTGCCGATGCTCTCGAACAGGTTCATGCGCAGGCGATTGATGAAGTCGAGCAGCAGCCGCGCCATGTAGACGGATTTATAACGGTTGAACGCCGCCTGCAGCGCGACAAGCCCGACCAGCAGGCAAAGCACCGTGGTCAATTGCAGCGTTACGTCCGGCGCCAGCCAGCGCACCCAGTCGCGGTCAGGCAACCTGACCGCGAAATTCTGCTCGGGTCGCCCGACCAGATGCAGCAGCGGCACCAGAAGCAGGATCGAAATGCCTTCGGTCAGGCTTCCCAGGATCAGGAACAGCAATGCCGTGAAGGTCCTGCGCCCGCCGATCCGGGCCATGGCGGCGCCGAAGCCGGCGACATCGCGGTAAAACGAAAAGCGAAGGATCTGCGATGCGGACATGTCAGCTCACCGCGGTCCTTTGTCGGCCGCCAGATCGTTTTCGATCAGGGCGACGGCTTCGCAGATACGGTCGAGCCCGGTCGGCACTTCGAGGCGACAGACGCCGATCTGGCTGGCCAGGGCGGCGCATTGGCGAAGATGTGTCGTGGCAAAATCGCCGACCAGGGCTGGACGGCCGAAACGCGTCACATAGGAAAATTTGATGATTGCCGGCAGGGCGCCGATGCCTGGCAGCGCCGTGATCGCTGCTTTGTCGCTGCGCTCGAGGATATAGATCCGGGTCGCCGGCACCGCGTCTGCCGCAAATCCGGCGTGCAGGCGATGCTGCATCTTGTCGATCGCCGCATGCACCTGCGGGCGTATTTCTGCTTGGCGGATGGGAAACGCGGCGGCCGCATCGGCGGCGAGTTTCAGCTGCGGAAAACCCGGAACGATCATCGGCCGGTCCGTGAGATCGAGCGCCACGACATCGTCGGTCAGCAAGCGATGGCCGGCGCGGATCATCGCGCTCGCCGTCGTCGATTTCCCGGCGCCCTTGTCGCCCATGAAAACAGCGCTTTTGACGCCGACGGCAATGGCGCTGGCGTGCAGGATGAGCAGGCCGCGCTGGTGCAGGAGCAGTGCCATGACCGGACCGAGCAGCGGAAACGCCAGCAGCGCGTCGTCGACATCAGGCGCCGGCTCCACCTCGATGCGGCAGGCATCGGTAATCAGGAACGCGCCGACCGTCTGCCATGCCAGATATTGCTGCCGCGCCTCGAAGCGGAAAGCAGTTCCGGTCTCGGGCGAGGGTTTTGGCAAGTCGATCGGGCCGACTGTAATCACCACATCGACCGCCGCCGGCGCGCTCGGCTCCAGCTCGGGCAATTCGACCTGCGAACCGATCGTCAGGCCATAAGCCCTGTAGAAGCGTTGCGCGCGAGCCTTGGGATGGCCGGCATCGCGGATCGCATCGGCGGTGAGTGGCATGTTGGCCAGTGTCATGCTTGGCTCCCGCGCTGTTGCACCTGCCTTAGCCACAGCGACAACGCGATCGAACGCCAGACATACTGGACATCGGGCAGGGTGGCTTCGTCCGGTTGCCGCGCGATGCGGCCATAGGCGGCTGTCACTTCGGGCAAATTGACATAGGGCGCGATCAGCGCCGCATCCGCTACCAGCACCTTGTCGAGGAGATCACGGTGATTGCCGAGCATGCCTTTGACCAGGTTCGAGGTGAAATCGATCTTGTCGCGCCGCCACTGCACCGCCGGCGGCAGGATACCTTCCATGGCGCGGCGCAGCACCGAGCGGCCAAAGCCCTGGTTCAGCTTTTCCGCGCCGGGCAGCGCCAGGCAGAACTCGACCAGCGGCTTGTCCCAGAAGGGGTAGCGCGGCTCGACGCCGAAATTGGCGGCGGCCTTGTCGAGAACCTCGAAGGCGTGCGGCACCATGCCGTTCGACAGCAGCCAGCGATGGGTCAAGGTCTCGCTGGCGCTGACCGCGGGCGGCATGTAGCCGGCCCTGCGGAACCGCTCGACGAGGTCGGTGCGCATCGCCAGGTCCGGATTGATCAGGCCGCGCCAGCTCGTCGCCGGCCGCCCAGTTGGATGGCGCCGCAATTTGCCAAGCACGCGGTTCGCGAACCGCTTGATTCTCGCGATGCGCCAGGCCGGTCCGTAAAGGGTAAGGAACTGGTAGTAGAGGCCGAGCATGCCGTCGCCATAGGTGTTGGAGGCGCTGCGCAGCTCGCGCCACAGCTCCATCCATTTGCCGGCATAGGCGAGTTCGTGCAGATGGCCGTGGCCCTGCGAAACCACCTCGTCGCCGCCATGGCCGTCCAGCAGCACCTTCATGCCCTTGGCGCCGGCGGTCCTGTAGATGTCGCGGGTCAACGACAGGCCGGGCGCCAGGAACGTTTCCTCCTGCTCTTCCAGAATGCGTTCGAACTCGGCGAAGGGCGCGTAGTTGCCGACGGAAATCAAAGTGCCGTCGACCTTCTCCTGTCCAAGCACTGCCTCGATGAAAGGCCGCTCGTCCATCGGCGAACCCTTTTCGAACACCAGCGAGAAGGTCGGCAGCCTCGGCTTTCTCTGCGCGGCATTCTGAAGGCCCGCCACGCAGGCGATCGAGGAGGAATCGAGCCCTCCGCTCAGCATTGCGCCGACCGCAGGCGTGCCGCGCATACGGTTGCGGACCGATTGCGAAAACAAATGCCGGAATTCCTCGACCGTATCCGATCGCATCTGCCTTGGCGAGGGTTCGATCTGCCAGTAGCGACGCAGCACCACCTGTTTGCCGGTCACGGTCAGACTGTGGCGCGCCGGCAGGCGGAAGATATCGGCATAGGCTGTCGACTGCGGATTATCGGGCAGCCCGGCCAGGAATCCCGAAATCTGGTGTTCGCTGATGCGCATGTCGACGCCGCCGGCATCGAGGATCGGCCCGATCTCCGAGGCAAAGACGAAGCGCCGGTCGCTCGAATGATAGTAGAACGGTTTGACGCCGAAATGGTCGCGCACGCAAAACAGCTGCCGGCGCTCGCCATCCCAGATGGCAAAGGCGAAGTCGCCTTGCAGATGCTCGGGGCAGGCTTCGCCCCAGCGCAGATAGGCGCGTATCAACAGCACGGCGTCGGCAACCGAACTGTCCCTGATGCCAAGCCTGGCCAGCAATTCGTCGCGATTGTCCAGCCGGCAGTCCGCGGTGATCGCGAGCTTGCCGCCGGCCATGGTCAGCGGGCCGGGGCCGGCTTCATCGGTGGTGTTGAGCCAGGCGTGGCCAAGAACGACGCCCTCGTCCATCCACCACGAACTGCCGTCAGGCGCGCGATGTTGCATGCGGGCAAGCATGCGCTGGATGTCGGCCGCGGCGGCCGGCTTGCCTTCCTGCCTCAGCAGAATTCCGGCGACGCCGCTCATCGCTCACTGGCCGTGGTCGACGAGATGGTTAAACCTGCCAAGCGAGCCACCGAGCACGATATGGTCGCCGCTGACCAGCCAGGCATGCGCCTTCAACTCGGTGCCGGTATCGCGCTCGATGCCGATGCGGATTTTTGAGGCGTTGCCCTGGCGGGCAAGCAAATATTGGCCGGAAAGCGCTTGGGTCAGACAGCTTGCGCCAGGCACCAGGCGGGCAGCCGCAGCCACGCCCCAGGCGACACGCCTGAGATCGCCGATGTCGGCTGGTTCGCGCGCGTCGAGCCGGGTCACCATGCGGCGCACTTTGTTGTAGGAAAGCAGCGTCAGCCCCAGCCGCACCGCCACGACCACCGCAAGGCAGTGGGCGAGAAAGAGCATCTCCGGCCCGCTCAGTGAGAAAGCTCTAGACAAGTTCCTCATCATGGAGCCTCGCAAGCCCGGCGTCCGCCAAGCCCTTCAACAATCCATCGACATCGGCCTTGCAGCGTTCCGGATCGACATTGTAGCGATCCAGCACGGCGCTGCGGATTTCGGAAATCGGCCGCGGCTCCTGGATCAGCTCCCAGATAAAGGCGCCGACGCTGTTCAGGCTGTAATAGATGTTGGACCTCATATCGAGCAGCGCCAGGCCGTTGCCGAATTCGCAGGCCACGGCATCCTTGCTCGCGCTCATCCGATCATGGTCCGTGGGGTTCCAGTCCATCCTAAACCTCGCTCACAACCAACGCTTCGGCAATTCCGGACAAAGACGCGAGAGCCGGGGTTTGACCCCCGACTCTCCTTAGTGCGCTCTGTTTGCAGAGTCCGGACTTTGTCACCCCAACGAGAGAATACTCAGGAGAAGGTGAGTTCGCCGACCGGCGTATGTGCCGGAAACGAGGCGTCGAGTGCCGTAGTACCGCTACCGCCTTGCGTGATGGTCTCGATCGAGCCGTGGACCGTCAGGCTAGGGGTTTCGTACTCATGCTTTTCAACATTCTGTTCCAATTTACTCTCCACTTGTGGACTGGAAGCGGCCTGTCGATTGCCGGCAGCGAGCTATTGCTGCACCGCAATAGCTGCATGGCAGCATTTATGAGTCAAGCCTGATTTACCCGCCGTTAATCAATTCTCGGTTCCGGTAGCCTTCAATGGTGATCAAAACCGCTTGCATTTTCACAGCCTAGGCGATTTCAGCGCAGTGTCCGTGGTGCTTAACTAAGAAACTGATTTTATTACATATTTTCTAGTCGATGCTCGTCATTTGGGGCGCCGGCGCGTTCCCACAAGATTGTTGCTGACGTGTCGGCAGAGGCTCCGATCAGGCGACGCCTTGCATCACGTTGTACGACTGTGTCGCCAGACGTCCAGGTTGCAGGAAAATTGTCTCCAAAGGAAAAACTGGACGCGGCGCATGAATTTGGCGATGCTTTGCTTCGCAGTTGCAATATAACGCGCCTGGCGAATTTTTTGCGGAGATGCTGCAGCAAATGGCATTGCAGGAAGGGACCTTCGAAAGGTTGCGCGCCGCTGGCTGCGCCGACGAAGTGGCCTATGTGCAGGCTTGCCTGCGGCTGTTCTTCGCCTCCGGGGCGAGCCCCAGCGCCGCGCCTGCACCGGCCGTCTCCGTTGCCGATGTTTGCGATATCGCCAGGCTGAACAAGGTCGCCACCTTCATGCTGAAGGCGCTGTCGCGCCCACCGGCGGGCGAGACGCCGCCGGGATTGCTCGAGTGGCTCGACACTTATCGCCGGCGCACGATTGCGATGAACTCGTCCGGCATCATGGATTCGATGGCCATCGACAAGGCGCTGCGCGGCAGCAGCATCGATTTCGTCTTCCTGAAGGGCCCCCTCCAGCAGCAACTGCTCTATGGCGACCATTTCATGAAGCCGTCCGGAGATGTCGACATATTGGTGTCGCCGGCCGGCTTCTTTAGAGCTCGTGATGCGCTGCGCTCGATCGGCTACGAGGTCGCCGGCAAGTCCCGCTCCGTCTGGTGGGTGCGCTTTCTGGGCGAGCAGCACATGGTTCGCAGCCAGGGTCGGAAATTGTCCACCGTCGATCTCCATTACCGGCTCCAGCAGCCGGGATCGCCCAGCCCGCGCGATACGGAAGGGTTCCTGCGCCGCAAGCGCGCGCTTGCGATCGCCGGCTCCAGCGTGCCGTTCATCTCGGCCTCCGACACTTTGCTTCTGTCCTGCATCAGTGTCGCAAAGGCGCTGTTCAACCGCGAGCCATGCGCGGGCTATGTCTGCGATATCCGGGCCGCTGCCAGTCGGCTGAGCGAGGCCGAGCAGCAGACTGTGCTCGACTACGCGGCCGAGCAGGGGCTGGCTGACACCCTGCTGCTGGGCCTGCGCGCCGCCGATGTGCTGCTTGGTGGCGCCGGCACGCTGCTGTCGGATCGGGCCACCAGGATCCTGTCACGCATCGGCAATGAAGACCTGTTCCACATGGTCATCGCGCCGTGGCTGTCGTCGCTCCGATGGCCGCAACGGCGCACCGTTTTGTGGGAATTGTGCGGCCGCGAACCTGTCCGCTATCTGACCGAGGCCGGCTGGGCCGCGTCAGCCGACCTCAGCCGGCGGATTTTCGAGCGGGAAAGCCGGTGACGATGAGGGTCGTCTTGCAGCAGGCAGATAACGTTCCGTCCCGATCCGCTGGGGATGGATCGGGGGATGGATCGGGGTCCGGCGCCGCGCGCCGGGAGGGCGAGGGGCCTCGCGACAATTTATGCAATCGAAAGGCCACCCTATGTCCATGACAGAATCCCGGGTCTGCGTGATCATCGCGGCGCGCAACGCGGCCCGGACCATTCCCGCAGCCATCGCCTCGGCGCTGCGCGAGCCGGAGGTGGCGGAAGTCGTTGTCGTCGACGACGCCTCCACCGACGACACCGCAAAAGTGGCCAGCGCTGCCGACGATGGCAGCGGTCGGCTTTCGGTCATCCGGCTCGACGTCAATCGCGGCCCGTCCTTCGCTCGCAATGCCGCCATTGCCGGGTCGAAATCGCCTTTCATCAGCATTCTCGACGCCGACGATTTCTTCCTTCAGGGACGGTTTCGCCAGCTGTTTGCCAGCACCGACTGGGATTTCGCCGCCGACAACATCATGCTGATCCGTGACGATACGGCGACCGACGTCTCTAAGATCGTCGCCCCGTCCTTTTCGGCGGACCCGGAATTCCTCGACTTCGAGCGGTTCATCGAGGGCAACATCTCCAGACGGCGTGTCCAGCGCGGCGAACTCGGCTTTCTCAAGCCGGTGATATCAAGAGCTTTCCTCGACAGGCATGGGCTGCGTTACGACGAGAACCTGCGTCTCGGCGAAGATTATGAACTGTACGCCCGCGCCTTTGCCCTTGGCGCACGCTTCAAGGTCATCCGTTCCTGCGGCTATGGCGCGATCGTGCGCGCCGATTCGCTGAGCGGGCGCCACAAGACACAGGATCTGAAGCGCCTCGCCGATGCGGATCTGGCACTGCTCAAGATCGACAGCCTGCCGGAAGGCTCCAAGGCCCTGCTGCGCAAGCACGAGCGGCATGTGCGTGACAAATACCGGCTGCGCAATTTTCTCGATGTGAAGGCCGAGCGCGGCATGGCGTCTGCCGCCGCCTACGCGCTGGCCAGCCAGTCGAATCTCATTCCCATCGTTGTCGGCGTGGCCGCCGACAAGCTCGATGCGTTGTTTCGCCACGCCGGTCTGCCCCCGCGGCAGCAGCCGGTGCCGCCCTTGCGCTTCCTCATGGCCGGTACCAGCACGGCGGCGCAAAAGTAGGCTCCGCCAGGTCCGGGACGGCGGCCGCAAGGCTGAAAAAATTGCCTTTCTGAAACTCGGAGGTTGCCTACACGCCCCGACAATGGCACTGTATGTTGCGGTGCAGCAATTTTGGAAGGCCAACCGGATGGCTTCAATTTTCGGCTTCAGGTCCAGGGACCCAGCGCGCGACAAGCAGACCGATCTGGCGCGTTTCGACCGTCTGGCAAAGCTGTTGGATCAGATCACGGCCGAGATTGCGGCCGAGAAGACCGGGCTGGAGGCCCGCTACCGGTCGAAGTCCACCAACGCGGCCTTCCTGGTCGAGTCGATGGAGAACGGCTCGGCGTCGGCAAGCAAGCTGTCGGAAGTCGGCGAGTTGACGAAGTCCATCCTGAACTGCGAACAGCGCATCGCCGAGCTGGTGCGCCAGACGAGCCGGATGAAGGAACTGCGTCATTCGCTCGACGCGATCGTCGGCGAGGATGGCCAGGGTTCTGATTCGCACGGCGAATATGTCAAACCCGCAGGTCGCTTCGGCTGAACACGGTCACACGAGACACAGAAGAGAAAGTTCGGGGACGGAGGATCGGGATCGGCCCGTTAGCAATGTGGGCCAATCGGTGACTTTGGGTTGGGGCGGAACAGCACAAAGGTGAATTGATATGAACGCAGATCCGAAGACGACGCCCATGGCGGCAATCGATGCCATGATTTCCGCGCGGCCAAATCGGCCAATGCGTCTTGTATTCCCAACGCGTCTTCTATCCGTTGGTGCGCTTCTGTTGGCGGCAGCCGCAGCTCTGCTCGGCGCCGCGCACCCCTCCCGCGCCCAGGACGCCTCCCCGGAGATGCAAAGCGCACCGTCCTTCGTCGACGATTTCAAGAGTTTCGATCGTTCGCGCTGGTATGTCTCCGACGGCTGGTCGAACGGCAATCACCAGAACTGCACCTGGTCGAAAAGCCTGGTAAAAGTTTCCGACAACATGCTGACGCTCGGCTTCGAAAAGCGCAAACTGAAGGACCGCGAGTTCGCCTGCGCCGAGATCCAGACCAAGCAGCGCTTCGGCTATGGGACCTATGAAGCACGGATGAAGACCGACACCGGATCCGGTCTCAACGCCGCTTTCTTCACCTATATCGGCCCTGCCGACAAACAGCCCTGGTATGAGATCGACTTCGAGGTGCTGACCAAGGATACATCCAAGGTGCAGGTCAACAGCTACATCGCCGGCAAACCCAAAAACGAGAAGCTGGCCGAGGTCGAAGGCGGCGCCGACAAGGGCTTCAACGACTATGCTTTTATCTGGGAAAAGGACCGGCTGCGCTGGTACGTCAACGGCAAGCTGGTCCAGGAAGTGACCAATCCCGAGCAATTGCCGACCCACTCGCAGAAGATATTCTTCAGCCTCTGGGGCAGCGACACGCTGAATAACTGGATGGGCGCCTTTTCGGACCCCGGCCGCCAGGTGACGATGCAGGTGCAGCGCGTCGCCTTCACCGCACTCGGCCAGCCGTGCCAGTTTCCGGAATCGTTGGCATGCAGTGTAAGCAGCATAAAGTAATCTGAACCGGCCCGGCCATATAAGGCCAAAGGGCGTGAACAGGAATTAACCCGAATGAATTTGACGGTCTTTGGAATTGGCTATGTCGGTCTCGTGCAGGCCGCGGTGCTGGCTGAGGTCGGGCACCAGGTGGTGTGCGTCGATGTCGATGAAAAGAAGGTCGAGCGGCTCAACCAGGGCCTGGTGCCGATTTTCGAACCGGGACTGGAGGCCCTGGTCAAGGAGAACCACACCGCCGGCCGCATCAAATTCACCACCGATGCCGCCGCCGGCGTCAAGCATGGCGAGATCCAGATGATTGCGGTCGGCACGCCACCCGGCGAAGATGGTTCGGCCGACCTCAAATATGTGCTGGCGGTGGCCGAGACCATCGGCCGCGAGATGGACAGTCCCAAGATCGTCGTCGGCAAGTCGACCGTGCCGGTCGGCACCTGCGAAAAGGTGAAGGCCAAAATCGTCGCGACGCTGAAGGCGCGCGGGCGCCAGGACCTGGCTTTCGACGTCGCTTCCAATCCTGAGTTCCTCAAGGAGGGTTCCGCCGTCGCCGACTGCATGAAGCCCGACCGCATCATCGTCGGCACCAACAGCGAGGACACCGAGGCGGTGATGCGCGAGCTCTACGCGCCGTTCAACCGCAACCACGAGAAGATGATCGTGATGGACGTGCGCAGCGCCGAATTCACGAAGTACGCCGCCAACTGCATGCTGGCGACCAAGATCTCCTTCATGAACGAAATGGCCAACCTGGCCGAGCAGCTCGGCGCCGACATCGAGGAGGTGCGCAAGGGCATCGGCTCGGATCCGCGCATCGGCTATCACTTCATCTATCCCGGCCTCGGCTATGGCGGTTCGTGCTTTCCCAAGGATGTCCGCGCGCTGATCAAGACCGCCGAAGGCGTCAAGTTCGACGCCAAGCTGCTGCGCGCCGTGGAGGAGCGCAACAATGCGCAGAAATCGGTGCTGTTCGACAAGGTGCACCGTTATTTCAAGGGCAGTCTCAAGGGCAAGACCTTCGCGCTCTGGGGCCTCGCCTTCAAGCCCAACACCGACGACATGCGCGAGGCGCCGGCGCGCGTCCTGATGGAGGCGCTGTGGCAGGCCGGCGCCAATGTGCAGGCCTACGATCCCGAGGCGATGCAGGAATGCCAAGCCATCTACGGCCTGCGCGACGACCTTTTGTTGTGCGGCACCAAGGAGGCGGCACTGCGCGGCGCCGACGCGTTGCTGATCGCCACCGAATGGAAGAGTTTCCGCGCCCCGTCCTTCGACGCGGTGAAGGATGCCCTGACCACGCCGGTCATCTTCGATGGCCGTAACCTCTATGATCCCAAGGTCATCGCCCGTCACGGCATCGAGTATTTCTCGATCGGCAGGATGGCGGCGTGAAGGCAGGGCGGCACAACGCGGAGCCAGGTTCATGAAAGTTCTGTTTGCAGGCGGCACCGGCTACACGCCGCAATTCAGCGGGGGCGTCCAGTCGAGCACCCACCACCTGGTCGAGCAATTGCGCGAAAACGGTCACGAGGCATCCGTTCTGGCAGCGCTGTTCGGCGACGGCATGTTCGGCTTCAGGGCGCGCGCCAAGATGAAGCTCCTTCGTCAGCGCGCGGTCATCGACAATTTCCCGGGCTATCCGGTTGTACGGGCGTGGTTCCCCTGGGAAGCGGCCGACTTCGCCGTCAAAAAGTTGAGGCCGGATGTCGCGGTCGTGCAGTGCCACAATTCGGTGCCGATCGGCAGAGAGCTGCAGAGGCTTGGCGTGCCGCTGACCGTCTATCTGAGGAATGTCGAATTCGACGAATTGGCCGGCGATCTGCGTGAGCTCCATTCGGCGGTCTATATCGCCAACTCCGAGTTCACCGCGCGCGCCTATAAGGCAAAATTCGATATCGATTCGACGGTTATTCCGCCGACCATCAATCCCGCGTTCTACAGCACACCGACGACCGGTGAATTTGTCACGCTCATCAATCCGTATGAGGAAAAAGGCTTCGATCTTGCGGTGCGCATTGCCGCCGCCTGTCCCGAGATCCCGTTCCTGTTCGTCGAAAGCTGGAAGCTCGACGACGATCATCGAGCCCGGATCGAAGCAACAATCTCTCCCCTCCAGAACGTCAAGCTTGAAAGCCGCACCAGCGACATGAAGACGGTCTACGGCCGCACGAAAATCCTGCTTGCGCCCAGCAAATGGGAAGAAGCCTGGGGCCGGGTGGCCTCGGAAGCGCATTGTAGTGGCATTCCCGTGGTCGGCTCGCGGCGCGGCGGTCTGCCGGAAGCGATCGGCGCCGGCGGCGCGGTACTGGACTACGACGCACCGCTCGCCGACTGGGTCGCAACGGTCAGGCGGCTGTGGAGCGACGAGGCCGAGTACAAGCGGCTGTCAGCGACAGCACGTCAGTTTTCGGAGCGGCGGCAAATGAACCCCGACAGCCAGTTCGCAACGTTCATGGGCGTTCTCGACCGCGCAAGACGTGTCGGTTTGGAGCGCGCAGCCTAAAGGCGTCGTGTTGCAGTTCAGCTGAGACGCTGCACGACCGTGGTCGCGCAAAGTTCCCGTTAGCCAGGTCCAGACGTCGTGCGCCCGTCCGGATCACTTTTAATTGCTGCAGTGCAATATTTTGTGGCACTGCAGCAATCAACGTGTATTCTGCCTGTCTACATTAGGGCTTGTGCGATATGGACCGCTTGGTCCGAGCAAGCCCCAACCTTATGGGCGGGTCATGCGCGTGGGCTTTGTCGTCGGCGAATTCCCTCTGCTTTCGGAAACCTTCGTCGTGGACCAGATGGCTGGGCTGCTGGCGCGGGGCTTTCAGGTCGAAGTGGTCTGCGAAAAGATGCAAGGTGACCACCGAATTGACCGGCAAAGCGAGCCGATGGCGACGCTGCTCGCCAGAACCCGACATTGGTGGCGATGGGCCGCTGTAATCAGCAAATTTGTACAGCGTCTGCCGCCGCGTCTGCGATACAAGGCCTCGACCGTTCTCGACATCGCCTTTGCACGCCGCCTGAACCGCTGCGACGTGATTGTCGCCCACTTCGGACAGAACGGCGAGAGAGCAGCCGCACTGAAGAAATGGAAGGTGCTCAAACCACCGATCATAACCATCTTTCACGGCGCGGACGTGGCGATCCCGGCGCGGCAGGCAGTGCTCGCGACACAATATGCCGGGCTGATCAAGCATGGGACCCTGAACCTGCCCGTCAACGATTACTTCCGCACGATGCTGCTGGAAGCCGGCCTGTCGCAGGCGAGCACGACGGTCCACCATATGGGAATTGACGCCCGCGAAATCGGCTATCGCTGGGAATCGTGGGAAGGCACCCAACTGGTCGTGACGACGGTTTGCCGCCTGGTCGAAAAGAAAGGCGTCGAGTTCGCCTTGCGAGCCTTGGCCTCCCTCAACGCCTCCCAGCCGCAGCTAGACTGGCGTTACGACATTGTTGGCGACGGTCCTCTGCGGATGAATCTGGAGAAGCTGGCCGTAGAGCTGGGCTTGGCTGGTCGCGTAACGTTCCTCGGCAGCCTCCCTCACGCGGAGGTGAAAAGACTGCTTCGCATGGCCCATCTCTTTTTGCTGCCAAGTATCACTGCCAGCGACGGGGATATGGAAGGCATTCCGGTCGCGCTCATGGAGGCCATGGCCGCCGGATTGATTGCGGTCAGCACGTATCATTCGGGAATCCCGGAGCTCATCAAGGATGGGGAGACGGGGTTGCTTGCGCCCGAGCGAGATATCTCAGCGCTTGCCGGCAAGCTTGCCTGGGCCGGGGAGCACCCGACCGAATGCGAGCGTATCGCGCTTGCCGCACGCCGCAAAGTCGAGGACGACTTCAACGCAGATGTTCTGAATGAACGTTTTGCGCAGATCGTTACCCAACTGGCCACATCGAGCCCTGCGCATGAACCTGCCGGTCATGTCGGGGTTTCCGAGGGCTTGGCGGATCCTTCATCTGCCGGCTGACACTGCTGCTCTGCGTTTGATCGGCAGACACGCCAAGCCGAGGGAAATCTTGCTACACTGCACCAAAAATGTTGCAGTGCAGCAAGACCTATACTAACGTCCCTGCGGGTGGGCCAACAGCGGTAGAGTTCCATGCTGCATGTCTTGTGCCTCCGGCACCCTGTTTTCGGCCCGGCTTTTGTCAAGGGCACACCGGCTCTCCGCACGAGCGCATCCTGCCGATGAAGATTTGCTTCGTAGTCGACAAGTTCCCCTCATTGTCCGAAACCTTTGTTCTCGACCAGATAGCCGGATGCCTTGAGCGCGGCATGGAAGTCGGCGTCGTCTGCAACGAGACGTCCTTCGGCAGGGACAGCAACATCGATGATCCGCGCTGGCAGGCGCTGCCAGGAAAGGTCGTATGCTGGTGGGGTGGCCTGGGTCGCTATCGCCCGCTGCTCAGGAAGTGGTCCGGCAGGTTCTGGGACAAGCTCTCGACCGCCATCGACATTGCTCATGCGCGAAAACTGCAGGGCGCCGACGTCATCGTTGCCCATTTCGGCAACAACGGCATGCGCGTGGCCCGCGCCATCAAGCGCGGGAGGATTTCCGCTCCCCTGGTGACGATATTTCACGGCCGTGATGTCGGCGAACCGCTGCATGACAATACGCTCGCGCGCTACAAGATTGTGTTCGAAAAGGGCGTTCTTCAACTGCCGGTGAATGCGTTTTTCCGCGATGCCTTGATTGAGGTCGGTGCATCGCCGGAGCAGGTTGTGGTTCACCATATGGGGGTGCGGCCGAGTGACATCGACTATCGGTGGCGTTCATGGGAGCAGGCTACGCTCTCTTTCATCTCGGTTTGCCGCCTGACTGAAAAGAAGGGCATCGAATATGCGCTTCGCGCGCTTGCTGGCCTGCCGCGGCGAGACTGGATCTACTCGGTGATCGGCGGCGGAGAACTTCTCGAGGAGCTGAAGGGGATCGCCGCAGAGCTCGGCATTGCCGACAGGGTGAATTTTCTTGGGCCCCGGCCGCACAGCGAAGTCAAACAGCGTCTGCGCGATGCGCATGTGTTCCTGCTGCCCAGCGTCGGCGCCCGCGATGGCGATCTGGAAGGCATTCCGGTTTCGCTGATGGAAGCGATGGCCGCCGGCCTGACGGTGGTCAGCACATATCATTCCGGGATCCCTGAACTGATCGACGATCACAAGACGGGTTTTCTCGTGGCTGAGCGGGACGTTGCGGCGCTGACCGGAAAGCTTGCCTGGATCGCCGAGAATCCGAAGCCGTGTGAAGAGATCGCTCTCGCGGCGCGCAAGAAGATCGAGGCCGAGTTCAACTCCGATCTGCTGAACCAACATTTCGTGGAAATCGCCATGCGGCTTGGCGAAACGAGGTCGCTTGCATGAACGCCAATCCGCCCCCCCAGTTCGGTCGTGTCGCCCTGCGCGGCGGGCTGGTAACCATCGGCGCCCAGGGCTTCAAGATGGCGATCCAGTTTCTCTCCGTCATCGTGCTGGCCCGTCTGCTCGTCCCCGAGGATTTCGGTCTGGTGGCTTCCGTCGGGCCGATCGTGGCCTTCGTCGGGCTGCTTCAGAATCTGGGCCTGCAGCAGGCTGTGGTTCAGCGCAAGGACATCAGCAACCAGCAGCTCAACCAGGTGTTCTGGATCAGCGCGCTCGTCGGGCTGGGTAGTGCCGTGGTAGTGGCCGGCCTGGCGCCTGCCATCGCCGCGTTCTATGGCGATCAACGTATGTCCGGCATCACCCTTGGCTCCGCCCTGCCGCTGCTTCTCGGCAGTCTCGCCGCAGTGCCGCTGGCGTTGATGAACCGGCACCTGCAGTTCGGCCAGCTCGCACTGAACGACGTGATAAGCGCCGCCGCCGGACTTCTGGCCGCCGCAATCGCGGCCTATGCGGGGTTGGGCTACTGGTCGCTGGTCATCGGCCCGGCGGTTTCGGCAGCTATCGCCTTGGCTGCCGCCTGGCTGGTGGCGCGTTGGACGCCTTTGCGGCCGGACCTGAAGGTCGATGCCGATATATTGTCGTTCGGCGCCAACCTGACCGGCTTCAACCTCGCCAACTTCTTCTCGCGCAATCTCGACAACATTCTCATCGGAAAATATTCCGGTGCGATCGAACTCGGCTATTACGACCGCGCCTACAAGCTCCTGTTGTTCCCGCTGCAGAACATCAACCAGCCGCTGACACGGGTCATGGTGCCGCTGCTCAGCCGCATTCACGATGACAAGGCCCGCTTTCGCGATATCTATGTGCGCACCAACTGGATGCTGGCGGCCGTTACCATGCCGGGCATCGCGGCGCTGACGCTGACCTCTAATCAGATCGTCGGACTTCTCTTCGGCGCGGGCTGGGCACCGGTCGCACCGATCTTTGCCTGGCTGGGCATCGCCAGCCTGGTCCAGTCCGTTTCAAGCACGACGGGATGGATATTCATCTGTCAGGGCAAGACGAAGACCATGTTCCATTGGGGCATCTATTCGTCGCTGACGACCGTCGCTGCCTTCGTCGTCGGCCTGCACTGGGGCGCCGTCGGCGTTGCCGCGGCCTATGCCATCAGCGGTTACGTGCTGCGCGTTCCCGTGCTGGCGCTACTGGTCCATCGCGTCGGTCCGGTGACCGCCGCCGACTTCCTGCTCATGCAGGGGCTTTTCATCGCCTCGTCCCTGCTTGCCTGGTTCCTGTACCTGTGGTTGCCGGCGTCTCTAACGGGCCAGTCAGACCTGCTCGCGGTCTTTTTGGCGCTTGCCCTCAACTACGGCATCGGTCTCGTTTTCATGCTTGCCGTCCCGCAGTCGCGACGCGCCTTGTTCACCACCCTGTCCAACGCCGCGCGCAATATCCGCTGAGCGGCCGGCGATCAGCGGCGCCAGCAGGTTTGTGGCCGACATTGCCGAAGCATGTTCTTCGAGCACGGCCTGAAGGCTTGTCTTGCGATAGCGGTCGAGATTTCCCGCAAACCGGCCGAGCTTTTCGCGCGCCTCTTCGGGCGTCACGGTGTCGATGTCGAGCAGCACATCGTCGACACCGATTCGCTTGGCCACTTCCTTGGTTTTGAACTCGTAGGCGATCGGCAGCACCGGCGTGCCGACGCAAAGCGACATGATCATCATATGCATGCGCGTCGCGACGACGAAGTCGAAGCCCTTCACCAGCCCCATCAACTGGTCCGGCGTGTGGAACGAAGCGTCCACTGTCACGTGGCTGGCGATCTCAGGATCGAGCTCGGCAACGATGGCCTGTGCGGTCTTGGAATCGTCATGGGCATATTCCGGCACGCCCTGACACGTGGAGACGAAGGTCACCTCCTTGCCAAGGTCCCTGACAAGAATTGTGGCGATCTCGCGGATCGAATCCAGATAGCGGCGCATGCCGCCCTCACCGTCGCTGACGTAGTTCCAGTGGCGGACCGAAATAGCGACGCGGCCCGTCGACGCCGGCGGCTGGCTGGAAGCGAGACGCTTGCCGATCCTGTCGGTATCGGCCAAGGCGAATACGGCATCGGCCACCACGTGGCACTTTCCGAGATCCTTCACCAAGTCCCGGATATGGGTCCGCGACCGTTCGTCGCGCAACAGGATGAGCGGACTGCGGTCAAAGATCGGGCCGAGCTCCTGGCGGTTGTAACTTTTGTCGAACGGACCGAGGGATTGCGTGAAGAAGACCGGATCTTTGCCAAATACGGCATCGAGCCTGAACTGATTGAGGCGTCGTTCGAGATTGTAGTTCTCGACGAGATAGGTTCCCCCTGTGGTGACCACCATGTCCGCGTCGGCGTAGATATCGAGACCGCGCCGGTCGCGATGGCTGAAAAAATTGCCTAGCGCGCTGCTGCCAAACCAGCGCAGGGCCTGGAGAACGAGCCGATTGTAGATCGGCTTGAACCGGTCCCTCAGCCCGCTGCCATTCTTGTATCGGAACAGAGATTCCGACAGCAGCTTATGAAATTCGAGGTCGGGATAATCCGTCTTCGGATAGAGTCGTTCCGCAACCTCGGGCTGGCTGTCGAAGACGGCAAACCGCACGTCGCCTTGCACGATCGTCCTGAGAATGTGGCGGATCGCCAGCAGAATCGCCGCATCCCCGGTATTCAGGCAGACTGTGTTTTCAACGACGATCTTCATGGGATACCTCATTTCGTCAGCAGATTCCGCGGCGGGGCCTGCGGTGCCTAGGACGGGCATGGTGACCGAAAACACCAACGCCAGGACGATCCCGATGCGGCTCGCGTCACAATTCATCGCTGCATCGGGCTGGGTGACCAGTCAGAGCGGCGCTCAAGCCCGAAGGGTAACGCATCAATTTTGCAGTGCAACAAAAAACGTGCACTTATGCTACGGCGCACCAAAAATGTTGCGATGCAGCAAAAGCTGGGTTAGCATTCCCGTGGGTGGGCCAACAGCGGTCGAGTTTTCATGCTGCATGTCTTGTACCTTGTGCACGATGTTTCCGACCCGGCCGTGCGCCGGCGGATCATAATGCTCAAGGCAGGCGGCGCGCGGGTCACGTTGGCCGGCTTCCGTCGGACCACAAATGCTGTTCCCGACGTCGAGGGGCTGCAGCCGGTCGACCTCGGCGCGACGCGTGACGGCCGATTCGGCCAGCGTCTGGCGGCGGTCGCCAAGGCGGCGCTGTCGATAGGCTCGAAGCTTGCGGCGATGCCGAAGCCCGACCTCATCATCGCGCGCAATCTGGAAATGCTGGCGCTGGCCAGGCGCGCCAAGGCCGCCTTTCGCGGCGGCGTGCCGATCGTCTACGAATGCCTCGACATTCATCGCCTGGTGCTGCGCAATGACATGCTGGGCAAAGCACTGCGCACAGCGGAGCGTTATCTCGCCCGCGACGTGAAGCTTCTGGTGACGAGCTCACCGGCCTTCATCGCCAATTATTTCAAGCCGTTCGGGCAGGTCGCCGCACCGGTGGAACTGGTCGAAAACAAATACTTCGAAACCGCGCCGATCGCCTTGGATGACAGGTCAAAGGCCGAAAACCCTGCAGCACCCCCGTGGCGCATCGGCTGGTTCGGCGCGCTGCGCTGCCGCCGCTCGCTGGAGCTGCTGGCCGACTTCACGCGCCGTCAGGGCGGGCGCTTCGAGGTCGTCCTCCGGGGCCGTCCGGCACTCTCGGAATTCCCGGATTTCCATGCTTTTGTCGAGGCCGAACCCTATCTCTCCTTTCGTGGCCCCTACCGCAACCCGGAAGACATGGCCGCGATCTACGGCGAAGTGCATTTTTCCTGGGCGATCGATTTCTTCGAGGAAGGGCAGAATTCGGAATGGTTGCTGCCCAACCGCCTCTATGAGGGCTGCCGCTTCGGCGCCGTACCGATCTCGATGGGCACTACCGAGACGGGGCGCTTTCTCAACCAGCAGGACATTGGCATCCTGCTTTCCGATGCCACGCCCGAAATCCTGGAAACCGCGCTCGGCCGCATGGACCAGGAGCACTTCGGCAAGGCCAAGGCGCGTGTGCTGGCCCGCAACCCACGAACCTGGAGTTACGACCGCAGCGACTGCCGCGCCTTTGTCGACAGGCTGCGCGGCCTTGCGGTTGCCCCTGGTTCGTTCGCCACCGAGGCACTGGCCTGAAGGATGACCAATGACAAAAGTGCAGTTCATGGAAAGGCGCCGATGACGCAAACCGAAGCGCTGCCGCCAAGCCTGATCGTCATTCCGTGCCTGAATGAGGCAGCCCATATCGGCGCGTTGCTCGAGCAGCTCAGGCCGGCAGCGCTAAGGCTCGGCGCCCGCATCGTCGTTGCCGATGGCGGCAGCACCGATGGTACTTTGGCCATTGTCGAAGCGGTTGCGGCCAAGGACCCTCAGGTCGTCCTCCTGCACAACCCAAAACGTATCCAGAGCGCGGCGATCAATCTCGCCGTCGCCAGCCTCGGTGACGGCGCCGAATACCTGATCCGCATCGATGCCCATGGCGGCTATCCCGCCGATTATTGCGACCGGCTGGTCGAGGAGGCGCTCGCCACTTCAGCCGATTCGGTCGTCGTCTCGATGCTGACCAGCGGCAGCGGCGCGGTGCAGAAAGCGGTCGCGGCGGCGCAGAATTCCAAGCTCGGCACCGGCGGCTCCAAGCATCGGCACTTCTCGGCCGGCGAATGGGTGGACCATGGCCATCACGCGCTGATCCGGATCTCGGCCTTCACCGCGGTCGGCGGCTATGACGAGACCTTCAGCCACAATGAGGATGCCGAACTCGACTACCGCCTGCGCCGGGCAGGCTACCGGATCTGGATGAGCGGCAAGACGCAGATGGTCTACTATCCGCGTTCGTCGCTGAAGGGCCTGTATTTCCAATATCTCGGCTATGGCCGCGGCCGCGCCAAGAATGTGCTCAAGCACCGCATGATCCCGAAAGTTCGGCAGATGATCCCGCTGCTGGTGGCGCCGGTCGTCCTTCTCGCGGTATTTTCCTTTATCCACTGGCTGGCGGCGGTGCCGCTGCTGGTCTGGGCTTCGGTCTGTCTGGGCTACGGCGCTGTGACCGCCATCAGCCAGCGCAATCCCAACAATGTGCTGGCGGGCATTTCGGCGATGGTCATGCATTTCGGCTGGTCGCTCGGGTTTTGGCTGCAACTGCTCGGCTCGCGATCGCAGCGCGGGGTGGCATGATGGTCGCCGACAGCCGCCGAATCGACATCTGCGTCTGCACGTTCCGGCGGCCGGAACTGGCCGACACGCTGCGGTCGCTCGCTGCCATGGATATGCCTGCCGGTTTCGGCATCGGCGTCATCGTCGCCGACAATGACGACGAGCCGACCGCCGAGCCGCTGGTGACCGCGCTGGCGAGCGAATTGAAGCTCGTGGCCCGCTACCGGCACGCCCCGGCGCGCAACATCTCGGTTGCCCGCAACGCCTGTCTTGATGCCAGCACGGCCGATTTTGTCGCCTTCATCGACGACGATGAAACCGCTTCCCGGCAATGGCTGGCCGAACTGATTGCTATCGCGGAGACAAGCGGCGCCGAGGCCGTGCTCGGTCCGGTGCGGGCGCTCTACCGCTCGGATGCGCCGGACTGGATGCGCAAGGGCGATTTCCATTCGACCTTGCCGGTCTGGGTGCAGGGCGAAATCCGCACCGGCTACACCTGCAACGTCCTTTTGAGGATGAGCGCCGACAGCTTGCGCGACCGTCGTTTCAGCCTGGCGCGCGGCCAGAGCGGCGGCGAGGACACCGAATTCTTCGACCGCATGGTCAAGGCAGGCGGTCGCATCGCCTTTGCGCCGGAGGCGTGGGTCGAGGAAGTCGTGCCGCGTTCGCGAGCCGCTTTCGACTGGCTGCGCCGCCGCCGCTTCCGCTTCGGCCAGACGCACGGCCACCTCATCGGCCATGACGCAGGCGTGATACAGCGTGCGAAGGCTGTCGGCCTTGCCTCGGCCAAGGCCGCCTATTGCTTCGGCATGGCGGCGTTGACTGCGATTAGCCCGGTCCGCCGCAACCGCAGCGTGCTGCGCGGCATCATGCATGTCGGCGTCGTCAGCGGCCTGGTCGGTATCAGCGAAATTCGCCAATACGGACTGTCTTCCCCGCAGCAAGGAGGCAAGCGTGCAGCCTGACGTCTCCTTTGTCATCGCAGCCCACAATGCCGCGGCCACGCTCGACCGGGCGATCGCAAGCGCCATGGCCCAGCGCGATGTCAGCGTCGAAATCATCGTCGCCGATGACCAGTCGCGCGACAACACGCTCGACGTCGCAAGAGCCTATCCAAAAGATGTCGTCAAAGTGGTTGCGCTGCCGGCAAATCGTGGCCCTGGCGGCGCCAGGAATGCCGGCCTCGACCTCGCCACAGGCCGCTGGGTCGCGGTGCTCGATTCCGACGATGCCGTCCTGCCCGGGCGGCTCGCCGCCATGATCGCGCGAGCCGAAAGTGCGGGCGCTGTAATCGCCGTCGACAACCTCCAGGTGGTGCGCGAGGACGGCATTGCCGAAGCGACGATGTTTCCCGCCAAATATCTGGAGGGCCTGCGTGAAATCACGCTCGCCGACTACATCGCTGGCAACATCGTTTTCGAATCCACGTTCAACCTTGGCTATCTCAAGCCGATCTTCCAGCGCCGTTTCCTGATCGAAAACGGGCTTCGCTATGATGAAAGTCTGAGCATAGGCGAGGATTACATCCTGCTCGCCAACGCGCTGGCCAAGAGCGGAAAATGCGTCGTCGAGCCGACGACCGGCTATATCTACCACATCCGCACGGGCTCGATCTCGCGCGTGCTCGAGCTTCACCATATCGAGGCGATGCGCAAGGCCGACGCGGTCTTCGCCGAGACCAATTCCATGGACGCTGCTGCTGCGGCCGCCTTCGCCAAACGCGCCCGCAGCCTGCGCAAGGCGGCATCGTTCCTGTCGCTGGTCCAGCACATCAAGGCGCGTTCGCCGTTGAAAGCGATACGCACCGCGCTAAGTGATCCGGCGGCTGTCAGGCACATGTCGATGCCGATCGCCGTCCGCCTCAAAAGGGTGGCGGCGCAGTTTGCCGTCGGCGCGGAGAGGTAAGGAGGGCGAGTACATGAAGACGTTTGTTCGTGGCCTGCAACAGGCTGAAATCGATCTGCTCAGAAGGAATTTGCGATGAAGAAAATCAGGAAGGCAGTCATCCCTGTGGCGGGGCTTGGAACACGGTTCCTGCCGGCAACCAAGTCGATTCCGAAGGAGATGCTGCCCGTGGTCGACCGGCCGGTCGTCCAATATGCGGTGGACGAGGCCTTCGAAGCCGGCATCGAGCACATCGTGTTCGTCACCGGCCGCAACAAGGCTGTCATCGAGGACTACTTCGACCTGCACCCCGAACTGATTGGAACGCTCGAACAAACCGGCAAGAAGACCCAGCTGGAGGCGCTCGAAAGCATGCTGCCCGTGGCCGGCGCCACCAGCTTCATCCGCCAGCAGTCGCCACATGGTCTCGGCCATGCGGTGTGGTGCGCACGCGAAGTCATCGGCGACGAGCCCTTCGCCCTGCTGCTCCCCGATATGGTGTCGTTCGGTCGCCGAGGTTGCCTGGCTGAAACAGTCGATCTCTATCAGCAGACCGGCGGCAATGTGATCGCCGTCGAGCGCTGTGATCCCAGCGAGACCAGCAAATACGGCATCGTCGGGCGCGGCGCCGAGACAGGCAGCGGCTTCGAGGTGACGGCCATGGTCGAAAAGCCGGCGCCGGCCAATGCGCCGTCGAACTATTACATCAACGGCCGCTACATCCTGCAGCCCGAGATCTTCTCGCTGCTGGGCAACCAGCAGCGCGGCGCCGGCAACGAAATCCAGCTTACCGATGCCATGGTGCGGCTGGCGAAAAGCCAGTCTTTCTTTGCCCAGCCTTTCAATGGCCGCATGTTCGACTGCGGCTCCAAGGAAGGCTTCATAGAGGCGACCATCGCCTTCGCGCTGGCGCGCGACGACATGAAGGGACCTGTGCTGGAAATGCTGCAGGCGTTGGTGCGGTCGCATGAGCGTCAGGAAGTGGCCGCATAATGCCCATCTTTCGAGGGCATATGCGTTTGGACGATGGCGCGGCTCATGCCTGCACGCCTGGCCGCTCAGGCCCGGCGCCGGATGGCATGAAGCTTGCGTTGCATATCTTGCCCCCGATCTCCGCAGCTTCGGACGAGGTGGGACCTGACCCGTCTCGCTCCGGCGCCTGTAACCTAGAATTGGATCGAAGATGAATTATGCCAGCTTTCCTCTCGACAAGAGGATGCCATTGCCCAACCCCGATCAGGAAAAGGGTGAAGACTTCATCGACGTCGAGCGCCTGCTTGGCATGGCGGCGCGTCAGGTCAAGGTGGTGGCGGTCTGCGCCATCATCGGCCTGTTCCTGGGGTTGCTCTATCTGCAGACCACGCCCAAGCAATACATGTCGGTCGCCAGCGTGCTGATCGACGAAGGCCTGAACAAGGTCATCGACGACATCTCGGCTGCATCCGTCACCATGCAGACCGACGCCGCCCTGCTCAGCCAGATCGAAATCATCACCTCGGCGCGGCTGGCCTCGGTGGTGGTCGACAAGCTGAAACTCGACCAGAACGCAGAGTTCATGAACCCGCCGCAATCGGCGCTGGTCAAGGGCATCGGCTTCGTGCGCGGCGTGATCGGCTATTTCCGCTCAAGTTCCGCCGAGCAGATTCCCGGCATGGAAAACGTCGATGAGGCGACACGCCAGGCCATGATGCAGACGGCGCGCCACGACTATGCCGTGCTGAAGCTGCAGAGCGAGGTGCTGGCGCAGCGCAACGGCCGCTCCTATGTGCTCGCCATCGGTTACCAGTCGACCAATCCGGCGCTCGCCACCGCCATCACCAAGGCCTATGCCGACGCCTATCTCGCCGACCAGCTCAACGCCAGTTTCGACGCCACCGAACGCGCTGCGGTCTGGCTGCAGGGCCGGCTGACCGAGCTTCGTCAGAACTCACAGGCGGCCGCTATGGCGGTCGAGAAATTCAGGGCCGAGCATGGTCTGGCCGCCAACAGCGACGGCCAGCTGATCAGCGACAAGCAGATTGCCGATCTCACCGCGCAACTGATCGTCGCGCAGGCCGATACGGCGCGCGCCAGCGCCCGCTATCAGCAATACAAGACCATCGTCGAAAGCGGCTCGGACAATGCCTTCAACGATTCCGCCATCTCAAGCGATCAGCCGGCAAGCTCGGTCATTGCAACGCTCAAGACCCGCTATCTCACAGTCGCCAAGCGGCTGCAGGACGTGACGGCCAATTTCGGCGCCGACCATCCGCAGGCGGTGGCGCTGGCCAAGGAAAAGGCCGATCTGTCGACCCAGATTTTCGGCGAGTTGAAGCAACTGACCGAAAGCTATCGCAATGAATATGAAGTCGCGCTTTCACGCGAGACCTCACTGAGGCAGAAGATCGCCGACGCGGCCGGCAAGAGCTCCATCGACAACCAGAGCCAGGTCAAATTGCGCGAACTCGACCAGCAGGCGCAGGCGCTGACCACGCTCTACCAGACCTTCCTTAGCCGCTACGAGGAGGCCTCGCAGCAGCAATCCTTCCCGGTCGGCAAGGTCCGCATCATCTCGGATGCCTCAACGCCGCTTTCCGCCTCAAGCCCGCGCACCTCCAGGGTGCTGGCGCTGTCGCTGGTGCTTGGCGTGCTGCTTGGCGCCGGCTTTGGTGGCCTGAATGAGTTCAACGAGCGCTTCTTCAGGACCGGCGAGGACATTCGCGATCGCGTCGGCCTCAAATTCCTCGGCTATTTGCCGATGATCGGCGGCAGGCTCGGCAAGGACGCCGACGGCGGTGCGGCGGATGCCAAAGGCGCCAACACATTGTCGGCGGCCGAGAAACGGGCGCGCATGCGGGTCAGCGTCGATGCGCCGGCATCGATGTTCTCCGAAACGCTGCGCAACGCCAAGATCGCCTTCGACGTCGTCATGGAAGGGCAGGGCAGCCGGGTCATAGGCGTGGTCTCGGTCCTGCCCGGCGAGGGCAAGTCTACGGTCGCCGCCAATCTCGCCGGATTGCTGGCCGCCAACGGCTCGAAGACGCTTTTGATCGACGCCGATCTGCGCAATCCTGGTCTCAGCCGCAACCTCGGCATGGAGGCCGAGCAGGGGCTGATGGAGGCGGTGGTCAACGGCCAGACATGGCAGTCGGTCGGTAAGGTCGACCGCCTGACCAAGCTGGCGATCATCCCGGCCGTGCTGCGCGGCCAGTTCTCGCACACCAGCGAACTGCTGTCGTCGGCCGGCATGCGGCGCTTCATCGACAACGCCAAGGAGACGTTCAAGTACATAATCGTCGACCTGCCGCCGCTCGGCCCCGTGGTCGACGCCAAGGCGTTTGCGCCGCTGGTCGACGGCTTCGTGCTGGTTGCCGAATGGGGCCGCACGCCGCGCGCCATGGTGCGCTCGCTGCTGGAGCAGGAACCCTACGTCGCAAGCAAGGTCGTCGGCGCCGTGCTCAACAAGGTCGATCTGAAGAAGCTGCCGAAATACGGCTCCCTCGGCGGCTCGGAAAAGTTTTTCGACCGCTATTCGACCTACTATCTGGAGAAATCGGACGTGCGGGCCAAGACCGCCGCCTGAACGGAGCGCGATCCTGAAAAGGAGCGTGATCCGGAAAAGCGGATCCGGTTTTCGGAAAGGATCACGCTCAAACGAAGGAGCACGGCAGGTCAGGAAAAGATCAGCTTGCCGAACTTACCGGCGATCCTGAGCGCTGTCAGCCGTCCGCTCTGAAAGGCGCGGGTGTCGATGCCGAGCCTTCGCCCGTCAAGCCTGGGGGTATCGACCGGCGTGTGCCCATGCACCACAAAGCGGTCGAGCAGATGGGCGGCGTTGAAGAACTCGTCGCGGATGTTGAGCAGGTCCTGCTCATCCTGTGCGGCCAGGTCGATGCCCGGCCTGATACCGGCATGGACGAAAACGAATTTATCCGAACAGAGCAGCACCGGCAGGCTGCGCAGGAAGTCGATATGGCTGGCCGGAATGACTTCCTTCACGCGCCGGTCGACCGCGTCGCTCGAGGCATAGAGGCTGGCAAGCCGCGCCGGATCGACCCCATAGGAAAACAGCGTCTCGAGGCCGCCGACCGCCAGCCAGCGGTCCCGCGACAGATAGCCGTCGAGATAGTTCAACATCGCCACTTCGTGGTTTCCCGCCAGGCAGACGCGCAGGAACCCTGTTGGCGGCAGCGCCAAGAGGTGGTCGAGCACGCGCGCCGATTGCGGCCCGCGATCGATATAGTCGCCGAGCATGACGATAATCTTGCGGCCGCGAAATTGCAGCGCGTCGAGCTGGATCTTCTGCTCCAGCGACAGCAATTCCTTGTAGCAGCCATGCACGTCGCCGATCGCGTAGACGACGGTGTCGTCCATATCCATTTCCAGGCGCTCGCGCGGCGCCGGCCGGGGAGGTCTGGACCGCTGAAACAACGCCACTGGGGCCGTCAGACCCCGATGCCGCGGGCTTTGAGCGCCGCGGTGATCTCGTCAAGAATGGCGGGATCGTCGATGGTCGCCGGCATCGTCCATTCTTCCTTGTCGGCGATTTTCTGCATGGTGCCGCGCAGGATCTTGCCGGAGCGCGTCTTGGGCAGGCGCTTGATCGTCACCACGGTCTTGAAGGCCGCGACCGGGCCGATCCGTTCGCGCACCAGCCCCACCACTTCGCCTTCGATGGCGGCTGTATCGCGCGACACACCGGCATTGAGCACGACGAAGCCGAGCGGAACTTGGCCCTTCATCACATCGGCGACGCCGATGACGGCGCATTCGGCAACATCGGGGTGCGCTGAAAGCACCTCCTCCATGGCCCCGGTCGACAGCCGGTGTCCGGCGACATTGATGATGTCGTCTGTGCGCGCCATGACATAGAGGTAGCCGTCTTCGTCGATCATGCCGGCATCGGCCGTCTTGTAGAAGCCGGGAAACTCCTCGAGATAGGCCTGCCGGAAACGCTCGTCGGCATTCCACAGCGTCGGCAGGCAGCCGGCCGGCAGCGGCAGTTTCACCACCACATTGCCAAGTGTGCCGCGCGGCACTTCATGGCCGGCATCGTCGAGCACGCGAATGTCGTAGCCCGGCATCGGCACGCCGGGCGAGCCGTATTTCACCGGCAGCAGGCCGAGGCCCGCCGGGTTGATGGTCATCGGCGAGCCGGTCTCGGTCTGCCACCAATGATCGACCACCGGCACGTTGAGTTTCTGCTCCGCCCATTTGATGGTTTCCGGGTCTGCGCGTTCGCCGGCCAGGAACAGAGTGCGGAATTTCGACAGATCGTATTTCGGCACGAATTCGCCCTTGGGGTCCTGCCCCTTGATGGCGCGGAAGGCCGTCGGCGCGGTGAACAGCGCGACCACGCCGTGTTCTGCGATCACCCGCCAATAGGTGCCGGCGTCGGGTGTGCCGATCGGCTTGCCCTCGAACAGCACGCTTGTCGCACCATGCAGCAGCGGTCCGTAAACGATGTAGGAATGGCCGACCACCCAGCCGACATCGGAGGCCGCCCAGAATACTTCGCCCGGTCTGACGCCGAACTCGTTTTCCATCGTCCATTTGAGCGCGACCATGTGGCCGCCATTGTCGCGCACGATGCCCTTAGGCTGGCCGGTCGTGCCGGAGGTGTAGATGATGTAGAGCGGGTCGGTGGCGAGCACCGGAACGCAATCGACGTTGGCGCCCGCGGCGCGCTCGCGGGCAACGGCGTCGGCAAAATCGATATCGTAATGCTCCCTCAGATCGCAGCGCAGCTGGTCGCGCTGCAGGATCAGGCAGGCGTCCGGCTTGTGGCGGGACATTTCGATCGCCTTGTCGAGCAGCGGCTTGTAGGCCACGACACGTCCAGGCTCCAGGCCGCAGGACGCGGAGATGACCAGCTTTGGCTTGGCGTCGTCGATGCGGGTGGCGAGCTCGTGCGAGGCAAAGCCGCCGAACACCACCGAATGCACCGCGCCGATGCGGGCACAGGCAAGCATCGCGACCGCCGCTTCGGCCACCATCGGCATGTAGATGATGACGCGGTCGCCTTTGCGAATGCCGCGGTTCTTGAGCACCGAAGTCAGCGCTACCACTTCGCGCTTCAATTCGGCATAGGTGAATTTCTTGACCGTGCCGGTGATCGCGCTGTCGTAGATAAGTGCGATCTGGTCGGCGCGGCCGCCTGCGACATGGCGATCGAGAGCGTTGAAGCAGGTGTTGCAGCTGGCGCCGTTGAACCAGCGCCCGTAAACGCCCGCCTTGGCATCGAAGACGCTGGTCCACGGCGAATACCAGTCGATCGCCTCGGCCGCATCGGCCCAGAATTGTTCCGGGTCGCGTTTCCAGCCGTCATAGACCTCGTGGTAGCGTGACGCCATTCATCCCTCCTCGGGAAAACTCTCTATCTTGCAATAGCCTATGCGGGTTTTCCCGGCCACGTCTTTCCCCAAATGCCATGTCTTTCCCGAAATTTGGGGCTTGGCCGATCTCGCCTTGGCCATAAATTGCAGGCACCATGGCCGGGTTTGAATTCGGGGCAGGGCGCGCAATGACGGTACGATACGGGGTTGGATCTGCCGTTGGAGCAGCGCTGCTGTTGACGATCGTTTCCGCCGCCCAGGCCGGCGATGCCGCCGCGCGGCGCATCATCGGCTTTTCCCCCGACGGCAAATATTTCGCCTTCGAGCAATATGGCGAGCTCGACGCTGCCGTTTCCGGCTGGTCGCAGATCGACATCATCGACACAAGCACAGACGAGTTCGTCGGCGGCAAGCCGATCCTTGTCCTCGATGAATCGGAAGAGGCGACCACGACGGTGGAGCAGGCACGGGCGCAGGCCGCAAAGCAGGCCGCGCCAATCCTGGCCAAATACGGCATCGCCGAGCGCGGCACGCGCACGGCCTCCGACAGGTTCACCTTCCCGGACGACACGGTCGAGTACAACGACATCCCCCGCCTCGAGCAGGCCGCGCAGAAATGGCTGTCGCCGTTCTATGGCGAAACACCGATTTCGACCATCCAGCTCGATGAGATCCTTGCCGACAGCAAGGAGGATTGCTTGGCAAGCTTTGATGACGCCAAGCCAAGCGACCAGGTTCTTCCGGGCGACAAGACACTTCAAGGGGACAAGACGGGCAAGGCGCGCGGCTTCCGCCTGTCGCTGCAGGGGCAGGACGGCAAGCCGTTCAAGGTGCTGCACGAGGACAAGGCCGTGCCGGGCTCGCGCAACTGCCCGACTTCCTACAGCCTGTCGGAATCCTACGAATACACCCCGCCCGGCAGGCCGGCGGTAGTGGCGGTGCTGGTGCAGCGCTTCAGCCAGGGCTTCGAAGGACGCGACCGCCGCTTCATCGCCGTAACCGGCCAGGCACGCTAAGCCGCGGCCCGTCTTGTGGCAGGCAGAAAAAGCTCATGCGCCCGGAGAAAGCAGGGCGTTCGTGTCGGATATCAGTCTTAAAGCGGCAAGGCCGCCAGCATCAGCCCGACGCCACCCGCAATCAATATGGCGGCTGCCAACGCTTTTCGATGACGTTCGAACGCGGTCGGCGCCCGCTCCCAATTGTAACGCATACCCAATGCTCTCCCAAAACCCCGCGACTGCATAGCTTACTTTAGGTAAGAAAAGCAAGACCTTGACCCTGCGAGATAGCCGGCTTGACGGCTTGCGGCGGTGATTACCAGCTGCAATCACCGACTATTTCTGGGGTGCTTCCCTGTTTTAAGACCCGCCGTCTTCGGTTGCCTGTGTCGTGAGGATGGTGGCGTTTCCGGATTGCCACAGAACGGTCAGGCCGGCCTGTTCTCCCTCTCGTCCGCGCAATGGACAGACCCGCATCGCCACGCTATCTGCTCTCCAGGAAAATGGTGGAGGGGCTCCATGGCCCAAATCGGTTCTGAAATGGTTCTGCGGCTGGCGGACGACGCCTCGGTCCAGCATGTCGGCGATGGCGCCGTCGTGCTCTTGGCGCGCAGCGGCCAGCTTTACACCTGCAACGGCACCACCGAAGCCTTTCTCGACAAGGTGGACGGCGCCCGCAGCCTTGACCAGATCGTCGTCCTGTTGTCTGACGAGTTCGAGGTCGACAAGGGCACGCTCGACCAGGACATGGCGGCGCTGGCCGCCGAACTGGTGAGCGAAGGCATTCTCGCCGACCCGGCTCCCTGATGGTGGACGGCGTTCTCCTGCGCGCTTTGTTTCGTGTCCATTTATGGGCAAGCGCGCGGCTGATGCCGACCCTGATCGGCCGCCGCAGCTTCGAATCGGTGCTGAAATGGGCGCCGCTCAGCGCACCCACCCCTTATCGCGGCCTGTCGTCAGCCTACATCGTCGCTGCCGTCAACCGGACCGTCCGGCACCCCTGGCTGATGCGCGACCGCAGATGCCTGCGCGAGGGCCTGCTCGCCCACCGCTTCCTGCGCTTTGCCGGCTTCGATCCGGATCTGCGCTTCGGCGTCGATCCGAAGTCGATGCAGGCGCCGCGTATGTCTGCCCATTGCTGGGTCTGTCTCGATGGCCGCCCGGTGGTCTCGGACAGCCTCCCCGGCATGGTGCAGATCTATCGCCATCACGCCGATGCCGGAAAGGCGCACGCTGCTTGACCGGTCCGGCGACCACCTTCTGCTATGATCTCCAGGGCCAGGTCATCAGCATATCGGCCTCGCGGGCCGATCTCTGGCCGAGCTTCGACCTCTTGCTCGGCACGTTGCGCGTGAGCGGGCCGGTCGAGCCCGATTTCCACGTCGACATCGTCGAGACGCGGGAGTTACCGGAATCGCCTGCCGGAAAACTCGCTTTCGACGGCGAGGTGCCGGAGGACGGCCATTGCCGGCTGATCGACGGTGGCGGCACCGTTCATCTGGTCTTTCCCGGCCTGCAGACCGTCTCGATCAATGCCGATGGAGGCTGGGCCGAGATACGAGTCCATCCCGATGCCAAGGTCAAATGGACGGTGCTGATGATGGTGCTGGATGCAGCACTTGATGCCGGCGACCAGCACATGCTGCACACCGCCGGCCTGACATTGCCCGGCCGCGAGGCGCTCGTGCTGATCCATGCGCCGAGCGGCACCGGCAAGTCGACGACGTCGCTGGCGCTGGCGTCGCAAGGTTTCGGCCTGTGCTCGGATGACGCCATGATCCTCAAGGTTTTGGCCGGTGGCGGCATCACGGCCTGGGGCTTGCCGCGCAAGGTGAAGGTCCACCGCCACACCGCGGCAATGCTGCCCTTCGTGGCGCCTTGCCTTGGCGACAAATGGGACGCCAATGGCGAGCAGGCCGTCTCGCTGGAACGTCTCGCCGAGATCATCCGCATCGAGGAAACTGTCGGCAGACCGGTTGCGGCACTGTTTCATCTCGCCCGCTCGGCGGACGCGCAAACCCGGCTCGTGCCCATGACCAGGACAGACGCCATGGTGGCGCTTGCCACCGACAATGTCAGGACCGGCATGACCGGCCTTTTGCCGGCGCAGAAGCGCCGCATGGCAACCATCGCAACGCTGGTCAAAGGCGTCCCGACATTTACCCTGGAAGTCGGCGCGAACCCGGCCGAGGCGGCCCCGCTGATCCGCTCGGCGCTGGCGGCGCGGGACTAAAGCACACTTCAGGCAGAATGCGGCTTTGGCCTGGCGAGGCGCTGGATCCAGCGGAAGGCGTCGCGGCGCAGGCGCGAATGCATCTTGTCCCTGGAATTGACGCCGAGCAGCGTATCGCCGGTGATCAGCCATTTGGCCAAAAATATCGAGAGGTCGGGCTTGATGCGGTCGGCCAGTTCGATCGCGCGCGGTGCATCAAAGAGCCGCCCCGTCACATTGAGAACCGTCGCCAGTTCGAGCTCGATGCCGCTGATGCGCGCCGCCTCGAAAAGCCGGTCTTCATCCGCGGGCGACCGCAGCGCGCGCACGCCCTGCAGCACGTCGACGCAAAGCTGCAGCCGGTGGAACTTGTGCCCGCCGGCGGCGTGGACAATGGCGATGGTCAGCAGCGCGGCCGGCGTGTCGGCCTCGCTGCCGTCGATGATCTGCAATTCGCGAAAGCCCAGCGACAGCCGCCGCCGCATGCCGGAATCATGCACCAGGTTGCCGTGCAGTTCGATCAGCAGGCTGGTATTCTCCTTCTCCAGCCACTTGAACTCCTGCAGATCCTGCGACTGCGCCTCGCCGCTCCAGAGCTCGAAGCCGCATCCGGCAATCACCGTGTTGGCTTCAATGATGCTGGCCGGCTCGACCAGAATGTCGATGTCGGTGAACGGCCGGTCAGCGGCGTGGCGGTAAAGTTTGCGTGCGAAGACCGGACCCTTGACGATGCGGGCCGGAACATTTTTCGCCGCCAATGCCTTCATGATGCGGTCGCCATGATATTGCAGCAGCATCGATTGGCCGGTCGCCAGCGTCGAGCGATCACGCAGTTCCGACAGCTTTTGCCGCAAGGCTGCGTCCGCAGGCAGTTGGGCGTCGCCGATCTCGCTGAGCTTGCGCAGCATGATCGGCAGCACGCCGTGGAACTCGGCATTGGCGAGCAGTGCCAGCAAGCTTTCGGCAGCAACGTCACGGCCAATGGCAACCGTCGCCTCCGGGTCGGCGAAGGTCAGCAGCAGTTTTTCATCGGCAGGCGCAAGAGATGGCAGCATCAAACCCGGATTGCGTTCGCCCACATCAGCAATTCCCGTCCGGAATTGCGTCAAACAACCAACTCAGAGGAGCGTATGTTGCAGAAAAGCATGCATGAAGCCAGCGTGTGGTGGCAGAACCAGCTCATGAATTGACTTTCCACGGTTTCGGTCCATTCTTTTGCACTTGACTGAAAAGGGTGTTTGGAATGGCCAAGAAAAAGTATGAAGCGCCCGTGCTGCGCAAGGCAGGAAAGTTGTCCAGCGTGGTGGCCGGGCCGTCGCTGCCGATACCGCGATAAGACTTCTACGGCTTCGGTTTGGATGAAGCCGGAGCGGTCGGCCGCAAGGCAAGCCGCGCTGCAGGCGGGCAATCTGTCGGCGTGACTGCGGGTAACGGTCCGTCCGGTCCCGCAGGCTAAGGCAAGTTCATAAGCCGCCTGTTCGGGATATGGGCAAGGCCCCTCCGTTACAGTCCCCAGCGCAGCGCGGCTGTGTGCACCGGCGCGTCCCACATTGACGTTACCTCGTCATCCAGCATGGTCAGCGTGATCGAGCAGCCGGCCATGTCGAGCGATGTCACGTAGGACCCGACCAGCGAGCGGGTCACCGTCACGCCCTGTTTTTCGAAGATGTTTCGGGCGCTGTTGTACATCAGATAGAGCTCCATCAGCGGCGTGCCGCCAAAGCCGTTGATGAACAACAGTGCCGGGCCTTTCGCCCTGTCGCCGAGATCGCCCAGGATCGCGGCGCAAATCTCTTCGGCGATCGCATCGGCGCTTTTCAACGTGTCGCGACGCCGGCCGGGCTCGCCATGAATGCCGACGCCGAATTCCATCTCGCCATCACCAATCTCGAAGGTCGGCCTGCCGGCCGCCGGCACCGTGCAACTGGTCAGCGCCACGCCCATCGAACGCGTCGCGCTGTTGATGCGACCGCCGAGCGCCTTGAGATCCGCCAGCGCCATGCCTTGCTCGGCGGCGGCGCCGACGATCTTCTCCACCACCAGCGTGCCGGCGACGCCGCGCCGGCCGGTCGTAAAGGACGAATTCTCGACGGCGACGTCATCATTGATCACCACCTGCAGGACGCCGTCGGCCATTTCGCCGGCCATGTCGAAATTCATCACGTCGCCTTCATAGTTCTTGACGATGAACAGGCAGCCGGCGCCGGTATCGACGGCGGCGGCCGCCGCCAGTATCTGGTCCGGCGTTGGCGAGGTGAAGACCTGGCCGGGGCAGGCGGCGTCCAGCATGCCGTGACCGACAAAGCCGGCATGCAACGGCTCGTGGCCGGAACCGCCGCCCGAGATCAGCGCCACCTTCCCCGGCTTCATCACCTTGCGGCGAATGAATTTGTGCTCCTCGCCCAGCACCAGGATGTCGGCATGAGCTGCAACGAAGCCGTTGAGGCTTTCGGTCAGCACCGTGTCGACGGAATTCATAAACTTCTTCATGTGTCCTCCCGACACAACACGATCAGCCACCACTCCTGCCGGTGATGCTGGTGATCTTCTGGATGAATTCGTTGATCGCCTTGTCGAGCGCTGCATTCTGCTTGTCGTCGCCGAAATCGGGCACGATCAGCGAGACATGCCGGGTCTTGCGCATGCCTGCCGCAACCGACATCTTGCCGGGATGCGCCAGATGATAGGCAGCCAGAAACTGATCGCGCTCGGCCGGACTGAAATGGCAGACCGAAAAAATAGCCGGCAGATGTTTTGACGGGATCGGGGTCGAATAGGCCGCGCTGGAAATCTGGGTGACGAAGCTGCGGTGCTTGCCAAGCGCGTCGGCAAGGCGTTGTCGCATACCCGACGGTCGCTGGTCGATGACCTGCGACAGGATCGTCTTGTAGGCGCGGATCGCCTCTTCGGAGCCGGCTTCTGGTGTCTTGTCGGCCATCTCAGTCATCCTAGACCGATGCATCCGAGATGGCCGCCTTGGCCATGGCGAGTTGGGCGGGAGCCACCGAGAGATCCCGCAGGCCGGCCTCGAGCAGTGCCGGGATCGATGCCGGATCGCCGCCGGCATCGCCGCACAGGCTGACTGGGATTTTCGCGCGCAGGCCAAAAGCGGCAACCGAGCCGATCAGCCGCAACACGGCGGGATGGCGGACAGAATTAAGATGCGCCACGGCTGCGTTATCGCGGGCAGCCGCCATTACATATTGGGTCAGATCGTTCGAACCGATCGAGAAGAAGGCGACATCGGCGAACGCCTCCGGCGCGATCGCCACCGAAGGCACCTCGACCATGATGCCGAGCGGCGGCATTTTTTGCGCGATGCCGCGCGCGGCAAGCCCGGCCTGCTCCTCCACGAACAGAGCGGCGGCGCGTTGGTATTCCTCCGCGACGGCGATCATCGGAAACATCACCTTCAGATTGCCGTGCACCGCCGCGCGCAGCAGCGCCCGGATCTGTACGCGAAACACCTCCGGCCTTGCCAGCGACAGCCTGATGCCACGCAGCCCGAGGAACGGGTTGCTCTCTTCGACGGTGAAGCCCGGCACCGGCTTGTCGCCGCCGGCGTCGACGGTACGGATGGTCACCGGCTTGTCGCCTGCCCATTCCAGCACCTTGCGATAGGCCTGGTATTGCGTCTCCTCGTCCGGCGGCGCCTTGCCGAACAGGAATTCGGTGCGCATCAGCCCGAGCCCGTCGCAGGTCGAAATGTCGATGCCGTCGACCTCGGACGGATCGGCGATGTTGACCTGCACGCGCACTGTCGTCCCGGCCCGGGTTACCGCCGGTTTCGCGAGATAGACTCCGGCCTTGTCTCGATGTGCCACAAACGAGGACGAGGACCGGTGGAACGCTTCGATCTCGGTCGTGGTCGGCGAAAGCACGATACCGCCATGCTCCGCATCGAGCAGAGCCAGACCGACGGGATTAGCCGGCGAAGCGCCAAGCCCCACCACCATCGGCACGCCGCGCGAGCGCGCCAGCATGGCGACGTGGCTGGCGGCGCTGCCGGCCCTCAGCGCGATGCCGCCGCCGGTGCTCCAGTCGGTCTCGAGAAAGCGCGTCGGCGCGATGTCCTCGCCATAGAGAATGGCGCCCGCTGGTGGAGCGCTCTCCTGCTCCTCGGTAAGGGCGCGCAGCACGCGGTCGCGGATATCGCTGATATCGGCGGCGCGAGCCCGGAAATAGTCCTGGTCTGACGTTTCGTAGCCGGAGATCTCGGCGTCCAGCGCCTGTCGCCAGGCCATGTCAGCCGGCATGCCGGACGCGATCGCGGCAAAAGCCGGGCCGGTCAGGGCATCGTCCTCAAGCATGGCGAGCTGGAATTCGAGAATGCCGGCGGCCTCCTCATCGGCGGTTTCAATCAGGGTCGCGAGCCGGTCAGCCGAACTGGCGATAGCTGCTTCCAATGCAGCCTTTTCCTCGCCGGCTGTCGCCTTCCGTGAGTAGTGCGCGGTGCCGTTGTCGAGATTGAACAGCGGCCCCTCGGCGTAGCCGGCGGAGGCCGAAATGCCTTGCAGCCTAAGCGGTTCGGGCATGGCCCGCGCCTTCGTCGAAATCGCGCCGCACCAGCTCGACCAGCGCTCTCACGGCATCATCGGCGCCGTCGCCTGTGGCCCGGATGTGCAGCATGGTGCCTTTCGGCGCCCTGGCCGCCATCACCTTGACGATGCTCTTGGCGTCGAACCATGGGCCGTTGGCAGAAAGCGCAATCTCCACCTCGGCCGCAAAGCTCTTGGCAAGCTTGGTGAACTTCACCGAAGGGCGCGCATGCAGACCCACCTCGTGGGTGATCAGGACGGTCGCTTCGGCAAAGGCGGACATCAGGTCAAAATTCCCGTTCACTCACGACGGCGACAATTCATGCGCCGTCGCCACCACTTCCTTCAGCGAGGCGCCGCCGGAGGACTCGGTCGCCGCCATCACCGCGCCTTCGACGATCGGCGCGTTGCAGACGATGATCTTCTGCGCCCGCGGCTCGCCGATCATTTCCACCGCCATTTCCGAATTGGTCTCGGCGCCGCCGAGATCGACCAGTATGGCGACGCCCGCCTCCGACCACGCCTTGTCGATGGCGCCTATGATCGCTTCGACGCTGGTGCCGAGCCCGCCATGGCCGTTTCCGCCGCACCATGCAAGCGGCACTTCGTCGCCCACCATCTGCCGCACCATGTCGGCCGTGCCTTCGGCAACCAGCGGCGAATGCGAGACGATGACGATGCCGACATTGCTCATGCTTGGCCCTCGACGGTTTCGGCGACGATCCGCACCAGCAGCGCCACAGAGCGTCCGCCGGCATCCATATGACCGATTGAGCGGTCGCCGAGGAATGAGGCGCGACCGCGTGTTGCCTTCATCGGCACGGTCGCTTCGGCAGCCGCGTCGGCAATATCAGCGATTTCCGAGCCTGTCTTTCCATTCGCGAGCGCGTCATGCACCGGATACAGCACATCGAGCATCGTCTTCTGGCCGACCTGCGATTTGCCTCTGGCGGCCACCGCCTCGATTGCCTTGCCGAAAGCAGCCGTCAGCTTGGGGCGATCCGGCTCTCCTGAAATCTCCTTGCCCAGCGCCAGGAACAATGTGCCGAACAGCGGCCCGGACGCGCCGCCGACCGTCATCACCAGCTTGGTGCCGATCGCCTTCAGCGCCTCGGGCAGCGGCTTTGCAGCGAACGCCCCGGCATCGGCGCGCACAGCCTCGAAGCCGCGCTTCATGTTCAGCCCATGGTCACCGTCGCCGATCGCCTGGTCGAGCGCGGTCAACTCTTCCGAGTGAGCGGCGATCGTGTCCGCGGCGGCGGTGATCAGCCTGGCAAGGTCGAACGCTGCCATGTCCAGATTCCCGGTTTCGATCCTGCCGGCAGTATCGCAAGAGTTTTCATTCGACAATCGAAGCATGCCGTCAGGCCGCTGCATGCAGCGCGGCGGCGGCCGCGAACACTTCGGCCACGGCATGGGCGCCAGGGTCGACTACGCCTTGCAATTTGGCGCCAACATAGGCGGAGCGTCCGGCCTTCGCCTTCTCCATGGCAGCGGTCGCCTCGGCGCCGTGCCGTGCCGCTGTAGCCGCGGCATCCAGCCCCTTGGCATCGAGCGCCTTCAGCCCCGGCTCCAAGGCATCGACCATGGTGCGGTCGCCGACCCTGGCGCCGCCATAGAAGGTCATCCGGTCAAGCCCGGCAAGCAGCGCCTTGGACAGGGTTGCTCCGCCGTTCGAAGCCTGAGCCGCCGCCGTGAAGAAGATCGACAGCAAGACGCCTGAGGAGCCGCCCATTGCGACGCCCAGACTATCGCCTATAGCCGCAAGCGTGGCGGCAGGGTCGGCCAGCGGCAGCGCATCGAGCTTCTCCAACACGCTGCGCGCGCCGGTCGCAACCGTCGAACCGGTATCGCCATCGCCCGCCTTGGCGTCGAGCCCGTTCAGTGTCTCTTCGAGCGCGATCAGCCGTTCGCAGACCGTGATGATCAAACGCCTGGTGCCGGAATCCTGGCTGGCCCTTTGGGCTGCGCTGTTTCCAGCCGCTTTCGCCATAGGCACGATAGCCGGCGCGACGACGGTTTTGGCCGGCATCCAGGCATGTGGGCCGACAGGCGCCAGCAAGGCTGCCTCGCGCGCCGCATCGAGCTTGATCAGCGACAGCGAAAAACCGTTCATGTTGAGCGCCGTCATCAGCGGTCCGGGGCCGATCGCAAGCTTCACGGTCTTGGCCAGCGGCGAGGCCAGCACGGCATTGGCGACCAGCGACATTTCGAGCGGCGGCACCGAGCCGAGATTGTTGATGAGCAACGCGTGGCTGGCGTTCGGGTCGAGCCGCGCGGCCAGCCGCTCCGCCATGATCGCCACAAGCTTGTCGGCGCTTTGCACTGCGATGCGCTCGACGCCCGGCTCACCATGGATGCCGAGGCCGAGTTCGCCATCGTTTTCGCCGAACCGCTCGTCATGTGGCTGGCCGGGGATGGAGCAGGACGACAGCGACATGCCGAGCGAGATGATGTCCTTTGCCGCCGCACGAGCGGCTGTAGCAACGGCTGCCAGATCCTGACCGGTCTCCGACAAATGGCCGGCGATCTTGTGCACGAACAAGGTGCCGGCGACGCCGCGCGGCTGGTTGATATCCGGCAGGGCGATATCGTCGGCGACGATTGCCATCTCGACGCGAAACCCTTCGGCGCGCGCTTTCTCGGCCGCCAGGCCGAAATTGAGGCGGTCGCCGGTGTAATTTTTGACGATCAGCAAGCAGCCGGCCGGGCCGGTCACCGCGCGGATGGCGGCCAGCACGGCCTCGACACTCGGCGAGGCGAAGATCTCGCCCGAAACCGCCGCCGTCAGCATGCCCTTGCCGACAAAGCCGGCATGGGACGGTTCGTGTCCGGCGCCGCCACCGGAGACGACGGCAACTTTCGCCTTGTCCCAGTCGGCGCGCAGCACGACCTTGATCTCGGGGTAACCGTCGAGGCGCGCGAGATCGCCGGAACCGATAGTCCGCAACAGCCCGTCCAGCGCCTCGGTGACGATCGTTTCCCTGCGGTTGAAAAAGTGCTTCATCGAATTCGTCCTGTATTCGTCAATCAGAAGCCGGTGCCGTGCCCTTGGCGAGACACCGAAAACCTCACATCAGTCTTTGTCCGTCGGCGCCGAAATAAAGTGGCGAGCGGTAGCGGATCACCACTTTGTCGCCCTCGGCCAGATCCGTATCGGGGTCGGTGAGCGTCACCAGTTTCTTCGGGCCGACCGTAACATGCAGATGGTTCTGGTCCCCGAGATGTTCGACCCAGTCGACGACGCCGTCGGCATGGCCGTTTGCGGTCTTCTCGATCGACAGATGCTCGGTGCGCGCGCCGATGGTCTTGGTTCCGGTCGGCGCCCCACCATCAGGCAGCAGTCCCGCTGGCAGCAGATTGATCGCCGGCTGGCCGAGCCGTGCGGCGACATGAAGGTTTGCCGGCTCGGAATAGATGGTGCGCGGCGTGCCGATCTGCACCAGCACGCCATTGTTGAGGATGCCGATGCGGTCCGCCATGGTCATCGCCTCGATCTGGTCGTGCGTGACATAGAGCATGGTGGCGCCGAGCTCGGCTTGGATGCGCTTGAGTTCGAGCCTGAGATCGGCGCGCAATTTGGCGTCGAGCGACGACAGCGGTTCGTCCATCAGATAGATCGACGGCTTGCGCACCAGCGCGCGCCCAATGGCGACGCGCTGCATTTCGCCACCCGAAAGCTTGGTCGAGCGGTTGGCGAGCTTGTGGTGGATGCGCACCATCTTTGCCACCTCTTCGACGCGGCGGCGAATCTGGTCCTCCGGTACTTTCCGCGCCGGCGAGCGCAGCGGGAAGGCGAGGTTGTCGTAGACTGACAGATGCGGGTAGAGCGAATATTGCTGGAAGACGAAAGCGGTGTCGCGCTCGGCCGGCGACAGCGTCGTCGCATCGTGGCCGCCAATATCGATCCTGCCGCCATCCGGCCGCTCCAGTCCGGCGATCAATCTCAGCGTCGTCGTCTTGCCGGCGCCGGTCGGGCCGAGCAGCACGACGAATTCGCCATCGGCGATGGTAAGGTCGAGGCCATTGACGGCGACATGATCGCCAAAGCTTTTGGTCACGCCCTTGATGTGCACGTCAGCCATGCTGCGCTCTCCCTTGAGAGGCGGTATCGTGAACAGCGGTGCGCACGGCGCGGCCCGATCCCTTGTCGAAGAGTGACAGCCGCGCGCTGTTCAACATCAGGCCGACATGATCGCCTGTGGACAGCCGGATTTCAGCCGGCACCCGCGCCTTGATGATGCCGTCCGCCGTCTCCACCGCCACGATCTGCGTCGTGCCGAGATATTCGGTGCCATAGATGGCGCCGCGCAGCTTTGAGGCGTCGTCGAAGCGAATGTGCTCGGGGCGGATGCCGAGCGCCATGTCGGCCGGCGCGATATCCTCGCGCACTTCCGGCACCGCCACCTTGGCGCCTTGCACTACGATCTCCTTCGCCCCCTTCGCCAATCCGCCGCCAAAGCCGAGAAAGTTCATTGGCGGCGAGCCAATGAAATCGGCGACGAACATGGTTGCCGGGCGGTCGTAGATCTCGCGCGGAGTGCCGAACTGTTCGATGACGCCATGGTTCATCACCGCGATCTTGTCGGCCATCGACATTGCTTCCATCTGGTCGTGGGTGACATAGACCGTGGTGGCGTGGATGCGGTTGTGCAGCTCGCGCAGCTCATGCACCATCAGATCGCGGAATTCGGTGTCGAGCGTGCCGAGCGGCTCGTCCATCAGGAAGCATTTTGGCCGTCGCACGATGGCACGACCGAGCGCCACGCGCTGGCGGTCACCGCCGGCAAGGCCCGAGACTGATTTGTTGAGCAGATGGTCGATGCGCAGCAGCTTCGCCGTTTCCTCGACACGGCCTCGAATCTCGGCCGACGGCATGCCTTGCGCGAGAAGCGGGAAGCCGATGTTCTTGCGCACATTCATATGCGGATAGAGCGCGAACAGCTGGAAGACGAAGGCGATGTCGCGTTCGCGCGCCCGGCGCATGGTGACGTCCTCGCCGCCGAGCAGGATCTGGCCGCCGGTCGGCAATTCGAGGCCGGCGACCATGCGCAGCGTCGTCGTCTTGCCGCAGCCCGAGGGACCAAGCATGACGAAGAACTCACCATCCTCGACGACGAAGCTGGAATCCTGCACCGCGACGAAATCGCCGAAGGCCTTTCTCAAATGTTGGACGCGGATTTCGGCCATGATTATTCCGGGAACTTCGAGACGATGATGAACATCACCGTGCCGGCGAGCATGGTGATGAAGGAATAGGTGTAGAGCGCCAGCGCGAAAGGCTGGAACAGCATCAGGAAGCCGACGGCGATGAGCGCCGTCGCAATGTTTTCCATGAGGCCGCGTCGAGCCCAGCGCGGCCAGGATGACTTTTTGGAGATGGCTGGGCGCGTCATGCGCAGCTTCCTTCCTTCTGCCCGGTAACGGGGCGAGACGGTTGCCAGGTGGTTCCCCCACTCCGTCGCTGCTTCGCAGCGCCACCTCTCCCCCCTCCGGAGGGAGAGGAAGGGAGTCTGGTTGAATGAAGTTCGCGCCCTTCCTCTCCCCCGTCGATCGGGGGGGAGGTGTCGAGCGAAGCTCGACGGAGTGGGGGTCGACCTGGCACACCACTCATTTGCGAACCGCGCCGAAAGTGATGCCGCGCAGCAACTGCTTGCGTAGCAGGATGGTGAAGACCAGGATCGGCACCAGGAAGATCGTCGTGCCCGCCGCCACCGCCGGCCAGTCCTGGCCGCCTTCACCGATAATGGTCGGGATGAAGGGCGGTGCGGTCTGCGCCGTGCCGGAGGTCAGCAGGGCCGCGAATGCATATTCGTTCCAGGCAAAGATCAGGCAGAAGATGGCGGTCGCGGCGATGCCGGTGGTCGCTTGCGGCAGCACGGTGCGCCAGAAGGCCTGCAGCCTGGTATAGCCGTCGATCATCGCCGCTTCTTCATACTCGCGCGGGATCTCGTCGATGAAGCCTTTCAGCAGCCACACCGCGAGCGACACGTTGACCGCGGTGTAGAGCAGGATCATGCCGAGCGCGGTGTCGGACAGGCCGAGCTCGCGGTACATCAGGTAGATGGGAATGGCGACCGCGATCGGTGGCATGAAGCGCGTCGACAGGATGAAGAACAAGAGGTCATCGGCCAGCGGCACCTTGAAGCGCGAGAAACCGTAGGCCGAGAGCGTGCCGAGGAATACGGCGCAGAAGGTGGAACCGAAGGCGATGATCAGTGAGTTGACGAAGCGCGGCAGGAAGTTGGACGGGCCGGCAATCACCATGTTGCGCTTGCGCGAGGTCTCGTCGCAGAAACCGGTCGCGGGTCCGAGCGAGTTGATGTAGTCGGGCGTTTGCCTGGTGCGCGTCGTGAACAGGTTGCAATAGCCCTCGATGCTCGGCTGGAACAGAATCTTGGGCGGATAGGCGATCGAATCCGGCGGCGTCTTGAAGCTGGTGGCGAAGATCCACAGCAACGGCACGATCGAGATCAGCACGTAGAGCACGATGATCGTGCCGGCGATCCGCTTAGAATTGGCCGAGGGGGCGACGACGGAGTGGGCGGTGGTCAGGCTCATCTCTGCTTCACCTTGTTCAGCGCCTTGACGTAGATGTTGGCCAGCCCAAACACCGCGACGAACAGGATGATGGCGAAGGCCGAGGAATATCCGGTGCGCCAGCTCTCGAACGCCTGCCGCTTCAGCGTGATCGAGGCGACCTCGGTGGTCGAGCCCGGCCCGCCACCGGTCAGCAGGTTGACCATGTCGAACATCTTGAAGTTCTCGATGCCGCGAAACAGCACCGCCAGCATGATGAAGGGCAGCGCCATCGGCAGCGTGATCGACCAGAACTGCCGCCAGTTGGACGCGCGGTCGACCTCGGCGGCTTCATAGATGTATTCGGGGATGGAGCGCAGGCCGGCGAGACAGATCAGCATGACATAGGGCGTCCACATCCAGGTGTCGACGATGATGATCGACCACGGCGCCAGCGACACGTTGGACAGCATCTGGATGTCGGTCGGTGGTATCCGGGTGACGAACGAGATGGCGTAGGCGAACAGGCCGATCTGCGGCTCGTAGAGGAAGCGCCAGAAATTGCCGACCACCGCCGGCGACAGCATCATCGGCACCAGGATGATTGTCGTCCAGAAGGCGTGGCCGCGGAATTTGCGGTCGATCAGCCAGGCCAGCGTGAAGCCGATCAGCGTCTGCAGCAGGATCGTCCAGAACACGAAATGCGCCGTCGTCTGCATGGCGATCCAGATGTCCTGGTCGCCGAGGATGCGCTGGTAATTGGCGAAGCCGAGGTTCTTCACCACCTCGTTCGGGCGGTTCGCCCGGAAGTTGGTGAAGGACAGGTAGATCGCCCAGAACAGCGGGAAGATGTTGATGGCCAAGAGCAACAGGATCGTCGGCGAGATGAACAGCCAGGCGAGGCCCTTGTCGCTGATGCCCCGGACCTTGCGGGCCAACGGCTCCGGGGTCGCCCGGGCAACGTTCTCCGCAGTCCGATTGAGCATGGTGAGTCCTGCTTCGGTCACGTCAAGTCTCGACACTGGAATTTATCTGAACTGCGTTCCGTGCCAAGGGCAGCACGGGACCAAGAGCATGATGCCGAAAAGTGTGAAGCGGTTTTCGGACGACATCATGCTCTCTCTCTTTTTAGCCCTGAGGCGGATGATTTCTGATCGATTCGGCCTGAAAATCATCCGCCTCTGGGGTCAGGCTCGGGAGGAGCCGTTGGTCCGGTTACATCTTGCCGTCGTCCTGGAACACTTGCGTCCAGTCCTTGACCAGGCCGTCAAGCGCGTCCTTGGCCGAACCCTGGCCGGCAACGACATAGTCGTGGAAGCGCTTCTGCGACGCCTGCAGCAGCGGTGCGTAGCTCGGCTCGGCCCAGAAGTCCTTCACGATCGCCATCGAGTCGAGGAAGGTCTGTGCATAGGGCTGGCTGGACGGGAAGGCCGGGTCCTTGACCACCGCGTTCAGGCAGGAATAGCCGCCGAGCGACCACCATTTGGCCTGCACATCCTTGTTGGCGAACCACTTGATGTATTTCAGCGCCGATTCCTGCTTGTCTGAATAGGACACCACCGAAATGCCCTGGCCGCCAAGCTGCGCAAACTGGGCGCCACCGGGACCCTTCGGATTGACGAAGTAGCCGATCTTGTCGCCGCCGACATTCTCGTCCTTCTGCAGGCCGGGCCAGGTGAATGCGAAGTTCATGTGCATGGCCACCTGACCGGATTTGAAGGCGTCGACGCCTTCGCCCATATAGCTGTTCGAGGCACCCGGAGGCGTGCAGCAATCGTAGAGCGACTTGTAGAACTCCAGGCCTTTGACCGCGTCTGGCGAATTGACGAAGCCTTCCATCTCGTAGGGCTTCTTGGGGTTTTCATACTGAAAGCCGTAGCTGTAGAGCACGTCCATGGCGCCCATGGTGATGCCTTCCGAGCCACGCTCGGTGTAGATCGAAGCGCCATAGACGGTCTTGCCGTCGATCTCGCGCTTCTGGAAGAACTCGGCGACCTGCTTCAGTTGGTCGAAGGTGGTCGGCGGGCCGAGATCCCAGCCATATTTTTCCTTGAATTCCTTTTGCAGCTCCGGCTTGGAGAACCAATCCTTGCGGTAGGTCCAGCCGACGACGTCGCCCATGGCCGGCAGCGCCCAGTAGTTCGGCGTGTTCTTCGGCCATTCGGAATAGCCGACGACTGTTGCCGGCACAAAGTCGTCCATACTGATCTTCTCCTTGTCGAAGAAGTCGTTCAGCTTGACGTAGTGGCCGTTCTCGGCCGAGCCGCCGATCCACTGGCTGTCGCCGATGATCAGGTCGCACAATTTGCCGTGCGAGTTGAGCTCGTTGAGGAAGCGGTCGGCATAGTTGGTCCACGGCACGAATTCGAATTTCATGCCGATGCCGGTTTCCTTGGTAAAATCCTTGGACAGTTCGACCAGCGCGTTTGCCGGATCCCAGGCGGCCCAGCAAAGCGTCAGGTCTTCAGCGTGCGCAACGTTCGAGACGGCTGTCGACGCAGTAATCGCCGACGCCAGCCCCAACGCCAGTTTCAAGCTCGATTTCATGCCTTCCTCCCATTTGCGAAACGCGCCCGGATGGCCGTTTCAAGAACCCCTCAACCCTCGCTCCTCCGAGGGCCTAAACACGGCGCGCTATGCGTCGCCAGGGCGGCGCGGTGCACCGCAGATGTTTAGTAATTTGTTTAGTGATGCAATTTTTACTAAACAAGGCAAGCGAATTCGTCGCTGCGCCGCAACATGGCGAAACGGCGATTGAAATCGTTTGGGAAATGATTGCCGGACGGCTCGCCCGGAAGTTGCTTAGCCGGGGTCGCCTACGATTTTCGTCTGCGGCGTCACCGGCCGGACAGGGGGCGCGGGCGGCAGTAGCGCGCGGATGTCGGCGAAGGGAAATGTCGGCTCGAATCGGAAGGCCTCGGCCAGGGAGCCGGGAACGCTGTTGCATTGCCCGGCGCGAAACTCATTCTGGAAGCGCGCTCTGTCGACATATTGCTCCGGCCACTGCGACTGGTGCGCGCGGATCGCCTGCGTCTTGATATCGCCGTAGGCGGAAATGTCGACGTAATGCGTCGGCACAAAACCGGTGCCGCCCATCGTGTCGGCATGCAGCACGGGGACGCCGAACGAGGCCGCGATGCGCACGCCGTCCGACAAAGCACGATGGTCGGCGTGATAGTCGTTGGGGGCATGCGTGATCACCAGATCCGCCGCGGTCTCGCGTATCAGCGCTTTCAGCGAAGCGATCAGTGCCGCATCGGCCACCAGTTCGCCGTCGGGAAAGTCGAGAAAGCGAAGGGTTGCGCCGAGCAACGCCGCAGCGGCCGCCGCCTCGTCGCGGCGGACACGAGCCAAAACGCTCGGGTCGCCCATGCCGCCCCTGGCGCCATCCGTGGCCACGGCAAAAGTCAGTTCTGCGCCTTGCGTGGCATAGGCAGCCAGCGTACCGAACATGAATATCTCGATGTCGTCGGGATGCGCGCCGAGCGCCAATACCTTCACTGCACTCTCCCCTGAAATGGAAAAACGTGACGAACGGAATCCTGCTCGCCCTCATCGCCTATGCAAGCTATTCGTGCAGCGATGCCGTTATCAAGAGCCTTGGCGGACAGTTCACCGTCTTCGAGATCGGCTTCTTCATCACGCTGTTTGCCGGCTGCTTCCTGTTTTTCAGCCGCCCAGTCGATGAGCGCTGGCGCGACTTCTGGCGCACCGGGCGGCCATGGGCGGTGCAGGCCCGCGCCTGGGCCGGCATCGCCTCGGGCGTGCTCAGCGTCTACGCCTTCACCACCATTCCGCTGGCCGAGACCTATGCACTGATCTTCCTGGCGCCGCTTTGCGTTACCATTCTCTCGACCGTCATCCTGAAAGAAAAGGTCGGTCCATGGCGCTGGCTGGCGGTGGTTGCCGGCTTTGCAGGTGTCATGCTGGTGGTGCGGCCAGGTTTTCGCGAGTTGCATCTCGGACACCTTGCCGCCTTCACGGTGGCCTTCCTCGCCGCGGCCAGCGTCATCCTGATGCGGTCGCTCGCCCAGCAGGAAAAGCGCACCACCATGCTCGGCGTGCTCATCGGTTACGGGCTGCTGTTCAACGGGGCCGGCACCATCGCTACATCGTTCACCCTCCCCAACGCCATGCAACTGCTGTGGCTGGTGCTGGGCGGCGCCTTTACCGCCGGCGGCCAATTGCTGCAGCTGCTGGCCGCCAAATACGCGCCGGCCAACCGCATGGCGCCGACGCATTATTCGCAGATCGTCTGGGCGGTCATCCTCGGCGCGCTGTTCTTCCAGGAGTATCCGGACTGGATATCGCTGGTCGGCTTGGCCGTCGTTGGGGCGTCTGGCCTGCTCACCATGGTGCGCGAGGAGGTGCGGCTGGGCACGGTGCGCTGGAACCCGTTTGCGCGCACGAGGCTTTGAACTGGCCGCACCGCGCGAGGTTGCGCGGCGGCATCCGCGGCTGATATGCGGTCACCTGGCTGCATACCGTTGAGACGATGAGCAAAAGAACCCTGCCGGAGCTTCCTGTTACCGCCGTGCTGCCGGCGCTTGGCGAAGCGCTGACTAGGCAGAACAACGCCGTCCTGGTGGCGCCGCCCGGCGCCGGCAAGACGACGCTGGTGCCGCTGGCGCTGCTCGATGCGCCCTGGCTGGTCGCCGGCAAGATCGTCCTGCTCGAACCGCGCCGCCTCGCCACCCGCGCCACCGCCCGCCGCATGGCGGAATTGCTTGATGAAGAGCCAGGCGCCACCGTCGGCTATGCCATGCGCATGGAAAACCGCACATCGGCCCGGACAAAAATCCTGGTCGTCACCGAAGGCGTCCTGGCGCGCATGATCCTAGACGATCCCGAGCTGCCCGGCGTCTCGGCGGTGATTTTCGACGAATTCCACGAGCGCTCGCTCGACGGCGATTTCGGCCTGGCGCTGGCGCTCGATGTGCAGGGCGCGCTGCGGCCCGATTTGCGCTTGCTGGTGATGTCGGCAACGCTCGATGGCGCGCGCGTCGCGAAACTCCTGTCCGGCGCCCCGGTGATCGAAAGCCAAGGCCGCGCCTTTCCCGTCGACATCCGTTACGACGAACGGCCGGCCGGCGTTCCCGTCGAAGACACCATGGCCAAGGCTATCCGCTCCACCCTTGCCGAGGAGAGCGGCAGCGTGCTCGCCTTCCTGCCCGGCCAGCGCGAGATCGAGCGCACCGCCGAGCGGCTGCAGGGCCGCCTCGGCGCCGACACCGACATCGTGCCGCTCTACGGCCAGCTCGACAACAGGGCGCAGGATGCCGCCATCAAACCGGCGCCGCCCGGCCGCCGCAAGGTGGTGCTGGCGACGTCGATCGCCGAGACCTCGATCACCATCGACGGCGTGCGCGTCGTCATCGATTCCGGCCTGTCGCGGCTGCCACGATACGAACCGGCGAGCGGCCTGACGCGGCTGGAGACGGTGCGTGTCTCCAGGGCGTCGGCCGATCAGCGTGCCGGCCGCGCCGGGCGTACACAGCCAGGCGTCGCCATCCGCCTGTGGCGGGCCGAGCAGACGGCGGCCCTTCCCGCCTTCACCCCACCCGAGATTCTCGAAGCCGACCTGTCCGGCCTACTGCTCGATTGCGCCGCCTTCGGCGTCGCCGATCCCGCAAGCCTGTCCTTCCTCGATCCGCCGCCCATTCCCGCGCTCAACGAGGCGCGGGCGCTGCTCCTGGCGCTGCACGCCATCGATGCGGCCGGCCGGCTGACGGAGGCGGGCGGCGCGATGCGCAAGCTGGCCCTGCCCGTGCGGCTCGCACACATGGTCGCTGAAGCCGCTGGCGGCGGCCACGCGCTCGAGGCTGCGATGCTAGCCGTCCTGCTCACCGAGCGTGGTCTCGGCGGCGACGGCGCCGACCTCGAACGGCGCTTGATGCGCTTCCGCACCGAAAAGTCACCGCGCGCCGTTGCGGCAAGGCAGCTTGCCGGGCGATTGGCGAAGGAGGCGGGCGGCCCCAAGAGCAGCGAAACCGCTTCTGCCGGTCTTCTCCTCATCCACGCCTGGCCGGACCGTGTCGCCAGAGCGCGCGGCGAGCGCGGGCGTTTCGTGCTCGCCAACGGCTCCGGCGCCATGCTCGAAGCCGCCGATCCGCTGGCCGGTGAGACCTGGCTGGTCGTCGCCGATCTGCAAGGCAAGGCGCAAAACGCCCGTATAACCGCCGCGGCCGCGGTCCACGAGACCGACATCCGTGCCGCTCTCGCCGACAGGATCGAGACGCGCCGCGAGACAAGCTTCGACCGCGAGCGGCGCGCGGTGCGCGTGCGCGAGACCGCCAGGCTCGGCGCCATCACTTTGTCGGAGCGCATGCTGCCCGCACCAACTGGAACAGACGCCGACCGCGCCATCCTGGATGCCTTGCGCGAGCACGGCCTGTCGCTGCTGGAATGGAGCAAGGACGGCGAGACGCTGCGCCAACGGCTTGGCTGGCTGCATCGCGGCCTAGGCGCGCCTTGGCCCGATGTTTCGGAAGCCGCCCTGCTCGAACGCCTCGACGACTGGCTGCTGCCGTTCCTGTCGGGCAAGGCGTCCTTCGCCGCCATCGACCCCGGCACGCTGTCATCGGGCCTGATGGCGCTGGTGCCGCATGATTTGCAGCGCAAGATCGGCACACTGGCGCCGACCCATTTCGACGCGCCGTCCGGCAGCCATGTGCCGATCCGCTATGACGGCGAATGGCCGGTGCTGGCGATCCGCGTGCAGGAACTATTCGGCCTTGACCGCCATCCGGCAATCGCCAACGGCACCGTGCCGCTGACGCTCGAGCTGTTGTCGCCGGCGCACCGGCCAATCCAGACGACGCGCGACCTGCCCGGCTTCTGGCGCGGCTCCTGGGCCGATGTGCGCACCGACATGCGCGGCCGCTATCCCCGCCATGTCTGGCCGGAAAATCCGCTGCTCGCTGCGGCCACCGCCCGCGCCAAACCGCGAGGGACCTAGCGCTCGTCCTTTCCCGGCTATAATCCTTGGCCATGATCAACATCGTGCACGCGCCAGACTTCCAGCAAAGCCAGCGGCTGCGCCTCAACACGCTGATCCGGCTGCGCTGGCTGGCCATCGTGGGCCAGAGCCTGGCGGTGCTGGTCGTCGCCTATGGGCTCAAATTCCCGCTGCCGGTCAGCCTCTGCTTCGCGCTGGTCGCCTGCTCGGCCTGGCTTAACCTGGTGCTGACCTTCCGCTATCCGGCAGCGCACCGGCTGACCCCGTTCTCAGCCTTTTTCATCCTGACCTTCGACAGCCTGCAGCTTGCCGGCCTGCTCTTTTTGACTGGCGGCCTCACCAACCCGTTCTCGGTGCTGATGACCGTGCCCGTCGTCATCTCGGCGGCGTCGCTGCCGCTGCGGCTGACTGCGGTGCTCGGCGCGCTGGTCATGGCGGCGGCCACGTTGCTGGTCTTCTTCCACCAGCCGCTGCCATGGTACGAGGGCGCGCCGCTGCCCATGCCATTCATCTATGTCGCCGGCATATGGATGGCGGTGTTTTCCTCGATCGCCTTCACTGCCATCTATGCCTTCCGCGTTGCCGAGGAAGCCCGCCTGCTCGCCAATGCGCTTGCCGCCACCGAACTGGTGTTGCAGCGCGAGCAGCATCTGTCGGCGCTCGATGGCCTCGCCGCCGCCGCCGCGCACGAACTCGGCACGCCGCTCGCCACCATCGCGCTTGTCTCCAAGGAAATGGAGAAGGCGCTGGGTAACGATCCGAAATATGGTGAGGATGTGAAGCTGTTGCGCTCGCAGAGCGAGCGCTGCCGCGAGATCCTGAAGCGGCTGACCAGCCTGTCCTCCGAGGGCGAGGCGCATCTGTCGCGTCTGCCGCTGACCTCGCTGGTCGAGGAGGTGACGGCGCCGCACCGCGATTTCGGCATCTCGATCAAGCTTCGGCCGGGCGAGCGCGTCGGCCCCGAACCGGTGGGACGGCGCAACCCCGGCGTCATCTACGGCCTCGGCAATCTCGTCGAGAACGCGGTCGACTTCGCCCGCAACAGTGTGACGGTGCGCTGGAGCTGGGACGAGCTCGACGTCACCTTCTCGATCATCGACGACGGGCCGGGCTTTCCGCCCGAAATCATCGACCGCATCGGCGAGCCCTATATGTCGACGCGCCAGGGCAACGAGGCCGGCGGTGGCCTGGGTCTCGGGCTGTTCATCGCCAAGACCTTGCTCGAACGCTCCGGCGCCACGCTCGATTTCCGCAATTCGAGCGGACTGGGCGAAGGCGCGATCGTGCAGATATCGTGGCCGCGCACGGTCTTCCTCAACCCGGAATCGGTGGGGATCTCGATGTTCGACACCGCGTAACAGCCTTGGCGGAGGCGGCAAAATTGGACAATGGCGTTCAGGAACTATATCTGCGTAAAATTAAGGCAGCAGGATTTTTTAAGATAATGACTGGCGAAGAAGCAATTGGCGCAATGGTCGAAGGCGAGGACACCTCGCTGCTCATCGTCGACGACGACAAGCCGTTCCTGACGCGGCTGGCCCGCGCCATGGAAACCAGGGGTTTCGTGGTCGAGACGGCCGAGAGCGTCGAGGAGGCAGTGGCCAAGGCGCGCGCCCACCCGCCAGCCTATGCGGTGGTCGACATGCGGCTTGGCGACGGCAACGGCCTCGACGTCGTCGCCGCCATCCGCGAGAAGCGCGACGATGCCCGCACCGTCATCCTCACCGGCTACGGCAACATCGCCACCGCGGTGACCGCGGTGAAGCTCGGCGCCATCGACTATCTGTCGAAGCCGGCTGACGCCGACGACGTGTTTGCAGCGCTCACCCGCACCGCCGGCGAGCGCGCCGCCCCCCCGGAAAATCCGATGTCGGCCGACCGCGTGCGCTGGGAACACATCCAGCGCGTCTACGAAATGTGCGACCGCAACGTGTCGGAAACCGCGCGCCGGCTCAACATGCATCGCCGCACGCTGCAGCGCATACTCGCCAAGCGCGCACCACGCTGAGGTTCACGCGCCGGCGGCGCCGGCCGCCAATTGCCGAACCTCAGCGCTGCCCCTCACCTGCCTGCCGGCATCCTCTCCCCGTATAGAGACGGGGGAGAGGGGCGCTCTCATCGCCGGTTTCGCCAATCGCCGGCGTTGCAGGAGACGACGGCGAGGCTGAAGCTGCCTCTTTCTCCCCGTCGCTATGCGGGGAGTTGAGGAATGGTGTGCGAAGCGGACGAAAAGCCAACTGCTTGGCTTTTCGAATAACGAACGTCCGGCAGGACAATGAGGGGCGGCGCCAACGCTGGAAACAGTTGCGCTTGCCGTGCCATCGACCTTTGCCCATCATCGGCAATAACGCCGCCGGAAAACCCGGCAACGGAGCACAGATGCGCGACAAGCAGCCGAAATCCATCCTTCGCGAATTCCTCGACGGCGAGGCGGCGGGCGGCATCATCCTGATGGTTGCGGCAGCCCTTGCGCTGATCGTCGCCAATTCACCATTGGCCGAAACCTATTTCGCCGCTCTCCACGCCTATCTCGGCCCGCTCAGCGTGTCGCACTGGATCAATGATGGGCTGATGGCGGTGTTCTTCCTGCTGGTCGGCCTCGAGATCAAGCGCGAGATGCTCGACGGTCAGCTCTCGACCTGGCCGCGCCGCGTGCTGCCGGGCGTCGCCGCCGCCGGCGGCATGCTGGTTCCCGCACTCGTCTATGTCGCCATCAACCGCAACAACGCCGCCGCGCTCTCCGGCTGGGCGATCCCGACCGCCACCGACATCGCCTTTGCGCTCGGCGTGCTGTCGCTGCTCGGCAACCGCGTGCCGGCGTCGCTCAAGATCTTTCTCACCGCGCTCGCCATCATCGACGATCTCGGCGCCGTCATCATCATCGCCATCTTCTACACAAGCGGCCTATCGCTGGCCTATCTCGGTGCGGCCTTCGCCGTCATCGTGGTGCTCATCGTGCTCAACCGCATGCGGGTGACGAGGCTGACGCCCTACCTCGTGCTCGGCGCCGTGCTGTGGGTGCTGGTTCTGAAATCGGGCGTGCATGCCACGCTGGCCGGCATCGCGCTGGCTCTCACCATTCCGCTGAAAATCTCTGCCGATAGCGGCCACGATCTCAACCATTCGCCGTTGCACCGGCTCGAACACGGCCTGCACAAGATCGTGCCCTTCGTCGTCATCCCGATCTTCGGCTTTGCCAATGCCGGCGTGTCGCTGGCCGGCCTCAGCGCCGCAGTCCTGGTCGAGCCGCTGACGCTCGGCGTTGCCGCCGGCCTGGTGCTGGGGAAGCTGGCCGGCGTCTTCGGCTCGTCCGCGCTTGCCATCCGGCTCGGCTTCGCCGACCTGCCGGTCAATGCCGGCTGGCTGCACATGATCGGCATTTCGCTGCTCTGCGGCATCGGCTTCACCATGAGCCTGTTCATCGGCCTGCTTGCCTTTGCCAACGACATGGCGCTGCAGGACGCCGTCAAGGTCGGCATCCTGGCGGGCTCGTTCGTTGCAGCGCTGCTGGGGGCAACCGTGCTGTTGGTGGCGCCAGCTGCGGGGGCGGAGGAAGAGGTGGAGTAGGCGTTCTTGGGTTCCTCGCCCCACTTTGTGGGGCGAGGAACTTGAGCTTCGTCTACTCGCTCTCCCCCGCCAGCGCCGGCACCGCCACACCCGCCAGCTCCGCCGCCAGCAGCCGCGCCGCACCCGCCCGTGCAATGCGCAGCATCAGCGCCTTGCGCGTTGCTGCGGCCATGCGGTGCTCGGGCGCCTCGCGCAAAATCTCGGCGCCGTAGCCGTCGGACAGGATGAAGCCGCATTCCTCCGGAAAAATATCCGAGGGCACGCCGGGATGCGTGGCGAAGAAGAAGCGGTCGGAGTGCAGCCGGTAATCAGGCCATTTGCGGTCGACGCGAAAATCCTCGATCGAGGATTTGATCTCGATGATCCAGATGTCGCCCTGCCTGGTCAGCGCCACAAGGTCGGCGCGCCGCCCGGTGGCCAGCGACAGTTCGGGCAGCACATGCATGCCCATTTGCATCAACAGCCTCTGCACGCCGCGCCGCACCAGCATGGCGCGTTCGGACTGGCGGCCGTCGATGAGGGGATTGAGGGGAATCGGCGAAATGATCGGCATGGCAGCCACCATGCCAGATTTTGTTCACGGTTTGAACCCTGTGTGCCATGGCGATTATCCGGTTGACAAACCCAAAGTGAAATAGGAATATGATCCTCGACAGGCCGGCAACTCTTATTCCTCGACATTTCGCAACCTGAACTTTAGTTCCATCTAATGTATCACCAGATTGTGTGGTAAGCTTGGAACGTGCAACCGTCGAATGACATCGAGTTGGCGCGCGCTCTACGTCTTAGCCTTGCGCTTGAGCGAGCGCTAATGCGCGCCTTGCTTGATGGACTGTCCCGCGTCCGCATGGAAGTCCGAGACGCCGCTGCAATCCGCGATCACATGCGGGGCATGCGCTCTGCCGTAGGGGATGCTTTCTGGAATTATATGGAACCGTGGCGACAGCCACACATTCCTAGTTAAGCGGGCGCTAAGAGAAGGAAAGACCGGTGGTGGGAACCTGACCACCAGTTCATTGAAAGCGCCCGCCGTAGCCAGCGCTGGGTGGAGAGCGAACTGGACTCCCTACAATCGACCATCCATGAGACACGCCGCGTCCTAGAGGCTTCACGGAATCTCTTAAAAAAGATTGCCGAGCACGAACACCCTACCCAGCCGTAGGGGAATGGCTACAGGACTTGTAGCGCTGCGGGGCGATACCTTTGAAGGTAATCGCGCACGGTCGCGACGACTCTACCCCTTGCGTAGGTAATTGATAGTTGAACCGATCGCCATCACAACAAGGACGGTGAACCCGACGAACATAGCCATTGTGGCAATCATACCGGCTGAATTCACATATAGCTCGGGGAATTGCTTGGCCAGTTGGCCGGAATAAGCACCTCCTACAAGCAGCAGGCCGCCCGGTGTCGACGCTGCTGCCTTTGCGATTTCAGCCCCGGTGCCATCCCCCAAGAGACTACCTCTTCAAATCGCGCCTTTTGGCAAAGAACCCCACTACCGTCAGGGCCACAAGACCCAACGGAAGGACAGCCGCCGCTACCACATTTGAAGTGAAAAACACCGCAACCAGCCCAGCCACAATGATCGCCAAGCATGCCCAAGCCAACCCGTTCAGACCGATGCCCGCCGATTCGGCTTTGGGAGCAGCAGCCAGGGTATCAGAGTTGATGAACCCACTTCTGATGGTCATCACCGCGATTGCATCCTTTTCGCCGTATGAAGCGCCATAACGGAAGCGTTTTGGCAGGTCAGTTGGCTGGTAGTTACCCTCATAAGCTAAGCTCATGTCAGCCTCCAGTCGCAAGTTTAATGTTACGGTCAAGCCAATCGCGCAACGATTGGGCCGCTTCGATAGATAGATAGGTACCTATCTCGACATTTCTAATGACGCCGTCCTTAGCCTCGACAACATTGCCTTTTTCTACCTGGTCTATCGTGAATGAACCGTTCTCACCATCGACCGGTATAAGGTCATGCTCCACAATCTGCGGCAAAGGGAAGCGTTCCGTATAGAATGCCACCCAAATCCTACCTTGGGGTGTCGGGCCACCGATTGCGCCATCGCACGCAATCTCCCGATACTGGTTGGATTTGATATAGTGGAATCTGAGCTTTTCGGGCGGATTTTGGGCCATGGTGAACCGATTGTGGGGACCTCTCCATACCGAACTTTCGGAACGGTGTCATCTGCCTTCAGCCTTGCGCTTGCGCCGCACCAATTCCTTTATCTGTTCCTGGGTCAGCTTTGGCGCGTGGGCGATCTTGTTCACCACGGCTTCGAAGGCGGCGTCTGACTGTTTCAAGTCTTTGGCGGCTTCTTTGAACTTATCGAGTTGACTCTTGGACTTTTCCTTGATTCCCATCATGGATGCCTTGTTCTTTCTCAGCCTATGTTGACGAAGCGGGAGACGAAGGGTTTGGAAAACTTCGGCTCCCCGGAACTACCGGCCAATCCCATTGGCTTGGCGTTGGCGCTGTTCTCGTTTCCGAAAGCAATGACCGCTTCATGCCATCTTGGCGAGACGAGATCGTATCACTTTTCCCGAAGAAAAAGAATCAACGGGATCTACATTTCCGACACCTCAATCACAGCCAACGTGTAGCTGCTTGCAACATTCTACGTGAGAAGCCCCTAGGCATTTGCGTCATCGCCTCAAACAAGGAAACGATTCTCGACAGCCAGGAACTGGAGGTATTCAAGCGAAAGCAGCATCTCTACAACTATCTTGTCCGCTGGCTTCTTGAGCGCCTCACAGCGGCTTGCCGGGAAAAGGCTCGCGTCGATGGCAATGGCCCGGCAAGCCTCTTTGTCACCTTCTCCCGACGATCTGGCACCGACTACCAAGTGATGCGGGACTACTTCGAATTCATGAGGGATGGACGAGAGCTATTGAAACCGGTTCGCTCGATAGATTGGAGCGTTTTCGATCCTGCCAACATAAGGGTGGAAAATCACGCTGTACGAGCCGGATTGCAGATTGCCGATGTAGTGACGAGCGCAACATGCGCTGGCTTGGAGGCAAACGAATATGGGAATGTAGAACCGCGCTATGCGCTATCGCTGAAGGCCCGCTACCTTAAGGAACGGAAGCGCATATTGAACTGCGGCCTCACATTGATCCCGCCGATAGGGCGCTCCCCGCTCAGCAAAGAGCAGGGAGCATTTATCGCCGAATTAATCAAGGTGACAGGCCCCCGGACCCCTGATGCACATCGCTAGGATGCTGCTGCCCTAAGGCAACTCGGGGTAGCTCCGGCGCTTGCCTGCCATCCCGAATATGACATTTTTCCTATCGGCGTTCAATACGTTGTACAGAAAAAAGCTGTCGAATCAACTGGTTACACATGTAACCCATTGAAAATGATTCACTTTTTCTTGCGCGGTACGTATCGCCAGTATGGAAATTCGAGTTGCACCGGCTTTCGAAAGTGCGTCCGCTTCTCGTCAAGCAGGTCTATGATAGGTGAGGCGCTTACCAGCGGCACCCTTCAACGCGATGAAAGCGCGGGTGCCGTCATCAACGCCCATGGCAATGCGGTTGCTGTAGCGGAAGTCGAATTCAGCGAGGTAGCGGTGCAGATGGTGTTCGCCGCAATGCTGATAGACGCCTTTCATGCCGCGCTTGAAGATCGAATAGAAGCCTTCCACGGTGTTGGTGTGGATGGTCTTCTCGCCTTCGTAGCGCACGTATTCGTCCTTGGAATGCGTGACGACATCGTGGGAAGCAAATTCCTGGCCCGCGCGGCGATAGATGCCGCTCTCGTCTGTCATGAGCGCTGTTTCGCGTGCGATGTTGGCGCGAACGATTGGCATCACGTTGCCCATGCGGGCGGTATCGACGTGGAAGGAACGGGCGCGGCCACCACGCTCTACCAGCGTAACGACAGTGTTCTTGTGAGCGCCGCCGCCCGACTTGACCGGGGTGCCCTTCAGGCGACCGATATACGTCTCGTCAACCTCGACGGTCTTGCCGTTGCCGCCAAGCGGGGAGAAGTCGCCAGACGCCATTGCAAGGCGAATGCGGTGGCACAGGAACCAAGCCGCCTCATAGGTGCATTCGAGTATGCGGTGCATCTGGTGGGCGCTAATGCCCTTCTTAGAGGCGCACATAAGGTGGATAGCCTGAAGCCACTTGGTGAGCGGCATATGGCTTTCCTCAAAGATCGAACCCATGCGGACGGTGAACTGCGAACGGCAAGCGCTGCACTTGTACAGGCCATGACGCTCGACACCGTTTGGATTCTTCTTGGAAGGCTTGGTGCGAACACCCTTCAACGAGTAGTGGCGATCAACAGAGCCGCACTTGGGGCAAACAGGACCATTCGGCCACAGGATGCCTTCCACATGCTCGAACGCCTTGGCTTCGTCGTGGAACTCGGGGCGGGACAGAACGGACATGGAAATCTCCTATGTCCTTACCCTACGTAATCACTTTGGGTTTGTCAATCGGATAATCGCCTGTGCCATGGCGATGTATGATTGACAAACCATAGGCGAATTTTCTCTCGCAATGATAAGAAGCACGGTCCTTGGCACGAGGGGAGACATCATGGGATTTTGGGATTCATCAACCGGCTTTTTCCCGCGACCGAAGAATTGCGCCGGTACTCAGTGACCGCAGGTCCCTATTCATTCATGTTTCTGGTGAAGCGCATCCCAGCCGAAAACCAGAAATTCGTACGCTTCCGCCTCAGCCATATGGGAGCGGTCCAGGATAGTTGCACATTCAGCGTCGAGGAGTTCGGTTCCCTCGTTGATGCCGTCCTGAAGATAAAGGCAGAGCTAGATTACACACTGCTCGCGAGCGCAACCCAGCCGTAGGGGAATGGGCGATTATACGGTTGACAGAACTGGGCTGCGACTTAATCCGAGGGCCTCCCGCGATCGCACCATATCTGTATTGGCGCGGTCTGGTATTGCTCCGGAACGCCCTTGCGTGTCCAATCAACTTCCGTTCTTAGCTATAAGACGGCAGGACTAAAGTCTTGCGCCGTGAACGCAAAGGTCTGATGTAACCGCTTTGGTTCCGTTCTTGTGCCTTGGACGTTCCCGTATTTTAGTCAGTCGAGATACTACCTATATGGCCGAAGCCGGCCTGTTCTCGAGCAGCGCAGCCCCCGCAATATCATCCAAAATCGGGCAGTCCGGCCGGTCGTCGCCATGGCAGGCCTGGATCAGCGTCTGCAAGGTCGTGCGCATCGACTGCAGCTCGCGCACCTTTTCCTCGATGGCGCTCACATGGGCGGCGGCAATCTCGCGCACATCGTGGCTGGCGCGGCTGCGATCGCGGTAGAGCGCCATCAACTGGCGGCAATCGTCGATTGAAAAGCCGAGGTTGCGAGCACGGCGCAGGAAGGCTAGCCGATGGATGTCGTCGCTGGAATAATCGCGATAGCCATTGCCGGCGCGCGCCGGGGCGATCAGGCCGATCTCTTCATAGTAGCGGATGGTCTTGGCCGGCAGGCCGGACCGCGCCGCGGCATCGCCTACATTCATTGTGATTCCTCGATGTGGTTCCCTGATTCTATGCTATCCGACAGGACCGACCATTGTTTTTCCTTCACAATCCCGTGAGTCCTGTTGCCGAAATGCCATAGTTGACGGCTTACCGGCACGTAAGCTCCTGCATATAGGCATCGCGCGCTTGGCAAGCAAAGCAAATGCCAGCATGAATGATTTCAGGAAAAGCGGCCGTAACGTGTCGCGACATCTTGGCGGGGCATCGGACCATTTCATGCGCATGAAGTCATTTGCAATCGTCGCCGCACTTGCGTTGTCGGCCGCGATCTCGGGTTGCAGCACGATCGGCTCGCAGCTGTTCTCCAACAACTACGGTTCGGTGAACGATGCAGGCTACCAACTGCCGCGCATCCCGATCGAGAGGGTGCCGCTGAAGTACCACCGGCAAGAGGTGAACTACGACACCTCGGAAAAGCCGGGCACCATTGTCGTCGATACCCAGAACAAGTTTCTCTACTTCGTCGAAGGCGACGGCCGGGCGATCCGCTACGGGATCGGCGTCGGCCGCGAAGGCTTTGAATGGCACGGGACCGCCCATATCGCGCTGAAGCGCGAATGGCCTACCTGGACGCCGCCGCGGCAGATGATCCAGCGCCAGCCGGAGCTAGCGAAGTTCGCGAGCGGCATGGAGCCGGGCCTGAAGAACCCGCTCGGCGCGCGCGCCATGTATCTGTTCAACAAGGGCGGTGATATGGGCTACCGCCTGCACGGCAGTCCGGAATGGAATTCGATCGGCAAGGCGATGTCGTCAGGCTGCATCCGGCTGATGAACCAGGACATCATCGACCTCTACGACCGCACGTCGGTCGGCGCCAAGGTCATCGTGATGTAGGACCATGATCCGGAACCGAGGTCCACGAAAGCGAAAAGTGGAACCGGTTTTCGGGAAGACCATGGTCAAAATAGGCGTTACCCTTCGTACGCGGACCGTCTAGGCAACAACGGACGTCCAAAACAGAAAACCGGGCAATCTGGCCCGGTTTTTTGTTGCTCGCTCGAATGCGTGAAGGGGTCTTAGGAGACCTGCTCGACCTGCTGTACTTCCGGCACGAAGTGGCGGAGCAGGTTCTGGATGCCGTGCTTCAGCGTCGCCGTCGAGGACGGGCAGCCGGCGCAGGCGCCCTTCATGTGCAGGAACACGGTGCCGTTCTCGAAGCCGCGGAAGGTGATGTCGCCGCCATCCTGGGCAACCGCCGGGCGCACCCTGGTGTCGAGCAGTTCCTTGATGGTGATGACCAGTTGCTCATCGGCCTTGTCGTAGAATTCGCCGGTCTGGCTGGTCTCGGCGGCGGGGCCGGCATTGACCATGACGGGCGCGCCCGACATGAAATGCTCCATGATGGCGCCCAGGATCGCCGGCTTCAGGTGCTGCCAGTCCGGGCCGTCCTTGGTCACGGTGATGAAGTCATAGCCGAAGAAGACGCCGGTCACGCCGGGGATCTCGAACAGCCGGCCGGCCAGCGGCGAGGCGCTGGCTGCACTGTCGGCGTCGCGGAAATCGGCGGTGCCTTCAACAAGGACTTCCTTGCCGGGCAGGAACTTCAGCGTTGCCGGGTTCGGCGTCGATTCGGTCTGGATGAACATGGCCGTCTCCGTGCCCAGTCGGGCAGCTAGTTTGGAATAGTTCTAAATAGGCTCAATCGGCTGGACATTCAAGCGAAACGCGTCGCTCAAAACGGCTGGCTGGCGGAATGTTTTTGCTGGCTGGGAATGAATCCCGCGCGGGCTATAAATCCAGGATCGTGATGTTATCCGAAACCGCTTCACACTTCCGGCATCACTCTCTATGCGAGGCTGTCGATCTCCTCGTCAGACAGGTTCTGCGGCACCACTGTGACCGGAATAGGGAAGGCGGCGCCCTTGCCGGCAACAGCCCCGACCAGCGGCCCGGGTCCTTCCTTGCCGGCACCTGCCGCCAGCACCAGGATGGCGATGTCCTGGTCTTCCTCGATCAGCTTGTGGATCTCCTCGGTCGGCTTGCCTTCGCGCACCACCATCTCGGGCTCGATGCCGAGCTTCTGGCGCACCTTGTTGGCGTAGCCGTCGAGTGCCGCGCGTGCCGTGGCATTGGCTTCCTCGCGCATGATCTTCTCGACGCCCAGCCAGTGCTGAAAGTCGTCCGGTGTGATGATGTAGAGCAGCACCAGCGTGCCGCTGGTGCTCTGCGCCCGCTTGGAGGCGTAGGCGACGGCGCGCTCGCACTCCGGCGTGTCGTCGATGATCGTCAGGAATTTCCTGCGATGGCCGGCTTCGCGACTGAGGCGTTTGGAGACCATGTCTATCTGCTCGATGTTTCGACCGCAATCTGCCACCGCGACAGACCGGCGGCAAGCCGCCGGCCTTGGGCCAGAATGGTGCGGTGCACTGACGGTAGGATCAGCCCTGCAACAGGCCGATAATGTCGCGTACCGTCTTCATGGTGGTCTCAGCCAGCGCGCCGGCGCGTTCGCCGCCGTCTCTCAGCACCGCGTCGACATAGGCGCGGTCGCCCTCGATACGGCGCATCTCGCCGGCGATCGGCGCCAGTTTTTCCACGGCAAGGTCGGCGAGCGCCGGCTTGAACACGGAAAACTGCTGGCCGCCGAATTCCTTCAGCACGTCCGCCTTCGACATCTCGGCCAGCCCTGCATAGATGCCGACCAGGTTTTCCGCTTCCGGGCGGCTTTCCAGGCCGTCGACTTCGCTTGGCAATGCTTCCGGGTCGGTCTTGGCCTTGCGGATCTTCTTCGAGATGGTGTCGGCATCGTCGGTCAAATTGATGCGGGACAGATCCGACGGGTCCGACTTCGACATCTTCTTGGAGCCGTCGCGCAGGCTCATGATGCGCGCCGCCGGCCCGCCGATCACCGGTTCGGTTATCGGGAAGAACCCGTTTACCGTCTCTTCGCCAACCTGCATCTCGACGCCGACGCCAAGACTGGCGATGCGGCTCGAAAAATCATTATTGAACTTTTGCGCGATGTCGCGGGTCAGCTCCAGATGCTGCTTTTGGTCCTCGCCCACCGGCACATGGGTCGCGCGGTAGAGCAGGATGTCGGCGGCCATCAGCGAGGGATAGGCTAGCAGGCCCAGCGAGGCATTTTCGCGGTCCTTGCCGGCCTTGTCCTTGAACTGCGTCATCTTGTTCATCCAGCCGATGCGCGCCACGCAATTGAAGATCCAGGCAAGCTCGGCATGCTGCATCACCCGCGACTGGTTGAAGACGATGTGCTTCTTCGGGTCGATGCCGGAGGCAAGGAAGGCGGCGGTGATCGAGCGGGTCTGGTCGGCGAGGTCGTCATGGACGAGCTGTGCCGTCAGCGAATGCAGGTCGACGACGCAATAGATGCAGTCTGACGTGTCCTGCAGGGCGACGAATTTCTTGATGGCGCCGAGATAGTTGCCGAGATGCAGATTGCCGGTCGGCTGTACCCCGGAAAAAACGAGCTGTTTGAAGGCGGTCATGATGTCCTCATGGCTTGTGGAGGGCCGTATAAGCGTGATTCCGAAAAGTTGCAGACTTTTCGGAGCCAATCACGCGGCTGGAAACCACGCGCGGCGAAAGTCTTGCGACGGCGCGCTTATGGACGAAGGGGCGGAGAGGATCAAGACCGGTGTTGCTGTTAGCTCGTCCGGACTATTCGTCCAGATCGGCCTTTGGCGCTGGCGCCGCTGCCTTGCCCGAGCCGCGTTTCACATTGCGCCGGATCATTCCGAAATCGGCGCCGCCGGTGGCGAAAGCCGTGACGAAGTAGAGCAGCGCCCCGCCGGCTACCAATGAGAGAAGCGTCACGGCCTTGATCACCAGTGGCGAGCCGGGGCCGAGCCTGATGGCCAGCCAGTGCTCGGCGAAATAGAGTGCTGTCGCCATCACCGCAGCCGACAGCACAAGACGCGGAATGCGCTTCAGCAGCGGCGCGTCGCGGCCCCAATGGCCGCGCCGGATCAGGACGGCGAGCAGCATCACCGCGTTGACCCAGCCGGCGACGGCCGAGGCTACCGCAATGCCGGGCGCGCCCATTTTCGGGAACAGCGTCAGCGCGGTGATCACGTTCACGCCGACCGAGATGGCGGCGAACATCATCGGCGTGCGCGTGTCCTCGCGGGCGAAATAGCCGGGAGTGAAAGCCTTGATCAGCACGAAGGCCGGCAGGCCGAGGCCAAAGATCGCCAGGATTGCGGCCACTGTCGGCGTCGAGCCGTTGGCGGCGAAGGCGCCGCGCTCATAGACCAGCCGCACGATCGGCTCCGCCATCACCCACAGTGCCGCCGCCGCCGGCAAGGTCATGAACAGGGTGAACTCGACCGAGCGGTTCTGCAGATTGGCCGCCTCGACCAGATTGCCCGATTTCAGCGCCCGCGACAGCTCCGGCAACAGCACGATGGCCACCGCGACGCCGACGACGCCGAGCGGCAGCTGGTAGATGCGGTCGGCGTAAGCAAGCGAGGACACGGCGCTGTCCTGCGCCGACGCGATCGCCGTGCCGATCAGCTGGTTGATCTGGGTGATGCCGCCGGTGATCGCCGCCGGCAGCGCCAGGATCAGCAGGCGCTTGACGTTGGGCGTCATCTTCGGCCGGCGAAAGCCGATGGCGATGCCGGCATTGCGCACCGCCACCCAGACGATGGCAAGCTGCACCAGCCCCGCCGCCAGCACGCCCCAGGACAGGCTGAAACCGACCTCACGGGCATCCATGCCGTGGTACCAGGCGTAGCCGAGCACGCTGATCAGGATGATGTTGAGGAAAGCCGGCGCCACGGCAGCCGCGAAATAGCGGCGCAGCGAATTCAGCATGCCGGCCATCATCGCTGCGAGCGACATGCAGATGAGATACGGGAACATGATCGTCGCCAGCAGGACGGTCGTCTCGAATTTGCCCGGCGTGTCGGCAAAACCCGGCGCCACGAGATAGCGCACGATCAGCGGCATCGCCAATTCCATGACGATGGTCAGCGCCAGAAGTGCGGTGAACAGGACGCCGAACACTTCCTCCGAAAAGCGCTTGGCGCCGTCGGTGCCGTGGGTCTCGATCTCCTTGGCAAACAGCGGCACGAAGGCGGCGTTGAAGGCGCCTTCGGCAAACAGCCGGCGAAACGTGTTTGGAAACTGGAAGGCGGCGTTGAAGGCGTCCGCCACCGGCCCGGTGCCGAGTGCGGCAGCCATCAGCATCTCGCGGCCAAAGCCAAGGGCGCGGCTCATCAGCGTGCCGGACGCAACCGTGGCGAATTTCTTGACGAGGCTCATGCGCGGGGAGATTGCCTGGATGATTGGGACAAAGGGGATGATTGGGACAAAGGGGGTGATTGGGACAAAGTGATGGTCACTCGGCCGCCGCCTTGGCCTTGCCGCCGCGCTCTGGGACAACGCCTTCAAGCGCCGCGATCAGCCTGGCGTGGATGGTGGCGGTGCGTGCCGGGTTGTCGATCTTCTGCCCCGTAAGGTCGGTGACATAGAAAGTGTCGATCACCTTCTCGCCGAAGGTGGTGATGTGAGCCGAGGCGATGTCGAGCGAGAGATCGGACAACGCACTGGTGATTTCCGACAACAGCCCAGGCCGGTCCAGGCCCTCGACCTCGATCACCGAAAACCGGTTCGACAGCGTGTTGCGGATTTCGGCGCGCGGCGGAATCTTGAACACCTTGGCGCCGCGCCGCGGCCGGGTGCGCTTCTCGATCATCTCCGGCAGCCAGCTCTTGCCCGACAGCACGTCCTCGATCAGCCGGCCGACGCGCTGGGCGCGACGGCGCTCATCCTCATCGCGGTCGAATTCCCGTGAGATCAGGATGATGTCCAGCGCGCGGCCGTCGGACGTGGTGAAGATCTGCGCGTCGACGATGTTGCCGCCGGCGCCGGCACAGGCGCCGGCAATAACCGAAAGCAGGCGCGGATGATCCTGCGCCAGCACGGTGATCTCGGTCACCGCCTCGAATTGGTGCGTCCTGACCACGGTGGCGAGCTTCTTGCCTGCCGCGTCGGCTTCGCGGATGAATTCGGCATGACGCAGCTGATCGGGGAGGTCGACCGTCAGCAGATAGTTCTCGTAATGCAGGCCGACATAGCGCTTGCGGGCCTTGTCCGGCCAATCGGCTAGCGCCTCGGCTAGCCGCTCGCGCGCCGCCGCCGTCCGCTTGGCGCGCGACACTTCCGAGAAGCCGCCGGTCAAAAGCAGTTCGGTCTCGTAGTAGAGCGTGCGCAGGAGCTGGCCCTTCCAGCCGTTCCACACGCCCGGCCCGACACCCCTGATGTCGCAGACGGTCAGGATCAACAGCATTTTCAGCCGCTCGACCGATTGCACGATCGAGGCGAAATCCTCGATCGTCTTGCGGTCGTTGAGGTCGCGCGTCTGCGCCGTCATCGACATCACGAGATGGTTCTCGACCAGCCAGGCGACTGTCTCGGTGTCGGCCGCCGACAGCCCCATATGCGGGCAGATGCGGCGCGCGATCCGGGCGCCGGCCTCTGAGTGATCCTCCGGCCGGCCCTTGGCGATGTCGTGCAGCAGCACCGCGACATAGAGCGCCTCGCGGCTCTTCTCTAGCCCCGGCATCAGCGTGTGCGAGAGCGGATGCACCTTTTCGCCGTCGCCGCGCTCGATCTCGGCCAAGACGCCGATGCAGCGGATCAGGTGCTCGTCCACCGTATAGTGGTGGTACATCGAGAACTGCATCATGGCGACTATTCTGCCGAAATCGGGGATCAGCCTGCCGAGCAGGCCGGCCTCGTTCATGCGCCGCAAATTAAGCTCGGCATTGCGGTCCGAGGTCAGGATGTCGAGGAACAGCCGGTTGGCCTCCTCGTCGCGCCGCAGCGACTTGTTGACCAGACCGAGCGAGCGGGTGAGCAGCTTCAGCGCATCGGGATGGAACTCCAGCCCGTGCTTGTCGGCGAACCAGAACAGCCTGAGCAGATTGACCGGGTCGCGCTCGAACACGCTGTCGTCGGCGACGTTGATGCGGTGATTGTCGACAATGAAGTCCGACGTGCCTGCCAGCTTGCGCTTGCGGCGCTGGAAGGTGAGGAAGATGCGGTTGAAGCCGGGCACATGCTTGGCCTGCTCTTCCTCGAGCGCGGCGCAGAAGATGCGGGTGAGGTCGCCGACATCCTTGGCGACGAGGAAGTAATGCTTCATGAAGCGCTCGACCGCCGACAGACCGGGATGGGTGGTGTAGCCGAGACGTTCGGCAATCTCGCGCTGGATGTCGAAATGCAGCCGTTCCTCGGCCTTGCCGGTGAGGAAATGCATGTGGCAGCGCACCGCCCAGAGGAAATCCTCGGCCTTGAGGAATTCCCGGTATTCGGCCTCGGTGAACACAGCCTTGTCGACCAATTCCTCGCCGGTGCGCACGCGATAAAAATACTTGGCGATCCAGAACAGCGTCTGCAAATCGCGCAGGCCGCCCTTGCCGTCCTTGACGTTGGGCTCGACCAGATAGCGGCTTTCGCCGGCCTTGGCATGGCGATCGTCGCGTTCGGCGAGCTTGGCCTGCACATATTCCGGTCCGGTGGTGCGCACCACTTCATGGTCGAAGCGGGTGAGCAATTCGTCGAAGAGCTTCTGTTCGCCCCACAGGAACCGCGCTTCCAGGATCGTGGTGCGGATGGTGATATCGCTGCGCGACAGCCTGAGACACTCGTCGATGTTGCGGGTGGCGTGGCCAACCTTCAACCCGAGGTCCCACAGCATATAGAGCATATATTCGACGATCTGTTCGCCCCACGGCGTCTGCTTGTAGGGCAGCAGGAACAACAGGTCGATGTCGGAGCCCGGCGCCAGCGTGCCGCGGCCATAGCCGCCGACGGCAACGACCGCCATGCGCTCTGCGGTCGAGGGGCTTTTCACCCGGTAGACGTGGGTCGCGGCGAACTCGTAGAGGGCGCGGATGATCTCGTCCATCAGATGCGACAGCCGGGCGGCGCAGGCCGTGCCGCTGCCATCGTCCATCAGCATGCGCTCGGCAACCTTGCGGCCCTCGGTCAGCCGATCCTTCAGCAGCCGGAGCGCACCGACGCGCGCGCCGGGCTCGATGCCGCTGGCCGCCGAGATCAGCGCCGTCATGTCGCGGCGCAAAGCCTCGCTGTCGATCAGCGCGTCGAGCTTGAGGGAGATTTTTGCCATGGATTGCCGGTGGGCCTCGCCTTTGCGCGGCGTCTATAGCGCGTTTTCACGGCGCTGTGTATGGGGCGGACGGACGCGTCGGCCGCGATACCAGAAAGGGATGATCATCTCGCGCCGAAGCCGGAAGAGATCGGCGATCTGCCGCGTCAACCGCCTGGCCTCGATCCTTACCTTGGCGGTGATTGGCCTGGGGCGCCGTTTACCTATCCCGCTTGCCACCCATTCCTCTGTTCGGTCCTGCTTGAGCAGGCTTGGCAATCTCACCGGACTGTCGCCGAGGAATTGTGCCTGCAGGCACAATGCCGGGGCGAGTTGGTAAATGACCTTGTCGGATGAGGTCGCAAAACGCGGATTGAAGATGAGGTGATCGACGGGAATGCTGATCTCATTCGTTGCCGCAAGAAGGTCCTGCGCGGCCTGTCTGGACAGGATGTATCCCGCCGTACCGATATGGAGCCCGTGCAGTCTGCTCGCGGAAAATCCGTGGCCGCAGGCGACTTGCTTGCGTGAAATTACGGTTCGGTTGAAGAACGTTTCCAACTTGACGATGTCCGCATCGGCGGGAATCCAGCTCGCATCGGCAAGCAAAGCGCCGGCTTTGTCCGGGAAAACGACATCGTCCTCGAAAATCGCCGCGTAAGCATCCTCACCTGCAGCGATCATCGACCAACACTGTTGGTGGCTGAGCAGGCATGCAATCTCGGCGTCGGCCAGACGCAAATGCTTCTTGCCCTGCGGCATTTCGGCCAGATCCGGCCGATCTCGCGCATCGATGGCGGCGACCCGCTCAAACGCGATGCCGATGCGGGCGAACTCCGCCGTTACATGGGCGAGGCGATCGCGGGACCGATCGAGATTGATAATCAGGCATTTCATTTGGGTGGGATCGATGCAGTGGGACGCGCGTCCATAGCATGGGAACAAAGTTGCGTAAGCGATTTTCCCTTGATGTGCGCGATGACGGCCACGATCGAAAAGTGGAAATCGCCCCTTGACCTTCCAGTTACTGGAAGCACTACCTCCTCACCCAGACAGATATAAGGCACTTTTCGATGGCGCATTCCGAGCATCACCACCACGCGCACGCGGCCGATGGCAACTGCTGTACGGCAAAGGCTGCTGAGCCGGCCGCCGAAGCCGTGGTGCGCGATCCGGTGTGCGGCATGAGCGTCGATCCGGCAGCCGGCAAGCCGACGGCCGAGCATGGCGGCCGTCTTTTTCACTTCTGCAGCGAGGGTTGCCGTACGAAATTCGTCGCCGGGCCTGAAAAATACCTGACCGCCACCGACCCCGTCTGTGGCATGAGTGTCGACCGCGCTACCGCCAGGCATTTTTTCCGCCACGAAGGCCAAGGTTTCTATTTCTGCTCGGCCGGCTGCCGGGCGAAGTTCGAGGCCGAGCCGCAAAACTATCTCGGCGATAGGCCGGCGGCGTCGCCAGTGCCGAAAGGCACTCAATACACCTGCCCGATGCACCCCGAAGTGATAAGAGACAAGCCCGGCTCCTGCCCGATCTGCGGCATGGCGCTTGAGCCGATGGGCGTTCCCACTGGCGATGAGGGCCCGAACCCCGAACTGGTAGACTTCACCAGACGGTTCTGGGTCAGCGCGGTGCTGTCCCTGCCGCTGCTGATCGTTGCCATGGCGCCGATGCTCGGCCTGACGTTCCAGGCGTTTGTCGACGGGCGAACGATGGTCTGGCTGGAATTGGCGCTGGCCAGCCCAGTGGTGCTGTGGGCGGCCTTCCCCTTCTTCCACCGCGGCTGGGAGTCGCTGGTCAACCGCAGCCCCAACATGTGGACGCTGATTTCGCTGGGTGTGGGTGCGGCCTACCTCTACAGCGTCGTCGCCGCACTGTTTCCGGACATCTTTCCGCATCAGTTCCGTGGCCATGGCGGCACCGTCCCGGTCTATTTCGAGGCAGCTTCCGTCATCGTCGCGCTGGTATTCCTCGGTCAGGTGCTCGAATTGCGGGCGCGCGAAAAGACCGGCTCGGCCATCCGTGCGCTGCTCGACCTGGCGCCGAAGACGGCACGGCTGATCGGGGAGGACGGCTCCGACACCGACGTGCCGCTCGATGCGGTCAGGACCGGCGACCACCTGCGCCTCCGTCCAGGCGACGCCGTGCCGGTCGACGGCATCGTAACGGAAGGCCGTTCCTCCATCGACGAATCGATGATCTCGGGCGAGCCGCTGCCGGTCGAAAAAACGAAAGGCGATGCCTTGACCGGCGGCACGCTCAACAAGAACGGTTCGCTGATCATGCGCGCCGAAAAGGTCGGCTCCGAAACGACGCTTTCGCGCATCGTCGAGCTGGTCGCAAAGGCGCAGCGTTCGCGCGCGCCGATTCAAGGTTTAGCCGATCGCGTCTCCTTCTACTTCGTGCCGGCCGTCGTGCTGGTCGCGCTCGCGGCCTTTGCCGCCTGGGCGATCTTCGGTCCCGAACCCAGCTTGATCTTTGCCATCGTCTCGGCGGTCTCGGTGCTGATCATCGCCTGCCCCTGCGCGCTCGGCCTGGCGACGCCGATGTCGATCATGACCGCCACCGGGCGCGGGGCGCACGCGGGCGTGCTGATCAAGGACGCGGCCGCGCTCGAGCGCTTCGCTTCGGTCGACACGTTGATCGTCGACAAGACCGGCACCTTGACCGAAGGCAAGCCTCGCTTGACCGATGTCGTCGCTGCCGAAGGCCTGTCTGAGAATGAATTGCTGGCGCTCGCCGCCGGCCTGGAAAAAGGCTCGGAGCATCCGCTGGCCGAGGCCATTGTCGGCGGCGCCGACGTACGCGGCCTGACGCTCGTTGAGGCCAGCGGCTTCGACGCCGTCACCGGCAAGGGCGTATCCGGCACGGTGTCTGGCAGGAAGGTTTCGCTCGGCAACGCCGCTATGATGGCCGATGTCGGCATCGACACCGCTTCCCTGTCGGCCAGGGCCGAGGCGCTGCAGGCAGAAGGCAAGACGGCGATGTTCGTTGCGGTGGACAAAAAACTGGCCGGCATTGTCGCGGTCGCCGATCCGGTCAAGGCAACGACAGCCGAGGCGATCAGGGCGCTGCACGACAGAGGCTTGCGGATCATCATGGCGACCGGCGACAACGAGCGCACGGCGCGCGCCATCGCCAAAAGCCTTGGCATTGACGAGGTGCGCGCCGGCCTGCTGCCGGAACAAAAGGCAGCCCTTGTCGAGGATTTGCGTGCGAAAGGTGCCGGCATCGCCATGGCCGGCGACGGCGTCAACGATGCGCCGGCCCTGGCCAGCGCCGATGTCGGCATCGCCATGGGCACCGGCGCCGATGTCGCTGTCGAGAGCGCCGGCATTACGCTGGTCAAGGGCGATCTCAACGGCATTGTCAGGGCGCGAACGCTCGCGCAGGGGACGATCCGCAACATCCGCCGGAATCTGTTTTTCGCCTTCCTCTACAATGTGCTTGGCGTGCCGGTTGCTGCCGGCGTGCTATATCCGCTCACCGGCACGCTTTTGTCGCCGATGCTGGCGGCGGCGGCCATGAGCCTGTCTTCGGTTTCGGTCATCGCCAACGCATTGCGGTTGCGGACGTTGAAACTCTGAGCAAAGCCCCCAGATACGAATTCAATCAACAGGAGATCATGGATGACCTTGGCTAAGAAAATCGTGCTTTTGATGATGGCGGCGGGAATGCTGCTTGCCGTTTTCCTCGAAAGCGTCCCGGCGCAATCCGAAGAGATGAAACACGACATGGGCGCGATGGGCGCGCAAGGTCCTTCGACCGACGGCTACAAGGCGGCGATGGACAAGATGCACTCCGACATGATGATCGAATATTCCGGCAATGCCGATGTCGATTTCGTGCGCGGCATGATCCCGCATCATCGGGGCGCGATCGACATGGCCAAGGTGGAACTCGCCAATGGCAAGGATCCCGAAATCCGCAAGCTGGCCGAAGATGTCATCGCCGCGCAGGAAGCCGAGATCACCAAGATGCACGCTTGGCTCGCCGCCCATCCGGCGAAGTAAGGCAGCAACGGCCATGCCGGAGAGATCCATTCTGGATTTCTATCCGTGCTTGTGATGCCATTCAAATCGATTACACGGCGCCAGGAGCCCACATGCCATCGACGATAAGAGCCACCACGCTGCCTTCGGGCGAGACCGTCCAGGTGCTGGGACAGGGCACATGGAAGATGGGCGAGGATTCCCGCCGCCGCGCCGGGGAGGTCAACGCCCTGAAGCTCGGGCTGGACCTCGGCATGACGTTGATCGACACCGCTGAAATGTATGCCAGCGGCGGCGCCGAGGAGGTGGTGGCGGAAGCCATTGCCGGGCGCCGCGACGAACTCTTTCTTGTCTCCAAGGTGCTGCCGTCCAATGCCTCGCGCACCGGCGTGGCGCGGGCCTGCGAAAACAGCTTGAAGCGCCTGCGCACCGACCGCATCGATCTCTATCTCCTGCATTGGCCGGGCAGTGTGCCTCTAGGCGAAACGGTCGAGGCTTTCGAGGCGTTGATGAAGGCCGGCAAGATCCGTCACTGGGGCGTCAGCAATTTCGACACCGACGAAATGGAGGAGCTGACCGGCCTGTCGTCTGGCGATCATGTCCAGACCAACCAGGTGCTCTACAATCTGTCGCGGCGCGGCCCCGAATTCGATCTCGCGCCATGGAGCCGGCAGCGCGGCATCCCGCTGATGGCCTATTCGCCGGTCGAGCAGGGCGCGCTGGCGCGCAATTCCAGGCTGGAAACCATCGCCGCCCGCCACAACGCCACGGCAGCACAGATCGCGCTTGCCTGGGTGATGGCGCAGCCCGGTGTCATCGCCATCCCGAAGGCGAGCAGCCAGGAGCATGTCCGCCAGAATGTTGCCGCGCTCGACATCGAGCTGACGGCCGAAGACCTCGCCGAACTCGACCGCGCCTTTCCACCGCCGACGCGCAAGCGCGGGCTGGAGATGATCTAGATTGGAACGGGTTTCGACCGGGTATCATCATACGGCGTATAGAGTCGGAGCCATGACGGTCACGTCGCTGCGCGACGGTTACGTCGACATGCCAATCAGGCGGCTGCGCCAGCCCGGAGACCGGACATTCGGTGACAACCTGCCCTCGCATGTACCGCTCGTCGACGGTGCGCTCAGGCTGTCGGTCAACGCCTTCGCCATCGATGACGGCGACGACATCACGCTGATCGACACAGGGGCTTCGAACGCCTGGCACCCGACAATGGGGCACCTGCCCGAGGCGCTGCGCGAGGCGAAGATCGCCACCGACCGGATTCGGACTGTTGCTTTCACCCACACCCATCTCGACCATATACACGGGCTCATCCTTGCCGATGGTGGCGACGGCTTCCCGCAGCTCTCTCGGCTGCTTGTCCCGCGCGCTGAGCTCGGCATGTTTCGCGACGTGGCGAGGCTGGAACGCTTCCACGATCGCGCCCAGCCTCTCGATGCTGGACAGCGCGTCAGCGCTGACATCGATACGATCGGCTCCGCTGGCCATGAAGCCGGCCACACTTGCTTACGCGTTGTGAGCGCAGGCGAAACACTGTTGATCTGGGGCGACATCGTACATGTGCCGTCGCTTCAATTCGATCGACCCGAGATCACGTGGGAATTCGACGCAGACCAGCAGCAGGCGAGGGCAAGCCGGTTGCAAATGCTGGCGCTTGCGGCCAACAACGACTGCTACGTCGCCGGCGCGCATCTTGATTCGCCCGGCGTCGGCCGGGTTTTTCGAACCGAGACGGCTTTCCGCTTCGAGCCCTTGTAGCACTCTAGCCGAGCGCCGCCCGCGCCCGTCGCAACGCGCGCGAAAACACTGCGGTGTCGTCGAAGGCGCGCGCCAGCGTGAGCGCGCCCTGGATGGCGCCGACTGTTTCTTCGGCGAGTTCGTACGCCCTGGCAGCGCTGTGCCCGCTTCGGGTCAGCGCTTCGGCAAGATGCGCCACCCAGCGGCCGAAATAGCTTTTGATGGCCTTGGCGAAGAGGTCGCGGGATTCGTCCAGCGCGAAGGCGCCGATCAGGCAGACCCGACGGCCTGAGCGGAAATAGCTGTCGGTCGCCTTCAGCATGCGCTCGATGCCGGCGTGTGGGTCAGCATGGTCCTGCAGCGGCACGAAGACATTCTCCTCGAACCAGCCATCTATATGGGCAATGACAGCCGCCGCCATCTCTTCCTTGCCGCCGGGGAAGAAGTGGTAAAGGCTGCCTTTGCCTAGGCCGGTCGCCGCACCGATCCGTGCCAGGCTCGCCCCTTCATAGCCGTGTTCGCGGAAAACCTCGCCGATGATGGAGAGCAAATCGGCGCGATCGGGCGCGATCCTGCGCATGCGCTAGTTTTTCCGCTTGAGCATGATCATTGCCGAAAACCGCGACACAGCTCTAGGGATCATATTCTAAAGTCCGAGTTCGGACAGGCCGGGATGGTCGTCCGGCCGGCGGCCGAGCGGCCAGTGATATTTGCGCTCACCCTCGGCGATCGGCAGGTCGTTGATGCTGGCGACGCGCCTACGCATCAGCCCGGCCGCGTCGAATTCCCAATTCTCATTGCCGTAGGAGCGGAACCAGTGGCCACTGTCGTCGCGCCATTCATAGGCAAAGCGCACCGCGATGCGGTTGTCGTTCCAGGTCCAGACCTCCTTGATCAGGCGGTAGTCGAGCTCGCGAGCCCATTTGCGCGTGAGGAAGGAGACGATCTCATTTCTGCCCGAGACGAACTCGGCGCGGTTGCGCCAGGTGCTGTCCTGCGTATAGGCGAGCGAAACCCGTTCGGGATCGCGGCTGTTCCAGGCGTCTTCGGCAAGCCGAGCCTTCTGCGCGGCGGTCTCGGCGGTGAAGGGCGGCAGCGGCGGACGGCTCATGTCATTCTCCCATCGGGAAAGGCGATGGCGAGCATTGTACCAATCGGTACAATTGATCAAGGCTGAAATCGGACTAGGTTTTCCCCGCGAGCCCCTTCAGCCGGTAGAGTGCTTCCAGCGCCTCGCGCGGCGTCATCTCGTCTGGATTGATCTCGCCCAGCGCTGCGCCCAGTGCGTCGCTCTTCACAGGCTTTGCCGCTTCCCGCTTCATTGCCACCGAAAACAGCGGCAGATCGTCGACCAGCCGGTTGGCCTTGCCGGAGACATCGCCTTCCTCGAGCTGATGCAGCACCTCTTTGGCCCGGCCGACCACCGCTTCCGGCAGACCGGCAAGGCGAGCGACCTGAACGCCATAGGAGCGATCGGCGGCACCCTTGCCGACCTCGTGAAGGAAGACCACGTCGCCTTCCCACTCCTTGACCCGCATCGTGACATTGTGCAGTCGCGGCAGCTTGCCGGAGAGTGCCGTCATTTCGTGAAAATGAGTGGCGAAGATCGCCCGGCAGCGGTTCTTCTCGTGCAGGTACTCGACTGCCGCCCAGGCGATCGACAGGCCATCGAACGTGGCGGTGCCGCGACCGATCTCGTCCAGGATCACCAGCGCCCGTTCGCCGGCCTGGTTGAGGATCGCCGCCGTCTCGACCATCTCGACCATGAAGGTCGAACGGCCACGCGCCAGATCGTCCGAGGCGCCGACGCGCGAGAACAACCGGTCGACGACGCCGATATGGGCCGATGTCGCCGGCACGAAGGAACCGGTTTGGGCGAGGATGGCGATCAGTGCGTTTTGCCGCAGGAAGGTCGACTTACCGCCCATATTCGGACCGGTGAGCAGCCAGATCGCGCCGGCCTTGGCCCCGTCTTGCGGCGACAGATCGCAATCATTGGCGACGAACGGCCCTTCGCCCGAGCGCCGCAGCGCCTGTTCCACCACCGGATGGCGTCCGCCCGAGATATCGAAGGCGAGGCTGGAATCGACCAGCGGCCGGCACCAGGCTTCACTCTCCGACAACAGCGCGAGCGCCGCCGACACGTCAAGTACGGCAAGCGCATCGGCGCCGGCGCGAATTTTTTGCGCCTCGGCGACCGCCTCAGCCGTCAGCGTGTCGAAAGCGGCAAGCTCGATGCTCAGCGCCCGGTCGGCGGCATTGGCGATTTTGGTCTCGAGTTCGGCAAGTTCGGTCGTGGTGAAACGCATGGCATTGGCCATGGTCTGGCGGTGGATGAAGCGCGCCTTGGCGCCGTCGCTTCCGGTCATGATTGAATGGTGGTTGGCCGTCACCTCGATGTAATAGCCCAGCACATTGTTGTGGCGGATTTTCAGCGAGCGGATGCCGGTCTCCTCGATCAGCGAGCGCTCCAGTCCGGCGATCACCTTGCGCGATTCGTCGCGCAGCGCCCGCATTTCGTCGAGCTCGGCATGGTAGCCGCCGCGCACGAAGCCGCCGTCGCGCCTGAGCAGCGGCAGTTCCTCGCCAAGAGCCTGGGCCAGATGCTTGGCCAGCGCACGCGGCAGCGCCTTTATCGCGGCAAGTGCTTCCGTCAATTCATGGGGCAGCGCTGTTGCGGCGAGGATTTCGGCAATGGCGCCCGCCGCTTCAAAGCCGGCACGCAGCGCGCCGAGGTCGCGCGGGCCGCCGCGGTTGAGCGCCAACCGCGACAGCGCTCGCGGCATGTCGGCGACGCTCTTCAGGCTTGACCGCACCGCCTGGCAGAGCCGCGTCTCGGCGCGGAAGAACGATACCGAATCAAGCCGGGCAGCAATCGCCGCCGGATCGGTCAGCGGCGCCATCAGCCGGTCGGCGAGCAGCCTGGCGCCGCCGCCGGTGACCGTGCGGTCTATAGCCTTGAACAGCGAGCCGTCGCGGCTGCCCGACAGCGTGCGCAACAGTTCCAGATTGCCGCGTGTCGCAGGATCGATGAACAGCGTCGAGCCCTGCTCCTCGCGTTCGGGACGCGACAAAGGCGGCCGCTCGGCCTTCTGCGTCTTTTCGACGTAGGCGATGGCGCCCGAGACCGCCGACAATTCGGCGCGCGAGAAGGCACCGAAACTGTCAGGCGTCGCCACTTCGAAGAAGCGCGCGATCCGCCCCGCTGCCGAAGCCGAATCGAAAAGCGACGGCGGCTGCGGGCTGGCGACGCGGCCGATGACGTCGAACACCGGCTTCAGCTCGGGATCGTAAAACACCGGCTCGGCGACGATCAGCTCGCGCGGGTCGACGCGGAAGACATCGGCCAGCAGGCGGTCGGCCGTGGTTTCGGCGACGCGGAAGACGCCGGTCGAGATCTCGATCCAGGCCAGGGCGAAGGCGTCACCGCTGTTGCCGCCCTTCACCCGCCCTAGCGCCATCAGGAAGCTCGATTCCGACGGCGCCAGCAATTTGTCCTCGGTGATGGTGCCGGGCGTCACCAGCCGCACCACGTCACGGCGTACGACCGATTTGCCGCCGCGCTTCCTGGCTTCCGCCGGGTCCTCGATCTGCTCGCAGACGGCGACGCGGAAACCCTGGCCGATCAGCTTCTGCAGATAGTCGTCGGCCGCATGCACCGGCACGCCGCACATCGGAATGTCATGGCCCTGGTGCTTGCCGCGCTTGGTCAGGACGATGCCCAGCGCGCGGCTCGCCTTCTCGGCATCGTCGAAGAACAGCTCGTAAAAATCGCCCATGCGGTAGAACAGCAGCGAGTCCGGGTTCGCCGCCTTGATCTCGATATATTGCTCCATCATCGGCGTGACGCTGCCGACGGGCGCAGGCGGTGTCACCTCGGGGGCGTCGGTTTCTGCTGAAGTGTGCATGTTCATGCCCGCACGCTAGCAGATGTGGGTGCGGGGTTTAATGCCGGCGGCCCGAAAAGCAGGGGACGACCGGCCTCGACGGCGGCTTGTGCTCCCTCTACGCCGGGTGAAGCCGTTGGTTGCTTCGGGCGCCAACCAGACCCTATGATCGCCATGGCGGGGATAAGCGGCATGGATCAGGACAAACAGGAGGCGTTCGAAGAGCTGGTCGGTCCGGCTGGATCGGCGCTTGAGCGCCTGCTGCTGTTGGCGGCGCGGCGCGTCCACCGCACCAAAAGCAAGCTTAGGGGGACAGTGCGCAAGCGCGTCCCCTTCCTCCTGCCGACACGGGGACCGCTGTCCGATCTCGATAGCGGCATCGAGATGTCGCTGCATGTGCTCAGCCGCGACCCGCTGGTGCTCTATGTCCCGATTGGCGGAGCCCGTCCGCTCTATCCGCTGGCGGCCCTTGGCCGGCGCCTGGCGGGACGGCGCGTCACCTTCCTGACGATGCAGACCTGGACCATGGAGCGGCCGGCTGTCATCGCCCGGATGGGCCGCGATCTCGCCTGGTATGCCGGCCGGTTTCCGCTGCACGAAATCATCTTCCTGTGCAACACCGAGGAAGAGCGCCGTCTCGTCGCGGCTGCGGGCGGCANGCAATGCCATCTTCTCCAACCACAATCTGATGGTGTCGGAGGATATGTTCCGGCCGCTGCCGGACGTGCCGGTCGAATTCGACGCGGTCTACAATGGCCGCATCTCGCCGATCAAACGCCATCACCTGGCCTTCGACATAGAGCGGCTGGCCCACATCACCTATTCGATCGGCGAATTGCCGCCGGTTGCCGCCCGCGCCTTTGTTCGGCGACTGCAGGCGCGTTCGCCGCTCCACCAGATCGCCAATCCGCTCGTCGACGGCTGGCCGGGCAAGCTGACGGCGCAACAGGTCAACCGCGTCTACAACCAGGCCGCCGTCGGGCTGTGCCTGTCGGCCGTGGAAGGAGCGATGTACTCCTCGATGGAATATCTGATGGCCGGCCTGCCGATCGTCAGTACGCCGAGCCTTGGCGGTCGCGACGTCTATTTCGATCCGGATTATTGCATCGTCGCCGATCCGGAACCGGCTGCCATTCGCCGCGCCGTCGAGACGCTGCGAGATCGTGCCATACCGCGTCAGCAGATCCGCCGCCGCACGCTGGAGAAGGTTCAGGCCCAGCGCATCGAACTCATGGCGTTCCTGACTGCATTGCTGCGGCGCAAGGTAAGCCGTGCGCCACCCATCGAGACGTGGCCTTTCCCCGGCACAGACGGCATGATGCGGCGGGGAACGGTGCGCGAAATCGCTGCCTTCGTCAGCGAGCCAGAGCCGACGTGACGCCGTTCGACTTCGGGAGATTCGCTGCGGGCGTGAAGATCGCTTGGCGATTTACAGCGGTGGCGTGTAGCCTTGATCCAGAAGTTCCAAAAGCACGCACCCGTCTCAAGGGGGCGACACCGGCGAGGAAATCAAAAGCATCATGGCCAAGAAAACCGAAAATAGCGGCCCCTCCGTCAGCGCCGAGGAGGCGCTGGAATTCCACGCCATGGGCCGCCCCGGCAAGCTGGAGATCGTCGCCACCAAGCCGATGGCGACGCAGCGCGATCTGAGCCTCGCCTATTCGCCGGGTGTCGCGGTTCCTGTGCTGGCCATTGCCGAAGACCCCAGCCGCGCTTTCGACTACACGACGCGCGGCAACATGGTCGCCGTCATCTCCAACGGCACCGCCATTCTCGGCCTCGGCAATCTCGGCGCGTTGGCCTCCAAGCCGGTGATGGAAGGCAAGGCGGTGCTGTTCAAGCGCTTCGCCGATGTCGATTCCATCGACCTCGAGGTCGACACCGAGGATGCCGACGAATTCATCAACTGCGTGCGCTTTCTCGGGCCGTCCTTCGGCGGCATCAACCTGGAAGACATCAAGGCGCCGGAATGCTTCATCATCGAGCAGCGGCTGCGCGAACTGATGGACATCCCGGTCTTCCATGACGACCAGCACGGCACCGCCATCATCTCGGCCGCCGGGCTGATCAACGCGCTGGAGATCACCGGCCGCGACATGAAGACCACGAAAATGGTCTGCAACGGCGCCGGCGCCGCCGGCATTGCCTGCATCGAACTGATGAAGGCGATGGGTTTCGCCCCGGAAAACATCATCTTGTGCGACACCAAGGGTGTCGTCTACCAGGGCCGCACCGAAGGCATGAACCAGTGGAAGTCGGCGCATGCGGTCAAGACCGCCACGCGCAGCCTGGCCGAGGCGCTGGATGGCGCCGACGTCTTCCTCGGCCTGTCGGCCAAGGGCGCATTGACCACCAAGATGGTGCAATCGATGGCCAAGAACCCGATCATCTTCGCCATGGCCAATCCCGACCCGGAGATCACGCCGGAGGAAGTGGCCGAAATCCGCACCGACGCCATCATGGCCACCGGGCGTTCCGACTACCCCAACCAGGTCAACAATGTGCTGGGCTTTCCCTACATCTTCCGCGGTGCGCTGGATGTCAGGGCCACCACCATCAATGACGACATGAAGATCGCCGCAGCGAGAGCGCTGGCCGACCTGGCGCGCAAGGACGTGCCCGACGATGTCGCCGCCGCCTATCAGGGCAACCGGCCGAAATTCGGCCCGAACTACATCATCCCGGTGCCGTTCGATCCGCGCCTGATCTCGGCCATCCCGCTCGCGGTGGCCAAGGCGGCGATGGAGTCGGGCGTCGCCCGCAAGCCTATCCTCGACCTCGACCGCTACGCGCAGGAGCTGTCGGCCCGCCGCGACCCGATCGCCTCGACCTTGCAGCGCATCTACGATCGCGTCCGCCGCCAGCCCAAGCGCATCGTCTTTGCCGAGGGCGAGGAAGAACAGGTGATGCGCGCCGCCGTCTCCTATGTGAACCAGAAGCTCGGCACCGCGATCCTGCTCGGCCGCGACGATGTCATCAAGGAAAACGCCAGGCACGCCGGCATCGACCTCAACAAGCAAGGCATCGAGATCATCAATGCCAGGCTGTCGCGCCGCAACGGCATCTATACCGACTATCTCTACGAGCGCATGCAGCGCAAAGGCTTTCTGTTCCGCGACTGCCAGCGGCTGATCAACAATGACCGCAACCATTTCGCTGCCTGCATGGTGGCGCTGGGCGATGCCGACGGCATCGTCACCGGCGTCACTCGCAACTATTCCACGGCGCTTGACGATATCCGCCGCGTCATCGACGCCAAGCCCGGCCACCGCGTCATCGGTGTCTCGATCGTGCTCGCGCGGGGCAAAACGGTCCTCGTCGCCGACACCGCCGTGCACGATATGCCCAATGCCGAGCAGATCGCCGACATCGCCGAAGAGGCGGCGGGATTTGCCCGCCGCATGGGCTACGAGCCGAGGCTCGCCATGCTTGCCTATTCGACCTTCGGCCACCCGCAGGGCGAACGCTCCGAGCGGGTGCAGGAAGCGGTGCGTATCCTCGACAAGCGCCGCGTCGATTTCGAATATGACGGCGAGATGGCCGCCGACGTTGCGTTGAACGCCCGTGCCATGGCGCAGTATCCGTTCATCCGGCTGACCGGCCCGGCCAACGTGCTGATCATGCCGGCGTTCCACTCGGCCTCGATCTCGACCAAGATGCTGCAGGAACTCGGCGGCTCCACCGTCATCGGCCCGCTGCTGGTCGGCTTGAACAAACCGGTCCAGATCGTCTCGCTCAACGCCAAGGATTCGGACATCGTCAACATGGCTGCGATCGCGGCCTATAGCGCGGGAGCCTGATTGGCGGCAAAATCGCCAACGCATAAGAGATTGATAATATTCGGCTGCTATAGGGAACGTTCTCGCCCCCTATGGCCTTATGGCATTGGCGGCGCGCTCAGACCGCCAAAACGGGGGTGCGGCCATGAAGCATGACACGGCATCTGTGGTCGGCCAGGGGGTCTATCACGACGAGCGCCTGGATGCGCTGCTGAGCATCACCGGCCGCATGGACGGTTATCTCTACCGTTGCCGCAACGATGCGTCCTACACCATGCTCTACATCAGCGACGGCATTTTAACCGTCAGCGGTTATCGGCCGAGCGACTTCATTCAAAATGCCGTGCGCGACTATGTCTCGGCGATCCACCCGGATGATCTCGCTGCGGTCTATGCCGCCGTCGATACCGCGCTCGAGGCGCGCTGCAACTGGAACGTCGACTACCGCATCGTGCCACAGGTCGGCGAGCCGCTCTGGGTGCGCGAGATCGGCGGCGGCGTCTGGGACGAGGCCGGCGAACTCGAATTCCTCGAAGGTTTCGTCGTCGACATCAGCGACCGCAAGGTCGTCGAGGATCTCAACGCCGAGCTGCTGCTCGAACTCAAGGCCGCCAATGAGGAACTCTCCGTACAAAAGCGCGAGATCGAGCTGGCCAAGCAGCAGAGCGATCATTCGGCCAACCACGATGCATTGACCGGCCTGCCCAACCGGCGCGCCTTTCACAACGAGCTGAGGTCGGTGATCGACCGCTGCGACAGCACCGGCCAGGCGGCCGGCCTGCTGTTCATCGACCTCGATAGGTTCAAGAAGGTCAACGACACGCTCGGCCACGAGGCCGGCGACGCGCTGCTGCAGGAGGTGGCGGGTCAGCTTCGCACCATCCTGCGCAGCGCTGATTTCGTGGCGCGGCTCGGTGGAGACGAGTTCGCATTCCTGTTTTCAGGAGAGGCTAGCCGGGCCCGACAGAAGGCCGTGGGCGTCGCCGAACGTATCCTGGAAAAGCTGCGGATCAAGGTGCCGACGCCGAATGGAGCCATCCATGTTGGTTGCACCGTTGGCGTCGCCATCTACCCGGCGGAAGCGTCCGATTCGGAGGCGCTGATAACGCTCGCCGACCGACTGATGTACATCGGCAAAAAGAGCGGCCGCAACCGGCTGGTCACCGCCGGGGCTTTGGAACCCGGGCCTACGTCCGACGACCTTCGCCGCACCGCCTGAGCGGAGCGCCGGACAGCCTGATCCGGCGGGAACCCCTCATCTGGCTCGGCGCTGCGCGCCGAAAGACGGCCCTACAGCAACCCTGCCAATTGGGCCGCGCTGCGCAGGTTTTGCCGCGGCCGTGGCCCGAGCTGCTGGATCACCAGCCCGGCGGCCAGCGAGCCGAGATCGCCGCAATCCTTCAGGCTGCGCCCCGAGGTGTAGCCGTAGAGGAAGCCGGCGGCGTAGAGGTCGCCGGCGCCGGTGGTGTCGACCAGTTCGCGGATCGTCGTCGCCTGGATGGTGACGGTCTCCTCGCCACGCACGATCACCGAGCCTTTTTCGGAGCGGGTGACAGCGGCAATCTTGCAGTCCTTGCGGATAGCCGCCAGCGCCTCGTCGAAGGATTTTGTCTGGTAGAGCGACTTGATCTCGTGGCTGTTGGCAAAGACGATGTCGACANGTGTGCGAGCTTCGCCGTCTGCCGGATCGCCTCCTTGGCGCGCGGCGGATCCCACAGATAGCCCTCGAAATAGGTCACCTTGGCGCCTGACGCCTTGTCGGCCTCGACGTCTTCCGGCCCGAGTTCGATGCAGGCGCCGAGATAGGTGTTCATCGAACGCTCGCCATCGGGGGTGACGAAGATCATCGATCTCGCTGTCGGCGGCTGGCCCTCAAGCGGCCTGGTGTCGAAGGCAACGCCCTGGGCATGGATGTCATGCGCGTAGATTTCGCCGAGCGGATCGTTCGACACCTTGCCGAAGAACGCGGCGCGGCCGCCGAAGCTGGCGATGCCGGCGGCGGTATTGCCGGCGCTGCCGCCGGAGGCCTCGATCGCCGGCCCCATGCGGCTGTAGAGCAGCTCGGCGCGCTTGGTGTCGATGAGGTTCATCGCACCCTTGATGATGCCGTTGGTCTCAAGAAAAGCGTCGTCGCACTGGGCGATGATGTCGACAATGGCATTGCCGATGCAAAGCACGTCAAAATCCGGCATCAATGTCTCCGCCTTGGAACCTGCCGGCTTTCTGCCGCGCCCGGGCGGGTCTACAGCATCACCCCGAAAAATGGCAACCGATTTCCACCCTTTGCCGGCCCAGGCCGGCGCGCGCGCCTGGGACGAGGCTCCATCACAGTTCGACCGTGGCCGAAGCATCTGACCGCCGGGTCGCCTACAAGCTTGGCCTCAGATCAAGCGCTGGAAGCACCCTGCATGCAAGCAAAGACCGACATGGCCACCGAACTGGCGCTGCTTGGCGTGCTGGCCGCCCTGTGGGGCGCGTCCTATACCTTCATCAAGATCGGTGTCGAGACGATCCCGCCGATAACCTTCATCGCTGCTCGCACCCTGATCGCCGGCGCCATCCTGCTCGCGCTGATCCGCTGGCGCGGCCTTTCCATGCCCAAGGACGGCGCGACCTTGTGGCGGTTCATGGTCCAGGCCTGCCTCAACAGCGTCGTGCCGTTCACGCTGATCGCCGCCGCCGAGCGCTCCATCGACGCCGGTCTGGCCACCATTCTGAACGCGACCTCGCCGATCTTCACCTTCCTGCTGACCGCGCTTATCACCCGCCACGAATCCGTGACCGCACGCAAGCTGTTCGGTGTCGGTGCCGGCATTGCCGGCATTTGCCTGATCGTCGGCACCCAGGCGCTTGGCGGGCTCGGCCATCAATTGTGGGCGCTACTTGCCGTCATTGCCGCCACGGTCTGCTATGCCGGCGCCGCCATCTTTGGCCGCGGCTTTAGGGGACTCGACCCGATGCTGCCGGCCGCCGGCTCGATGCTGTGCGGCGCAGTCATCCTCGTCCCCTTGAGCCTGGCCTTCGACCGCCCGTGGACCCTGTCGCCTTCAATGGCGTCGATACTGGCCTTGTTGGCATTGTCGGTGTTCTCCACGGCGCTGGCCTTCTGCATCTTTTTCCGCCTCATCCACACGCTTGGTTCGGTCGGCACGACGTCGCAGGCCTATCTGCGCGTGCCGATCGGCGTCGGAATCGGCGTCGTGTTCCTCGGCGAGAGCCTTGGGCCGACAGCTTTCTGGGGCATGGGCTGCGTCGTCGCCGGCGTTGCGGCGATGACCATCCCCGCCCGCTCCCGGGCGCTGGCGCGCTAGATCATGATGAGATTTGGTTGAAATCTCATCATGATCTAACCCTTTGTTGGAGCATGATCTTGTCCAAAAACCGGTACCCACTTTTTGGGATCATCCTCTAGTTCCCGTCCGGAATTGCGCCCGCTCCGGCAGGCTTGCGGCTGACAGGGTCTCCGCCTATGTCGGAGATATCCGTTTGTTCCTGGGGGTGAAACGCCGTGATCTCCAACGCTGCCCGCGCCGCCTTCAGCCGGCTGTTTTCTCCCGAATTCCGCGCGGTTTTCCTGAAGACGCTGGGCTTGACCGTCCTGGCGCTGGTCGCCTTGTGGTTCGTCTTGACCGGGCTTGTCGATTGGCTGGCCCTGCCATGGGTTCACTCCTTGCTGCCCGGCCTGCCGTCCTGGGCCGGATGGCTGAGCGGCATCATCGCTGCCATCGCGCTTGCCTTCGGGATGGCGCTGCTGATCGCGCCGGTGACGGCAATCGTGGCCGGCCTGTTTCTCGACGACATCGCCGAAGTGGTCGAGCGCACCGACTATCCGGCCGATCCCGTCGGACGCGCCATGCCGGCGCTGCGCTCGCTCGTGTTGTCGGTGAAATTCTTCGGCGTCGTCATCCTGGGCAACATCGTCGCCTTGCTCCTTCTGTTGGTTCCAGGCGTCAACATCGCCGCCTTCTTCATCGTCAACGGCTATCTGCTCGGACGTGAATTCTTCGAATTCGCCGCCATGCGCTTCCGCCCGGAAGATGAGGCGAGGGCGTTGCGCCGGAAATATGCCGGCACCGTCTTTCTGGCCGGGCTGCTCATCGCTGCCTTCCTCGCCGTGCCCCTGCTCAACCTGCTGACGCCGCTCTTTGCCGCCGCCATGATGGTGCATCTGCACAAGGCGGTCGGCGCGCGGGAGAGCGCCGGGCGATAGGCCTATCAACGCAGAAGAAAACCGCGTCCCAATTCGTCATCCGGCTCGACGGTGAATTCCGCCCGGCCCGAATAGTAGGCGCGGCCGCCGACGCGGGCGATGATCGCATCATGCGGGCCGGCCATGGTCGTGCGCGCCACCGCTCCGGAAAAGCGCGAGCCGGCGATGCTTTCGAAGGACCGCTCCTGACCAGGGTTGATTTCACCCTTGGCATGCATTGCCGCCAGCCGCGCGGTGACGCCGGAGCCGGTCGGCGAGCGGTCGACCTCGGCATCGGCAAAGACGCAGATGTTTTTCGTTGCCTCGCTGGAGAACGCATCTCGTCCATCGGTGAGGATGGTGCCGTAGAGGAAAGCGAGATCGGCATGGTCGGGATGCGATAGAGGGAACTCCGCCTTCAGCCGCTCGGTCAGCGCGGTTGCCGCGTCGACGAAATCGCGCACCCGGCTGCGGCCGAACTCCAGGCCGAATTGATGGCAGTCGGCCAGCGCGTAGAAGGCGCCGCCATAGGCGATGTCGAACGCAATCTTGCCGTATCCCGCCAATTCGATTTGTTGGTCATGGGCAAACAGAAAGGCCGGCACGCTTTCGAACGACACGGATCCCGCTTTGCCGTCCTTGACCTCCACCGAAGCGACGACCAAGCCGCACGGCGCCTCGATGTTGACCATGGTGATTGGCTCCTGTTTCGCCACCAGTCCTTCGTCGACGGCGTAGCGGCCAAGCGCGATGATGGCGTGGCCGCACATGGTGGAATAACCCTCATTGTGCATGAACAGCACGGCCAGGTCGGCGCCGGGCAGGTCGGGCTCCACCAGCAGCGCGCCATACATGTCGTAGTGGCCGCGCGGCTCGAAGATCAGCAGCTTGCGCAAATGGTCGAGGTGGTCGCGCACATAGGCGCGCTTTTCCAGGATCGTGCCTTTGGGAATGTCTGGATAGCCGCCGGTGACGATCCTGAGCGGCTCGCCGCCGGTGTGCATGTCGACGACGGTGAGCGTCATGCGCCGGGACCCCTAGCCTGAGGATTTGGAAAACAGCGCCTGCAATTTGCCGAACGGCATGGCGGCGCGGGTGAAGCCGAACGTGCCGTCCTGCTGGATCTCTCGCGCCGCGGTTTCCAGCATGCCGAAGGCGAAATTGGTCAGCCACGGCCCAAGCGAGATGCGCTTGACCCCGGCCATGGCGAGGTCGGCGATGGTGAAGGCCGGGAGTGCCATGACATTGACCGGCCTGCTCACTGCCGAGCAGACGTTCCGGATGGTCTCGACATCTTTGAGGCCCGGCGCATAGAGCACGTCGGCGCCGGCCTTTTCGAAGGCCTGCAGCCGCTTGATCGTGTCGTCGAGATCCGGTTTGCCCCAAAGGAAATTCTCGGCCCGCGCGGTGAAGACGAAATCATGCTTGAGCGCCCGTGCGGCTTCAGCAGCAGCTGCAACGCGCTCGACGGCGTGTGAAAACTCATAGATGGGCTTGTCGGGATCGCCGGTATGGTCCTCGATCGAGCAGCCGGCGAGACCTGCCGCTTCGGCCGCAAAAACCGTCTCGGCGGCACTCGTCGCGCTGTCGCCCTTGCCTTTCTCGAGATCGGCCGACACCGGCAGGCTGGTTGCCGCCGTCAGCTCGCGGCAATGGTGGATCATCGCCTCGAAGGTCACTGCGCCATCGGGCAGGCCGCGCGAGAAGGCAAAACCGGCGCTGGTGGTCGCCAGCGCCTTGAAACCGAAGGACGCCAGGAGCTTGGTCGTGCCAACATCCCAGGGGTTGGGCATGACGAAGGTCGAGGCGTGCAGGTCGCGAAAGATCTTGCCCTTGTCCATGAGTGCTCCCTTCAGATGCGAAATGCCGGCAGATTCTATCGTGCAGCAATGCACCGAGCAAACGACTGCGGTTGGCTCAGAAGCGTTTGGCGTTCTCTCCTGCCAATCTGTCCAGCGCATCGGAATCCTTGACATAGTGCAACGTTTTTTTGTCCCAATGATAGGTGACGGAAATTGCGTGGGCTTCAGGCTTGGGCGGCTGGTCGTCGCAGCTCTCGCCGTTGAGCACCGTGGCGTCGGTCACCGTCACTTTGACCGCGGCATAAGGCTGTCCGTCAGCGATCGTCTGGAAAGCAACGTCCTGCTTCCGGCTGTAGGCGCACAGGTTCTCATCGAAGGTGAAGATCATGTCGATCAGTTGGAATTTGTCGTCGCGCACCATGATCAGCGGCGTGATTGCGTAGTTTTGGCTTGAATTGAAATGCGCGCTCATGGTGATCACGATGTCGTCGTTCGGCCCAACGGAAAGCTTGCCCGGTTCACGGAAATAGGTGCCGCGGTCGAGCGCGACATTGACGGCGTCGAGCAGCTTCGGCTTGTCTGTGATGTCGTAGAGCGCCAGCACGGCATAGCCTTCGGCGCTGTCGGGAGAGTCGCCGAGGTCGTAGAGCATCGCCAGCCGGTCCTTGCCCCCGGCCTTGATGGCGAGCACGCCGGCGTTGGAGAGGCCCGATGTCTCAGGCGGCGAACCGCCGCCATCCGGTCCCTCGATGTGGCGCATCCCGATCGGCAATCCACCCCGGTAGAAACCGTTGCTGTTACCTGCGAGGCCGGGAATGACCATCCTTGCGAGGTCCAGATAGGTCACATCCATGTGGCCGGGGATGGCGCTGCCGAATTCCGGGAAGCTGACGGCTTGCGCGCCGGCTGCGGTCCAAAGCCACGGCAGCAGCACAAGCGCTAGAGCAATTTCAGGAAAAGTGTGTGCGGTTTTCCGGCCGGAAATTGCGACAAAACAAAAAGATAGAGCGGTTCGCCGTTTCCATGAAACGGTGAAACGCTTTAGGATGGAGCGAAGCAGGTTCGTTGGCATGGGCGCCTCAGGCTGGCCGCGCGGAACCTAACACAGCTTCAGTGGATCGGCACCAGCCCGGCAAGTTCGCGCATGTCGTCGAACAGGACGCCGCCGGCGCTGGCCAGGCCATCGCGGTCGGAATAGGGATCGCCATGATAGGAATAGACACGCATGCCGGCGGCAATGCCGGCCTGCGTGCCGGCAACGCTGTCCTCGATGACGATGCAGTCGGCGGGCACAAAGCCCATGGTCTTTGCCGCATGCAGGAACAGGTCCGGGAACGGCTTGCCGCGGCTGACCATGGTCGAAGAGAACATGCCATGCTCGAACAGCGGCAGCAGCCCGGTCTGGCCGAGCGTGATGTGCATCTTCGAGATACGCGCGGAAGTGGCGACGCAATAGGGAATGCCGGCCGCGCGAACCGCCTCGATGAAGTCGCGCACATAGGGGATCGCCTCGACGCCATGCGCAAACAGTTCGGGCAGGCCGGCATTCCAGCGATCGACGAAATCGGCGCCGAGCCGCACCGTGGTCGTCTCTTCGATTTCCTTCTGCACCGAAGCCATGCTGCGGCCGGAAAAATATTTGCGGCAATATTCGAATGTGGTGGGATAACCGGCGGCAACAAACCACTCGGCAAGCCGCCGGTTGGCAAGGTTCTCGGTGTCGACCAGGATGCCGTCGCAGTCGAAGATGACCAGTTTCGGTATGCTCATTTCAGGCGGTGCCGGTCGATCCGAACCCGCCCGCGCCGCGCGTCGTGGCGCCGGCCAGCGAGCGCTCCTCAACCGTCACCTGCGTCACCGCGGCAAAGACGATCTGGGCAATGCGCATGCCGCGCGTCACCGCGAAATCCTCGTCGCCAAGGTTGATCAGCAGCACCTTGACCTCGCCGCGATAGTCGCTGTCGACCGTGCCCGGTGAATTGAGGACGGTCAGCCCATGCTTGAAGGCAAGGCCGGAGCGCGGCCGCACCTGGCCTTCCATTCCTTCGGGAATTTCCAGGATCAGACCGGTCGGCACCAAGGCGCGCTTGCCAGGCAGGATCAGCAGCGGCCGGTCTTCCGGCACCGCGGCGCGCAGATCCATGCCGGCGGCGCCGGTGCTTTCATAGGCGGGAAGGGGAAGTCCATCTCCATGCGGCAACCTGACGAAGCCGACAGTGGGACCAATGACGGAGGAATTTTGGAAGGCTGCGCGCATAAAATCGATCCTATCGGCGCGAACGGCGATTCGGTCAACTCGTCCGCAGGCCTATCAACGGCTTTCTTTCAGGCGTCAGTGTGACCTAGCGCAATTCCATCGGAACGACGGTCGTCTCCTTGATCTCCTCCATGACGAAGGAGGCCGAAACGTCCGACAGCGCCACCTTGGCGATCAGCCGCTGATAGAGCCGGTCATAGGCCTTCATGTCAGCGACGCGGGCGCGCAGCACGTAGTCGAGATCGCCGGACATGCGATAGACCCCGGTGATCTCGGGAAAACCGGTCACCGCCGCACGGAACTTCTGCAGCCAGTCCGGGTCATGATTGGAGGTGCGGATCAGGATGAACACCGAAAGTCCGAGCCCGAGCTTGTCGGCATCGACCAGCGCCACCCGTCCGGTGATGACGCCGTCCTCTTCCAGCCGCTTGACCCGGCGCCAGCAGGCGTTGCGCGACAGCGACACTTTTTCGGAGAGCTGATCGACCGATAGTGTGCCGTCGCGTTGCAGCTCGGCCAGCAATCTTCGGTCGATTTCATCAAATTCAAGCGCCATGTGGGATGAATGTCCCGAACCACGGCGTTAGACAAGGACAAATTGAGACCGATGAACCTTTACCCCGTGGCAGGATACCCACATCGGGGCTTATCCCGGCAGGAGGGATCACCATGACGACGCTGTTTTCGAAGCTGTTCACCTCTCACCCGGCCAAGGTGGGCGAGACCTATTTCAGCCATATGGCCTTTGCCGCCTGGTTCTGCTCGCGCCTCCTGATGGCCGCTGGTGCGGCACTCGTTCACGCTTTCTTGCCGTTTCTCTTCGAAACTACGGCAAGCCGAATCGTTCGCGAACTCTACGAGCGGACGCACAACAGAGGCTCGCACGCGGTCAAGGAGCCCCAGGCTCTCTTGGATCGCGCCTAGGATTGGTTAGAAGCCATGTGCCGATGGGCGGCCTATCTGGGTGAAGCGGTCTTCCTCGAAGACGTCGTCACCGCACCTTGCCACTCGCTGATCGCCCAGAGCCATTGCGCCCAGGAAGCCAAGTCGCCGACCAATGGCGACGGTTTCGGCCTTGCCTGGTATGGCGACCGGCCCGAGCCCGGCCTCTACCGCGACATCCTGCCGGCCTGGTCGGATCCCAATCTGAAAAGCCTATGCCGGCAGATCAAATCCGGCCTGTTCCTCGCCCATGTCAGGGCGTCGACCGGCGGCGCCACCAGCCGCATGAACTGCCATCCCTTCATCTCCGGCAACTGGTCGTTCATGCACAACGGCCAGATCGGCGGCTTCGAAAAGATCCGCCGCGCGCTGGAGAACTCGCTCTCTGACGCCGTCTTCGACCAGCGCGAGGGCACCACCGATTCCGAATTGTTTTTCCTGCTGATGATCGACGAGGGTCTTGCTGGCGACCCGCAAGGGGCAGTATCGCGCGCCACCGCTCGGGTTCTGGAGGCGTCACGCCACGCCGGTCTCGAACCGGCCTTGAAACTCACTGCGGCCCTTTCGGATGGGCGCGCGCTCTATGCCGTGCGCTACGCAAGCGATGCCCACGCACCGACCCTGTACACGTCGCTCCGCAACGGCGGTCGTTGCATCGTGTCCGAACCCTTCGACCGCGAAGGCGGCGACTGGCAGGCGATCCCGCCGGCGAGTTTTGTCACGATCACTGGCGATGGGATGAGCATTCGGCCGTTCGTGCCGGCTGTGGCAAGGCTGGCACTGGTCGTCTAGGCCCTAGTCTAAGCCGCATTCCTTCGCGCCCCCCTCTGTCCTGCCGGACATCTCCCCCACGAGGGGGGAGATTGGAGGTCACGGCGGCCTTCGCCAATTTTCAACGCAGGAAAAGGGGCGCCGAAGCCAAAGCTGCCAATCTTCCCCCAAAGTGGGGGAGATGTCCGGCAGGACAGAGGGGGGCGCCGTAGAGCGCCAACCTCAACCGACCGGCAAGCGCAATTTTGATCAAGCGCCGATGATCTCCGAATGCTGAACTTGGTTTTAAACCGCGATACGTTTGGCAGCAGCCGGAGCAATCATGGACCTCGCCTTTTCCTCGACCATTGATCTCGCCGCCGCAATCGCGGCGCGAAAGATCTCCGCCGTCGAAGCTCTGGACGCCCATCTGACCCAAATCGACCGACACAGCGAAGCGGTCAACGCGGTCGTCAATCTCGATCGGGAAGGCGCCCGCGAGCGCGCGAAACAAGCCGACGCGGTGCAGGCGCGCGGCGATGCGCTCGGACCGCTGCATGGCGTGCCTTTCACGTTGAAGGACATGCACCAAACCGCTGATATGAAGACCACGGTTGGTTTCGCACCATTCGCCGACTATGTGGCAAAGGCAGACAGCCCGGTCGTCGCCCGATTGAAAGCCGCAGGCGGCATCCTGATTGGAAAGACCAATGTCGCGACGATGCTGGGCGACTGGCAATCGGACAATCCGCTGTTCGGTCGCACCAGCAATCCGTGGAACCGATCGCGCACGTCAGGCGGGTCCAGCGGTGGCGCAGCGGCAGCGGTGGCGACCGGCGTGACGCCGTTCGATGTCGGCACCGACATGCAGGATTCGATCCGCCTGCCGTCGGCTTTTTGCGGCGTCTACGGGTTGAAACCGACCGAGCACCGCGTGTCCCTGGCCGGCGCCTTCCCCGATCCGAACGGCGCGGCGCGTAGCGTGCGGCTGATGTCCTGCCTCGGCCCGCTGGCGCGCAGCGTGGAGGATCTTGCGCTGATCTACAAAATCATCGCCGGCCCGGACGGAGCAGACACCGACCTCGCGCCGGTGCCCGTAGAGGCCATGCCCAGGCTCGACCTCAAGACATTGCGCATCGCCGTCGCGCCGTCCTTCCCCGGCTTTCCGGTGGCTGGTAAAATCGCTGCCGCGGTCGAAAGCCTGGCCAAGCGGTTGCAATCAGCAGGGGTGATTGTGGAAGAAGCGAACTTGCCTGAGATCGATCTGCATGACGATCTGGAGCAGGGCGGCGATCTGATCGGCATGATGCTGGAGGCAGCGCAGCCCGAACCGCCGGAGCAGCCAACGCCGATCACCAATTGGTTCGAGGCGCTCGCTCGCCGCGACCGCTCGATCCTGGCCTGGGACAGGTTCTTCGAAACCTGCGATGCCTTGCTGTGCCCGGTCGCCATGACCACGGCCTTCGCGCATTGTGAGCCCGGCACGCCGATCGAAGTCGACGGCAAGGAGCAAAGCTATTGGATGCTACCGGCCTATGGCGCGGTCTTCAATTATTCCGGCCATCCGGCACTCTCGCTGCCCTGCGGGCAAGACCGCGACGGCCTGCCTATCGGCCTGCAACTGGTCGGCAAGCGCTGGTCGGAATCGCGGCTGCTCGGCATCGCCAAGGCGATCGAAGCGCTGACCGGCGGCTTCAAGCGTCCGCCGGGCTACTGAGCAAACCGACCCAACCCATAAGGCGTCAGCAGCGGATCACGCTCGCCGTCGAGAATTTCGCGCGTGGCGAACAGCCCGACCGCGGGCGCCAGCGTTATGCCGGAATGCATGACGGCGACATAGAGACCTTCCGTGCCCTCGGCGCGGCCGATGATCGGAAAGCCGTCGATCGGCGTCGGCCGGTAGCCAACCGTGTGGAAATCGAATTCCAGTTCGTCGGCGCCGCGCAAAGCCGCCTTCATTGCTGCAAACAGCTCGCGCGCCGTGGCGTCGGGATTCTCACCGGGATCGCTCCCCGCGAAATCCGAGCCGGCGATGATGCGGCCCTCCGCCGTCTAGCGCATATGCAGCTTTTCGGCATGCACCAGCCCGTTGAGGAGCTTCTTGTAGGGCTGCGAGTGGACGATCAGACCGGGCGGCGTCTCGATTGGCAGCTTGATGCCGGCGGTAGCGGCAATATCGGGGGCCCCGACACCGGCTGCGATCACCACCTCTTCGGCTGGCATCAGCCCATGCGATGTATCGACACCGGCAATCCTGCCATCGGTCTGGACAAGTGCGGTTACAGAACTGGAGAGAACGCGCGCACCTTGCCGTTCTGCGTGGGCCAGCAGCGCCTTGGCCGCTGCGACCGGTTCGGCCACGCCTTCCTCCGCGACATAGACAGCGAATTCCGGCGGCTCGACGAGATTGGGCTCGATTTGCGCTGCCCGCCCGGCGTCGACGCGTTCGATGCCGTAACCCCAGCAAGCGTGCTCAGCCGCGTAGGCTTCGAGCCTGTCGGCCGGCAGATCCCAGCACAGCCCGCCGCACCAGGCGAGCGGCAGGCCGGGCAGCTCGTTTGCCAGCCGCTTCCATTCGGCCATCGCACGGATGCGCAGCCGGAAATAGATTTCGGGATTGCCCCAGCTGGCGTTGATCCAGGCAAAGGAGTTTGGCGTGGCGACGCCGCCGGCACCACTATCGGAAATCACAGTCACCCGCGCCCCGGCCTTGGTCAGGTGCCAGGCGATGGACGCCCCGATAATGCCGGCGCCAATGACGATGACTTCTTTAGCGCTGCTCATACCGGACCTCTCAGAATGGGCTCCTCTGATGCCACCGTAACGATTCAAGCTCAAGTGTGGTCGGCCTGCCGGCCCGAAACTGTCGACAGGCCAGCAATGCGCTGCTAGAAGCCCGCGCCACAGACAGGATTCCAGAAATTGGCTGAAGACATCGAACAGGCGGTATCGCGCCGCCGCACTTTCGCGATCATCGCCCACCCCGACGCCGGAAAGACGACGCTCACCGAAAAGCTGCTGCTGTTCGGCGGCGCCATCCAGCTTGCCGGCGAGGTCAAGGCCAAGAAGGATCGCATCCAGACCCGGTCCGACTGGATGAAGATCGAGCGCGAGCGCGGCATTTCGGTCGTCACCTCGGTGATGACCTTCGAATATGAGGACAATGTCTTCAACCTGCTCGATACGCCCGGCCACGAGGATTTTGCCGACGACACCTACCGCACCCTGTCGGCGGTCGATAGCGCCGTCATGGTCATCGACGCCGCCAAGGGTATCGAGCCGCGCACGCTGAAACTGTTCGAAGTCTGCCGGCTGCGCGACATCCCGATCATCACCTTCATCAACAAGATGGACCGCGAAAGCCGCGACCCGTTCGAAATTCTCGACGAGATCGAGCAGAAGTTGGCGCTGGACACTGCCCCCATCACCTGGCCGATCGGCCGCGGCAAGACTTTTGCCGGCACCTACCACCTGGCGCTCAACGCTGTGCGCAGGGGCGATGCCGAGAAAGACCGCACGCCGGTCAACGGCCCCGACTCCAACCGCGTCGCCGGCCTGCTGCCGGAAAACGAGCGCGAGGCCTTCATCGAGGAGCTGGAGCTCGCGCGCGAAGCTTGCCGCCCGCTCGACATCGACGCCTTCCGCGAAGGCCATCTGACACCGGTCTATTTCGGCTCGGCGCTGCGCAATTACGGCGTGCGCGACCTGATCGAGGCGCTCGGCGCCTTCGGCCCGCCGCCGCGTGCGCAGGACGCAGACACCCGCAAGGTCGAGGCGACGGAGGAGAAGATGACGTCCTTCGTGTTCAAGATCCAGGCCAATATGGACCCCAACCATCGCGACCGCATCGCCTTCGTGCGCGTCTGTTCGGGCAAGCTCGAGCGCGGCATGAAGGCCAAGCTGGTGCGCACCGGCAAGCCGATGAGCCTGTCGGCGCCGCAGTTCTTCTTTGCCCGCACCCGCGTCACCGCCGACGAAGCGTTTGCCGGCGATGTCGTCGGCATTCCCAACCACGGCACGCTGCGTATCGGCGATACGCTGACCGAAGGCGAGGAGATACTGTTCCGCGGCGTACCCAACTTCGCGCCGGAAATCCTGCGCCGTGTGCGCCTCGGCGACGCGATGAAGGCGAAAAAACTCAAGGAAGCGCTGCACCAGATGGCCGAGGAAGGCGTCGTGCAGCTGTTTTCGCCGGAAGACGGCTCGCCGGCCATCGTCGGCGTTGTCGGCGCGCTGCAGCTCGACGTCTTGAAGGAAAGGCTGAATTTCGAATACACGCTGCCGGTCGAATTCGAAATGTCGCGCTTCTCGGTCTGCCGCTGGATCTCTGCCGACGACAAGGCCGAAACGCTTCGCTTCATTGAGGCGCATCGCGGCGACATCGCCCGCGATCTCGACAACGACCCGGTGTTTCTGGCCCAGAACGCCTTCTCGCTGAACTACGAAGCCGAACGCTGGAGGGCGATCCGCTTCGCCACCATCAAGGACTACCAGGTCCGCGACAAGGCGGCGTAAGGCGCCCCTTTTCCTTCTGCCCGCTTACGCGGAGAAGGTGCCCGAGGGCGGATGAGGGGCAGCGCCGACCTTGAAGGGTCAATTGGCTCCAACGCGCGCCGGCCGTTCGCGTGGCTCAGGGCGTTCGAAGCTCGAAAAGCAAAGCAATTGGCTTTTCGTCCGCTACGCGGCCGCTTCTCACCCCTTCGCAGCTTCCTCGATCTTGGCAATATCGATCTTGCTCATCTGCATCATCGCCGACATCACCCGCCCGGCCTTGGCCCGGTCCGGATCCAGAAGCAGGCGCGGCAGTTGCTCCGGCACGACTTGCCAGGAGACGCCGAACTTGTCCTTCAGCCAGCTGCATTGCGACGGTTCGCCGCCGCCTTCGATGAGCTTGTCCCAGAAATAGTCGACCTCTTCCTGCGTCTTGCAGTCGATCGACTGTGACATCGCCTCGTTGAACTTGAATTGCGGTCCGCCGTTCAGCGCCTGGAACTGCACGCCGTCGAGTTCGAACGTGGTTACCAGCGCCTTGCCGGCATCGGTATGGCCTTCGGGCCAACGCAGCACGCTCAGTACCTTCGAGTTCTTGAAGATGGAAACGTAGAAATTCATCGCCTCTTCGGCCTGGCCATCGAACCACAGGCAGGTGGTGATCTTTTGCATGTCATGCTCCTCGGGTGTTTGGTTGCGGTTACAGGTGAAGCGGCTGACTTATAGAAATGGTGCCATTCCCTTGCCGTCGTCCCAAGGACGGATGCCGGGCTAGCGATCCGACACTGGCCGGCAATCTTTTTCGAAACCCTGATTTCAGCGAGACTCTGGCGCATTGCAAAAATGTGGCCAGACCATACTTGCCGGTCTATAAACCCCGCGGTCCAAATTAAGCGCCGCCACGCTCCGCGTTGAGCGCAGCCAACCAGCCAAGGAACATTCATGCCTGCCTATCGCTCCCGCACTACCACCCACGGCCGCAACATGGCCGGCGCCCGCGGCCTGTGGCGCGCCACCGGCATGAAGGACTCGGATTTCGGCAAGCCGATCATCGCGGTGGTCAATTCCTTCACCCAGTTCGTGCCGGGTCATGTCCATCTCAAGGACCTTGGCCAGCTGGTGGCGCGCGAGATCGAGAAGGCCGGCGGTGTCGCCAAGGAATTCAACACCATCGCCGTCGATGACGGCATCGCCATGGGCCATGACGGCATGCTCTATTCGCTGCCGTCGCGCGAGCTGATCGCGGACTCGGTCGAATATATGGTCAACGCGCATTGCGCCGATGCCATGGTCTGCATCTCCAATTGCGACAAGATCACGCCCGGCATGCTGATGGCCTCCTTGCGCCTCAATATCCCAAGCGTCTTCGTCTCCGGGGGGCCGATGGAAGCCGGCAAGGTGGTGCTCGCCGGCAAGACACAAGCGCTCGACCTGGTCGACGCCATGGTTGCCGCCGCCGACGACAAGATCTCCGACGAGGACGTCAAGGTCATCGAACGCTCGGCCTGCCCGACCTGCGGCTCGTGCTCCGGCATGTTCACCGCCAATTCGATGAATTGCCTGACCGAGGCGCTCGGCCTGTCGCTACCCGGCAATGGCTCGACCCTCGCAACCCACGCCGACCGCAAGCGGCTGTTCGTCGAGGCCGGCCATCTCATCGTCGATCTCGCCCAGCGCTACTACGAGCAGGATGATGAGTCGGCACTGCCGCGCAGCATCGCCTCCAAAGGCGCCTTCGAGAACGCCATGACGCTCGATATCGCCATGGGCGGCTCGACCAACACCGTGCTGCATATCCTGGCCGCCGCCCATGAGGGCGAGGTCGATTTCACCATGGAAGACATCGACCGGCTGTCACGCCGCGTTCCGGTGCTGTGCAAGGTCGCACCGGCCAAGTCCGACGTGCATATGGAAGACGTCCACCGCGCCGGCGGCATCATGGCGATCCTCGGCCAGCTCGACAATGCCGGGCTGCTCAACCGCAACCTGCCCACGGTGCATACGGCAAGCCTGGGCGAAGCGCTTGACCATTGGGACATCTCCCGCACCTCGAGCCAGAGCGTCCGCGACTTCTTTCTCGCCGCTCCGGGTGGCGTGCCGACACAGGTCGCCTTCAGCCAGGACCGCCGCTGGGACGAGCTCGACCTCGACCGCGAGAAGGGCGTCATCCGCTCAGCCGAGACGCCGTTCTCGAAAGACGGCGGCCTTGCCGTGCTGAAAGGCAATCTGGCGCTCGACGGCTGCATCGTGAAGACGGCCGGCGTTGACGAGTCGATCCTGAAGTTCACCGGCCCGGCCCGCGTGTTCGAAAGCCAGGACGCTTCCGTGAAGGCGATCCTGTCCAACGAAATCAAGGCCGGCGATGTCGTCGTCATCCGCTATGAAGGACCGCGCGGCGGTCCCGGCATGCAGGAAATGCTCTACCCCACGAGCTATCTAAAGTCGAAAGGCCTCGGCAAGGCCTGCGCGCTGGTCACCGACGGCCGCTTCTCGGGCGGCACATCAGGCCTGTCGATCGGCCATGCCTCACCGGAGGCGGCCGAAGGCGGATTGATCGGGCTGGTGCAAGAGGGCGACACGATCGAGATCGACATCCCCAACCGCACCATACGTCTGGCGGTCAGTGACGCCGAGCTAGATGCGCGCCGCGCGGCCATGGAGGCAAAGGGCGCCATGGCCTGGAAGCCCGAGGAAAAGCGCAAGCGCAAGGTGACGACCGCGCTGCGCGCTTACGCAGCCTTCGCCACCAGCGCAGACAAGGGCGCGGTGAGGCACGTGCCGCAGTGAGGGGGTGCGGCGCCGACCCCCACCCCGCTGCTGCGCAGCGACCCTCCCCACAAGGGCATAGGCGCTAAGATAGCTTTGGCATGGACTGAAACTTGCGCTTTCGTGGTGGTTCGCGCCAGCGATATC